>NZ_JBXWOS010000003.1:0-334714 GCF_059611005.1 Ruegeria sp. CDSB117
TCCGGGGGTCTGGGGGCAGAGCCCCCAGCCCACCCAACCAATCAGCTGTTCATCGCCGCCCAGACGCGGGACGGGCTCACCGGCATATCGATGTGATCGACCGCCTTGCCGCCCGAGTTCAGCGCATCCAACACCGCATTGACCACCGCCGGCGGCGAGCCAATTGCACCGGCTTCGCCGCAGCCCTTCACACCTAACGGGTTATGCGTACAGGGCGTCTGGCTGGAATGATCGACACCATAGAAAGGTACGTCATCCGCGCGCGGCATCGCATAATCCATGAAAGACGCGCTCAGCAACTGACCGTTTTCGTCATAGGCACAGTTTTCCAGCAGCGCCTGACCAATACCCTGACCGATACCGCCATGAACCTGACCGTCGACGATCATCGGGTTGACTATGTTGCCAAAGTCGTCAGCGGCAGTGAAGGCCTCGATGGTCACCTGACCGGTCTCGGGGTCAACCTCGACCTCGCACGCATATGCACCGGCGGGGTAAGTAAAGTTGGCCGGGTCGTAAAACGCGGTCTCCTCCAACCCTGGCTCAACTTCCAGCGGATAGTTGTGCGGAACATAAGCCGTCAGGGTCACATCACCCCAGGCCACCGATTTGTCCGTGCCCGCGACGCTGAACTGACCGTCCTTAAGCTCGATATCGGCCTCGGACGCTTCCAAAAGGTGGGCCGCGATCTTCTTCGCTTTCTCGATCACCTTTTCCGTCGCCTTGACCATGGCCGAACCACAAACGGCCAGCGAACGCGAACCGTATGTGCCCATACCAAACGGGATCTTGGAGGTGTCACCATGAACGATCTCGACCATCGACTCGTCGATACCGATCATGTCGGCTACGACTTGCGGAAAGGCCGTCTCGTGCCCCTGCCCGTGGCTGTGTGCGCCCACCATGACGCTGATCGAACCGGTGGCGTTCACCCGAACAGTTGCGGCATCATACAGACCCGCGCGGGCCCCCAGCATCCCGACGATGTTCGAAGGCGCGATACCGCAGGCCTCAATATAGCAGTTGATGCCCAGACCACGCAGCTTGCCATTGGCTTCGCTTTCGGCCCGACGCGCGGCGAAACCCGCCAGATCGGCAGCGACCTCAAGCTTGTCCATCGTCCCGTTGTAATCCCCGGTGTCATAAGTCAGTGCGACCGGAGTGTCATAGGGGAACTGAGTGATAAAGTTCTGACGGCGCAGGGCAATCGGATCAACACCCAACTCGCGTGCAGCTTTGTCAACGACACGCTCCAGCTGGTAGGTCGCCTCTGGGCGTCCAGCGCCGCGATAGGCGTCCACCGGCACCGTGTTGGTGAACATCGCCTTCACATTCACCTGAATGACCGGCGTCTTGTAGTTGCCTGCCATCAGCGTGCCGTGCAGCCAGGTCGGAACTGAGCTAGAGAAGGTCGACAGATACGCACCAAGGTTCGCATAGGTGTTGGTGCGCAGGCCGATGAAGTTGTTGTCTGCATCCAGCGCCAACTCGATCTTGCTGACATGGTCGCGGCCATGGGCATCGGACATGAACGCCTCGGACCTGCTTGAGGTCCACTTGACCGGGCGATTGCAGGCCTTGGCGGCAAAGGTGCAGAACGCTTCTTCCGCATAGTGGAATATCTTGGTGCCAAAACCGCCGCCCACGTCCGGGGCCACCACGCGCACTTTATGTTCGGGCAGGCCCAGAACAAAAGCACACATCAGCAGGCGGATCACATGCGGGTTTTGCGACGTGGTAAATAGCGTGTATTCGTCCGTACCACGCTTGTACTCACCCACCGCCACACGCGGTTCCATCGGGTTTGCGACCAGGCGGTTGTTGACCAGATCCAGCGTCGTTACGTGAGCTGCATTGGCAAAGACCTCATCGACCTTGGCGTCGTCCGTCTCACCCAATTGCCAGTCATAGCAGATGTTGTTTTTCAGATCGTCGTGAACCAGCGTCGACCCATCCTGAGCAGCAGCTTTCATGTTCATGACAGCCGGCAGTTCTTCGATATCCAGATCGATCGCCTCGGCCGCATCACGGGCCTGTTCGAGGCTGTCTGCCACAACGGCCGCAATCGGGTCGCCCACATGGCGCACCTTACCTTGTGCCAAAATGGGGTGCGGCGGCTCCTGCATCGGCGCGCCGTGCTTGTCGGTCACTTCCCAACCGCAGGGCATCCCGCCCACGCCTTCGAAATCCTTGCCGGTGAAAACCTTCACCACGCCCGGCATGCCTTCAGCTGCAGAGGTGTCGATACTTTGGATCCGTCCATGCGCGATGTCGGACCGTAGGAAATGTACATAGGCCTGGCCATGTACGTTGATGTCGTCGGTATAATTGCCCGCTCCCGTCAGAAAGCGTACGTCTTCGCGCCGCTTGGAACTGGCTCCGATGCCACTGTCTTTGGGCATTGCTTGTTCTCCTCCCATAAACGGATGCTGTGCATCCTATGTCTTCCCACGGGCGCTTCATCGGACGCCCGCAGCGGCATCATTCGGCAGCGATGCTGCTGACGTCCTGACCAGATGCGGCCATGATCGCCTTGACAATGTTGTGGTAGCCGGTGCAACGGCACAGGTTGCCTTCCAGATACTTGCGCACCTCGGCTTCGGTCGGGCGCGGGTTTTCTTTCAGCAGTGCTGCAGCACTCATGACCATTCCCGGTGTGCAGAAACCGCATTGCAGGCCGTGATGGTCCTGAAATGCCTGCTGAATCACGTTCAGCGAGCCATCTTGGTTAGCCTGGCCTTCGATCGTGCCCACATCAGCCCCGTCTGCCTCAAGCGCCAGCATATTGCAGGACTTCACGGCCTCGCCGTTCACATGAACAACACACGCGCCGCATTGCGCTGTATCGCAACCCACATGAGTGCCAGTGAGATTGAGATTCTCGCGTAGAAAACCGGACAACAACGTCCGCCCTTCCACCTCACCGCTCACGGTCTTACCGTTCACGGTCATTGAGACCTTGGTCATAAGATCCTCCCCTATTGGCTTTTATCGCTGTCGCCGAGTTAAACACGGGAAAATTTGTTTGAGAACAAAAATATTTAGCGCCAATATCCGACGTTCGTAGGGGTCGTCTTTTCTATCTCGGCCGCCTAAGAAGAAAAGCTAAAATCTGCCACATCACCTTTTGCGCGACGCGCGTGGTTGCGGCCGCGTCGGGATTTCTTTCAACAGCCCGCCAACCCCCATCCCAGCAATGTCCGCGCCGGTTGTTTCGATGCCGCAAGCAACCCGCGACAAGACCCAATCCGCGCCGTTCAATGCAGGCGAACGGGCGCATCCGGGCAATCCGATTACTGGCCTTGGGCCGAGTGATCCAAGAAACAGCAGATTGCCGGGATCGACAGGCATGCCGAACCTATCCACCTGACCGCCAGCCGCCCGCACGGCCTGAGGTGCAACATCAAAAACATCAGATGTCGCAGAGCCGGTCAGGATCATCACAATGTCACCGGCAGCCTCTGAAATAGCCTCCGACAGCGGTTCGGCTTTGTGTGGAACGATCCGTACATCGCTGAGGTCCATGCCAAGGGTTTCTACCCGGCCGCGAATGGCTGCGATCCCCTTTTCGTTGGTTGGACCTCCGGGAATATCCGTTACGATCAGCCCTGCCGTTTTATGTACCGGTGCCACCAGACGAATCGAGGCCCTAGCCAGACCAGCGGCCTGCACGACGTCATCCTTTGGAACGGCGTAGGATATCACCTTGATTGTGGCGACCATCCCGCCCGGACCCATCTGTTGATATTGCGGCACCGTCGCTACTGTGATCATCGGGTTGACGCAGTTGAACTCCTGCAGGGCCGCAACGTCCAATTCGACAACACCCGGCCCGTCGGCCAGCAGGTTCACGCGCCCGGTAAACGGCTGCGTTACCCGTAATCCGGCGGCATCTGGATCAGGCGCAAGTGCAGCGGCCAACATTTCAGCAGCCTCGTCTTCGTGGCAATCGCCGGGCTCAAGCTGCGCAACTGTGACCTCATCATATCCAGCTGCACCCAGATGAGCCGCATGTTCGGCAGTCAGCAGCAATCCTTTGCGCAACTTGGCATCCTGAACCTGGACGGAGTGTGCAAGGATCGCGCCGGTGGCCTCGGCGACAGGAACGGGACCGAATTTCACGCCTTGCCCCGCAGCACGGCCGTCATCTGGGCGAGGATGGCCACCGCGATCTCGGACGGACCCGCCGCGCCGATGTCCAATCCAATCGGTCCGTGGATCTGGGCAATCTGTTCGTCCGTAAAACCCGCCTCTTTCATGCGAGCAACCCGCTTGGCATGCGTACGCGTGGACCCCAGAGCCCCGATATAAAACACGCCCGCCTTCAAGGCGGATTCCAAAGCCGGGTCGTCCAACTTGGGGTCATGCGTTAGCAAGACAACAGCGGTTCGCGTATCCATGCCCAGCTTGGCCACCGCCTCGTCCGGCCAATCAGTCAGGATGGTTTCGCCCGGGAAACGGGCACGAGAGGCAAAGGCATCGCGCGGGTCGATGATGGCCGGATCATATCCTGCGATCCGGGCCATCGGAACCAGCGCCTGCGCAATGTGCACTGCGCCCACAATTATTAAGCGTAGCGGTGGGTTATGAACCGCAACAAATGTCTTTCCGTCTTCTTCAAAACCTGATCGGTCCATCCGCATTCGAACCGGATAAGCGTTGCGGCGCAAAGCCCGGTGACCGGTTTCGGTATTAACTTCATAGGCCACCGGTTCCCGCTGTGCGCGGGCTTTGACCAGATCTCGCAACATGGATTCTGGCAGGACCGAACCGATAGGTTCCACTAAAACGCGGATCGTTCCGCCACAGGCCAAACCCACGGCAAAAGCGTCCTCATCGCTGACGCCAAATTCCAACAGGCGCGCATCACCTTCGTCCATCGCCTCAAGCGCTTCGACGATGACCGCGCCTTCGACACAGCCGCCGGATACCGACCCTTCGATCCGCCCGTCTGCGGCGATCACCAACTGTGCGCCGACGCGGCGCGGCGCGCTACCCCAGGTTTCAACCACCGTGGCCAACGCGGTTGGATGACCTTCGTCATGCCATTTCAGGGCCGTCTCTGGGCTGTTGTCGAATCTGTCCATTGCACCCTCCCGGCGTGTTCTGAACCAACATAGGCAGGTTTGGCGCAATGAAAAGTAAGCCTTAAGGCGAATACCGGATGTTCGACCTGTCTGTTAAATTGCATCGGCGTACACAAGCCCAGATTGCCAAGCAGCCCACAAATCATTGATTGCACCCGGCCCAGATTATAGCCTACATGCGTAGCTGCTGCATTCCAGTATGCGCATATTAATTTTTGACAATGGAGACAGAGAGTTGAAACGCATTTTTACACTCGGAATGGCACTTGGCCTGTTCACCGCAAGCGTTGCATCCGCAGACTCGTTCCTGCGTTACGGCGAGGTTGAAGGTTGGAAAGTATTTATTGACGAGGACAAGAAATCCTGCCTGATCGAAGCTGTTGATGACGCTGAAAACGTCGTTCAAATGGGCCTGACCGAAGATCGTGGCGTGGGCTATGTTGGCGTCTTCACCAAGGCCAAGACCGACATCAAGCGCGGTGAAAAAGAAGCTGTCGCGGTCCTGCTGGGCGACAACATCTATGTTGGTGAAGCTACCGGTATGAAGGGCAACATCACCAAGGGTTACTCAGGTGGTTACGTCCTGTCCGACGATCCCCAATTCGCCGATGACCTCGCCAAGCAAAAGGTCATGGTTGTGTTCCCGGAAAAGGAATTTGCCTTCACCGTTGATCTGACCGGCACTTACAAAGCCATGGAAATGGCCCGCAAGTGCAACGAAGAACAGCTGAGCTGATACTTAGTCGGAAAGCGCGGTCATCAACCGCGCTTTCTCACCCACGTCATCGGGTTTCGAGATGACATTGGCCAGATCTTCCAACGACGCGATCGAGTGACCAGCGCGGAAACTGTCAACATGGGGCAGCATGGCCGCGACGCCCTGCGCTTTGGGCGCGAACCCATCCCACCGTAGCAATGGATTCAACCAAATCAGACGACGCGCAGACAGGTGCAATCGCTCCGTCTCTTTACCCAACGCCTCGGGGTCTCCGCGATCCAGCCCGTCCGAAATCAATAGGACCACAGCACCCTGCCCCATGACCCGCCGCGACCAGTCGCGGTTGAACGCATGAAGGCATTCGCCAATCCGCGTTCCCCCTTCCCAATCCTGAGCCTCAGCCCCGGCGGCGGCCAGTGCGGCATCTACGTCGCGCTGCTGAAGATGACGGGTGATATTCGTCAGACGCGTCCCAAAGGTGAACGCGTGAACCTTGGCCCAGCCCGCCCCTTTGGCGTTCGACACCGCATGCAGGAAATGCAGGACGATCCGGCTGTACTGGCTCATCGACCCCGAAATATCGCAAAGCACAACAAGATTGGGCCATCGAGGTTTCGGCTTCAGCTTGGCAATATCGCGCAACTCTCCACCCTGACGCATCGCGGCGCGCAATGTCCGCGCCCGGTCGATGCGATGTCCCAGATGGCTGGCCTGACCGCGCCTGGATTCTATGGGCTTCACCGGCAGAGCAAGCCGCGACAGCATGCGCTTAGCTTGCGCGATCTCGGCGGTGCTCATCTGCTCAAAGTCCAGACTGCGCAGACGTTCCTCGGAGGACGCCGTTTGCGAGGCGTCGATCTCTAACTCGGATTCTTCTTGCTGCTCAGCCACCTCGGGCAGATCACGTTCAACCCCGTCCAACAACGCCTCGGCCGCGCGCTTTTCGGCCGCGTCAGCCTTGCGTTCTTCCTGTACGCCGCGAATGGCAGGCAGCATCATGGACATCATGTGCTCAAGATATCGGGGGTCACGCCAATAGAGGCGAAAGACCTGTGCAAATATAGCGCGGTGTTCCGGGCGGTTCACAAAACAGGCGTGCAATGTCCAGTAGAAATCCTGTTTTTCCGTGAACCCCGCCGCCTGAACCGCGCGAATAGCATCCACCACTCGACCCGTCCCTATCGGTAGCCCGGCCTTACGCAACGCGCGTGCGAAATGGGTGATGTTTTGCGCCAGCTTGGGGTTGTCCGGAATGTCGATCGGAAGCTGTTCAGCCATCAGGCTGGTTCCAGCGACGCTTTGGCTTGATCCAGTATTCGTTTCGCCTCGGACCCCTGCAATTTCTGGATGTCGTCCTGGTATTTCAAGATCGCACCCAGGGTGTCTCCGATCACTTCGGGGCTGAGGTTGATGACGTCCAGCGCAAGCAGGCATTTGGCCCAATCTATCGTCTCAGCCACACCCGGTTTCTTGAACAGGTCTTCGGTGCGTAGATGCTGAACAAAGGCCACGACCTCACGGCTAAGCGCTTCGGCAGCTTCCGGCGCGCGCGCGTGCAGGATTTCGATTTCTCGGTCGAAATCGGGGTAGTCGACCCAATGATAGAGGCAGCGTCTTTTTAGTGCATCATGCACCTCACGTGTGCGGTTCGAGGTGACGATAACGATGGGCGGCTCCGGTGCTTTGACCGTGCCCAGTTCAGGAATCGTGACCTGAAAATCGCTGAGCGCTTCGAGCAGGAACGCCTCGAACGGTTCGTCTGTGCGATCAAGCTCATCGATCAACAGGACCGGCGCGCCGTTTTCATCCGGGCGCATCGCCTGCAGCAGCGGGCGTTCGATCAGGTACTCGTCCGAGAATAGTTCGGTCTGCAATGTGCCCCGATCCGCCCCGCCCGAGGCTTCGGCCGTGCGGATCGCCACCATCTGCGCCGGAAAGTTCCATTCGTAAACAGCGGAAGAAGCATCCAGACCTTCGTAGCATTGCAGCCGGATCAGGCGCCGATTCAGACCGGCGGCAAGGGCCTTGGCGATCTCGGTCTTGCCCACCCCAGCCTCACCTTCCAGAAACAGTGGTCGGCCCAGTTTCAGGGACAGAAACACCACCGTCGCCAGCGCACGCCCGCAGACATAGCCCTGTGAACCCAACATGGATTGGACGGCGTCGATGGAATCTGGCTGTGTCATGTTTCGATCTCTCCCTTGCCACAACAGTTCATGACCACCCGCGCGCGTCAAGGCCGTGTTCTTTCCGGGACTTACGACGATCGGACTGATTGACAAGGTCTGGGACCGAATTGAAGGTCTTTCACCGCCGGGTCCGCTGTGCTAGCGGAAGGCCATGACCGATACCCTCACGATCCGCCGCCCCGACGACTGGCATCTGCACCTGCGCGATGGCGCGATGTTGCAGGCCGTCCTGCCCGAAACCGCGCGTCATTTTGCCCGCGCGATCATCATGCCGAACCTTGTGCCGCCCGTCGTGCGCGGCGATCAGGCCGCCGCCTATCGCGACCGCATATTGGCCGCGCTGCCCGAGGGCATGACGTTCGAGCCGTTGATGACGCTGTACTTGACCGAGGATACCGACCCCGAAGACATGGCCGCAGCTCATGCAAGCGGTCTGGTCAAAGCGGTCAAACTGTACCCGGCGGGCGCAACAACCAACTCTGCCTCGGGCGTGCAGGATTTCGACAAAGTGCGTCCGGTGCTGGAAAAGATGGCCGAGATTGGCCTGCCCATGTGCGTGCATGGTGAGGTGACCGACGCCGAGATCGACATTTTTGACCGCGAAACTGTGTTCATCGACCGTGTTCTGGATCCGATCCGCAAGGCCACACCCGGACTGCGCGTGGTGATGGAGCACATCACGACCGCGAACGGTGTCGAATACGTCAAATCCAATGACAAAGATCTGGGTGCAACGATCACGGCGCACCACCTGATCATCAACCGCAACCACATCCTCGTTGGTGGAATCAAGCCGCACTACTATTGCCTGCCTGTCGCCAAGCGCGAAGAACATCGACTGGCTCTGCTGGCGGCAGCGACTTCGGGCGATGCGCGGTATTTCCTGGGTACGGACAGCGCACCCCACACCGACGCAAACAAGGAAATGGCCTGTGGGTGTGCGGGATGTTTCACGGCGACCAATACAATGTCGCTGGTGGCGGAAATGTTTGACCGTGAAGGCGCTTTGGACAAGCTGGAAGGCTTTGTTTCGCTGAATGGCCCGGCTTTCTATCGCCTGCCGGTGAACGAGGAAACCATCACCCTGACCAAGGGCGAACCAGTAGATTACTCGGACAAGATCGAATCCGATGACGGACCCGTCACAGTGTTTGAACCGGGTTTCCCGTTGCACTGGCGCGTGACTTAACCCGCCAGCAACGCAGACAAATCGCGGGCGCGGCCTCCGGTGCTCAGCATCGACCAGATCGCGTCCGCGTCATCTGTTCCGATTAGCTTGTTGGCCTTGCCGCGCACCCGGTCCTCACGATCTGACAAAGTCATGGGGGCCAACAGGTCATGCGTGGCCTCGCGCCTTGCCCCATCCCGGCGCAACAAGGTCAGCTGCGCCTGCGTTTCTGACAAACTGTTATCCGCTTCGACAGAGACTCGGTCCCGCAAGGATACTAGACGCGGGTCGGCGCATATCTTGTCCGAATAGCTGCCTGGCAGGGCCGTATCATAGCCAAGCGCCTGCATCGCAATCACCGTCCGATATGAGAACTTGGCACCAAGGCCAGTTGTCGGGGATGTCTGGTTGCAGACGCTCATCCACCTTGGATGCGTCTTGATCTTGATCTCGGCGACTTCCGGTTCGGCGATATCCAGGTCGCGCGCGGCCTCAAGCGCGGCGTGCAATCCGTGGCAACAGGCATGAAACTTGTGACTGACGCTTTCAAAAAGCCATTCCGCACCCAGCCCATCCAATGAGGCTGCAATGTCAGACTGTCCTTTATGTGTCGCGCCGAATCCATAGGACCCTTCCAGCGCGTCTGAATTGGGATCGAATCCCGATGCTACCAACAAAGCTGCCTCAACCCCGGCAGAGGCCGCAAGACCCGCGTTATAAGGTTTTCCCATCGTTCCGAATTGCGCCTTTAGACCGGCAGCCCTAGTCGCCGTCAGGCCCAGAACTTTGCGCATCTGTTCGACGTCGAACCCCAGTATGCGCCCTGCAGCGACAGCCGCACCAAACGCACCGGACGTTGCCGTTTGGTGAAAGCCCGCCTGATAGTGATCACGCCCCAGCCAGAGGCCGATCCGAATGGACGTCTCCATCCCAACCAGCGCGGCTTCAAGGAGATCGACCAGAATACGATCGTCCCATTCGCTTAGCGCCAGCGCCGCCGGAAGGACGGCAACCGATGGATGGCCGATATGGGCGAAATGCGTGTCGTCATAGTCTAGGGCATGCGACACGGTTCCGTTTACCAATGCAGCACCGCGCAGGGGTGCCGCACCTCCACCAAAAAGGCTTGCTTGTTCCGCACCCCCTTCGCCAAGCACGAGGTCGCGCACTGTCCGGGAAACAGGCTCATCAACTCCGGCACGCCCGACAGCAATCCAGTCCAAAACAGAAAGAGACGTAACGACCCGCGTCTGCAAAGTCGTCGTGATAGGCCCCGCCGCGAAGGCTGCCAGTGATGTGGTAAAATCGGTCATGGGCGCAGTCTAGCGACCGCCAACCCGGGGTAAAGACCTAGCTGTACAAGTCCTTTGCGCGGGTCTCAAAGGCCTGAACGATCCGATGCATAGCCTCGTTGAAGACCACGCCGATGATCCCCTGAAGGATCGCGTTCTTGAATTCGAAATCCACGTGGAACGTGATGTTGCATCCGCCATCGTCGGCGTCAGCGAATTGCCAGTCGGATTTCATGTATTTGAATGGGCCGTCCAGATATTCAGTGTCGATTCTTCTCTGATCGGCAAACAATGTCACCCGGCTGCCGAACCGTTCGCGGAACACTTTGAACGAGATCACCAGATCGGCTTCCATGACCTGCGCCTCGCCCGCCGCATAGGTCCGACGAATGCGGGCAGCTGCGCACCACGGCAGAAACTCGGGATACTTTGCCACGTCCGCGACCAGCTCGTACATCTGCTGAGCAGTGTAAGGAAGGTGACGTGTTTCCGAATGAGTAGGCATGGCGTCCGGTTTTTCAGGTGACAATGGCGCGTCATGTCGTATGTTGCGCGCCAAAGATCAAGGGGGCAGCGATGAGCGACCGCGCATATGTGATAGATACGATGATCTCGGCCAAGGCGATTGCAGCCCGAATCGAGGAATTATGCCGCGAAATCACGGCAGAATTCGGAGATACCGACAAGCTGATCGTGGTCGGCCTGCTGCGCGGCAGTTTCGTCTTCATCGCGGATCTGGTGCGCGAGCTGGACCTGCCGATCGAAGTCGATTTCCTCGAAGTATCCTCGTATGGAGACGCGATGGAAAGCAGCCGGGAAGTACGCATTCTCAAGGACTTGCGCGGTGCGATTGAAGGGCGCGATGTTTTAGCGGTCGAGGATATTGTCGACACCGGCCACACGCTGAACCACGTTACAAAACTCTTGCGCAGCCGCAAGCCAAGCCGACTCAAGTCCATTGCCTTGCTGGACAAACCCAGCCGGCGCGAGGTCGATTTCCGTTCCGATTGGATCGGCTTTGAAATTCCGGACGAATTCGTTGTGGGTTACGGGATCGACTACGCGCAGCGCAATCGCAACCTGCCGTTTATTGGTAAGGTTCGTTTTGTCGAAGACTGAGAGGGGCAAAAACAAACCCAGATTCCAATAGTCAAAGTAGTTGCGCACCCTTGCATTCACTTAATTGAATACCATTGGACAACGCCCTCAACAACAGATTACCCTCCGACCATCTTGGGAGGATTCTGCTTATGAAAGTAATGTCTATTGGGCTTCTGGCGACTTGCGCAGTCGCCGCAACGGTTGGTCTTGCGGACGCAAAAGACAACAAGGGCAAAGGGAAAGGCCCAGACAAGTCGAAAATCGAAAAGTCGATAAAGACCAATAATGGCGTTGGTGTACCGCCTGGACAGATCAAGCGTTATACACGAGGTCAGAAAATCCCTAACGATCTGAATTTTGATTATCTTGATGACCTGGACGGCTGGAAGTTGAAGCCCCTACCCGCCGGTCAGCGATATATTCGCGTGGATGACGAAATCCTGTCGATATCAGATGACACTAAGACAGTCATTGATGCCGTTGGAATAGTGAGCGATCTCGTAAACTGAAGTTTCAGCCATTAAGTGATCGAATTGCGGCAACAAATACGTCTACTCCTACCGGGATAAGTGCGTCTGGGAAATCATAGTCAGGGTTATGCAATTGCGGATGATCCTGCCCTGACCCCAGCCAGAACATAGCCGTTTTCGCGCCTTTCCCAAATTGCCCGAAATCTTCTGAGAACTTTTGCGGCGTCTCTGTTGAATGGCACACTACTCCACGCTCGGCGCAGGCCGTTGCGATGATGCTCACCGCGTCGCGGTGATTGACGCAGGCCTCGAAGACATCGTCATAGGTGATCTCAAACTCCAGACTGTCGGCGGATGCGACGCGGCGCGCCAGCGCCTCGGCCTCGGTCATCAGCGTCTGCATCCGGGCATCTGAAACGGTGCGCAAGGTTACCCAGATCTCGGCCTGTCCCGGAGCGACGCCGAAAGTCGGCTCTCCCAAACGGGCATGCGTCACAGTTGTCAGCGCAAAATCGGCATCCAACGCGCCGCCCGCGCCCAAGCCTGCCAGTTGCAACATCAATTCAGACATTGCCCGAGCAGGTGAAACCCCATCCTGAGGCGCAGCCGCATGGGACGTCTTGCCGGTCAGGATGATTTTCATCCCGCGCGAGGCGCAATTGGCCGAACCCTGACACAACTCAACTGCACCAAGTTCCAACCCCGGCAGGTTGTGCAGAGAGAACACATAGTCCGGCGCGATCTGCGCGAATTGAGGGTCCGCGCGAAAGGCGATGGCGCCTTGCCCGGTTTCCTCAGCCGGTTGAAAGATCAATACCACCCGACCCTTATTAGGTCGCTGTCGCGCCAGGTCTTCGGCAACGCCAAGCACCATCGTCATGTGCCCATCATGGCCGCACAAATGCCCTTTGCCCGGAACCTTCGACACATAGGGGTGCGTGCCAAGTTCTTGAATCGGCAGTCCGTCCAACTCGCACCGGATACCCACGGTCGGCCCAGCTTGCCCACTGTCAAAAACCGCGGCAACACCGTGCCCCCCCAGTCCGGTAAGCACATGGTCCGCACCGAATCCCTGCAACAGCTCTGTCATGCGGGCAGCGGTATCGTGCTCCTGCCCGGAAAGTTCGGGATATTGGTGCAGGTTGTGGCGCAGGCGTGTCAGCCGCGCGTGCGCTTCGGGTGTCACCCCTGTTCCAGCTTTTTCTGGCGAGCCTCACGCAACCGGGCAAAGTCATCGCCCGCGTGATAGGACGACCGGGTCAGAGGTGTCGCGGACACCATTAAGAACCCTTTGCCATAAGCAGCTTTTTCGTAGGATTCGAATTCTTCCGGCGTCACGAACCGATCCACACCATGGTGTTTGGGCGTGGGCTGCAGATACTGACCGATGGTTAAAAAGTCGATATCGGCGGCTCGCATGTCATCCATGACCTGCCGAACTTCTTGCTCATTCTCACCCAAGCCGACCATGATTCCCGATTTGGTGAAAATAGACGGGTCCAGCTCTTTGACGCGCTGCAACAGCCGCAGCGAGTGGAAATAACGCGCACCGGGACGCACTTCGAGGTACAGACCGGGTACGGTTTCCAGATTGTGGTTGAACACGTCCGGCTTGGCCTCGACGACAGTTTCAAGAACGGAAGAATCACATTTAAGAAAATCTGGTGTCAAGATTTCAATCGTCGTCTTAGGCGACCGATGCCGCACCGCGCGTATCGTCTGCGCGAAATGGTCGGCACCTCCGTCCTTCAGGTCATCGCGGTCAACCGACGTGATCACGACGTGGTTCAGGCCCAATTTTTCGACTGCGTGGGCCACACGACCCGGTTCAAAAACATCCAGATCATCAGGGCGGCCTGTCGCGATGTTGCAAAACGTGCAACCGCGGGTACAAATCTCGCCCATGATCATCATGGTGGCGTGGCCCTGGCTCCAGCATTCGCCGACATTTGGGCATCCGGCCTCTTCACAGACAGTGACCAGATTGTTTTCGCGCATGATCTTGTGCGTCTCAGCATAACCCGTACCGCCGGGTGCCTTGACGCGTATCCACTTGGGCTTTTTGGGCTGCGCATTGTCTGGACGATGCGCTTTTTCGGGATGACGTTGTTCTGGGATCTTCAGATCACGCACGGCTGGCTTTCCTGACTTTGGGTCAATTTGCTTTGCACTAACATAATACGCACGCGCAGACTATGCCACCCGGGTATACCCGCCATGCACGGTACGTTTGCACTCGCAGAAAAAAGCCCGGCACTTCAAACACTCTAGGCAGATTAACTTTCGTTTACAGCCACCTAAAGCTATATCGCAATTGCAGCATTTCTGGCGTTGAAGGCGGTTTAGAACTGTTTTAAATCACCACTAATTCTAATGTGAATCACAGGAGCCCGTAGATGAAAACCGGCGCAAAACTGCCTTCCGTTACCTTCCATACCCGCGTTCGGGATGAAGCAATCGAAGGACCCAACCCGTTCCGTTGGGAAGACAAAACAACCGCTGATTACTTCGCAGGCAAGCGCGTCATCCTGTTTTCCCTGCCCGGTGCGTTTACGCCCACATGCTCGACCTACCAACTGCCCGGTTTCGAAAACGGCTATGCTGATTTCACTGCCAAGGGCATCGATAAAATCTACTGCATGTCCGTGAATGACAGCTTTGTCATGAACAAATGGGCACAGGATCAGGGCCTGAAAAACGTAAAAGTCATCCCTGACGGTTCAGGCGAATTTACCCGCAAAATGGGCATGCTGGTCGACAAGGAAAACCTGGGATTTGGCATGCGTTCGTGGCGCTACGCTGCCATCGTAACCGATGGTGTGGTCGAAGCCTGGTTCGAAGAGCCCGGCCTGATGGACAACTGCCCAGAAGACCCCTATGGAGTTTCGTCCCCAGAAACCCTGATGAAGCACCTGGAAGAAGCCAAAGAACCGGCACTGGCATAACAATTGTCAGGCTGACGTATCAAAGGCTCGCCTCAGGCGGGCCTTTTTTAATGGCGGGTCGCGGTTACGATATCATCGCCAACACGCCGGATGACTTCCGCAAGACTGTCGAACCAGTCTTCATGTCCCGTCGAAAGGCGCCGGACCAATCCCACAGTCCGCGCAGGTTGCGGTGCCCCGAACCGCATGAGCTTGAGCCCCGGAACAGCTTCGGTCTCCGAGCGGGCCGCGAGTTCAGGCATAAGTGTCAGACCAAACCCTTCGGCAACCAGTCGCGACAGAGTCGCCAATGAGGACGCCCCCATATTGATCAAACCGCTGCTTCTGTCCTGACCACAGACCTCAAGCGCCTGATCCGTCAGGCAATGTCCGTCATCCAGCAACATCAACTGCGCGGTCTGCAGATCCACCGGGCGCAAGGCATCCGGGTCTGAGTGTACTGTCCCAAGCCGCCCCGCGCTTCCGGCAAGCAGAAAGCGATCCTCGAAAAGTGGCAATTCGAACAATTCGCTGCCACCGGCCGGCAAGGCCATCACACCGGCATCGATTTCCCCGGCCCGCAGCATGGCCAGCAAGCGCTCGGTCCGGGCCTCTCGGATCTGCACCCGCAAGGAGACGTCGGCTGTGCGCAGCCCGGCAAGCACACCAGGCAAAAGATAAGGCGCAATCGTCGGGATGATTCCAATCGCCAAAGACCGATGCCCAACGGAATGATCCTTTGCGAACTGGTCCAGCCTGTCTGCCGCGCCAAGCACTTGACGGGCGTAGTCCAGCACATCGCGCCCCAATGGCGTCAGCAGGATGTCGCGCGCCTGACGTTCAAACAGCGGGCCGCCCAAAGTCTCTTCCAACGCTTTGATTTGAACCGACAGCGCTGGCTGCGAAACATGGCAGACCTGCGCCGCACGGCCAAAATTGCGCTGATCCGCCACCGCATTAAAATACTGAAGCTGTCTGAGGGTAAAATTCATAGGCAATTCCTATCACTACCCCCTGAAACCTCAACTGCGAATTATGGAAATTCTACCCAATCAGGCGAGTTTTCTCTGCCTGATCTTCGTAATGGCGCTTGAGGCGTTGCAGGGCGATGCGCAATACGATCTTCCCGGAACGCGCCGACCACCCCATGCGTTTTTCGGCTAATTCGAGCCCCTCAAGGTAACAGCAGCACCGCAGTGCCACGTCGCTTAACCCCGGTCCCAGATCCGACAGGGCACGTTCAACCCGAGCGCGGGCGTCTGACGATCCCTGGCCTGCATACGTTCCATTTGCGAAACTTCCCCGCCCCCCGGCCGTTAGAAAGTGATCCCAGTTTTGGGCAACCTGCGGACCGATCTGCGACAGTTCAAAGTCTTCGCGTAGCCGTTCGCCAGCGCCGACCAGAGTTTCGTCGAGAAAGGGCTTTCCGTCCTTGTCCCGCCTGCGCGCCAACGCGATCAGCGGACTTTCGGCAGCACTGTACCGAATACGTCTGGCGCCGTGCGACGACCTGTCCTGTCTTTGTTCGCCATGCGCCTGAAACGGCGATTGCGCCTCGGCCATGCCGAACTCGTTTCTGGCGCGGGCTTTGTTCTCGGCCTCGGCGATCAGTTGGCTTAAGGCCGACCGCCCAGCGGAAGAGATGCGATACCGGGAAATACGTCCAGGATTATCGCAGGATATCCAATCATTCAGAGCCAGCGCTTGCGCAATCGTGCAATCGACGACCGCAGTTCTTGCGGTCCCGCTGTCGCCGGTGTCCCGAACGACCACAGCCTTGTCCATCTCTTCCGCCACAGCCAGAACCGCGCCGGTTTCGCAAAGGCGACGCAGTATTCGAAGAGCTTCGCGGTTAAACTCATCGTCCTTGCTTGCTGCATCGTTGACCTGAATCCCCAAAGGCTCGTTCAAGGACCCAGCGCGCCCTTGTTGATCCGTGAAATGGACCTCTGCCAGTGCTTGCAGCGCAGCATCCACCAACGGATCGTCCCGGCGCATTTCAATACGTCGGATTTGTCTGAGTATGGTTGACGCATGGCACCCCACGGATCGCGCGATGTCGCGGATCGATTGACCGGTTTCGGTATGCGCCAGGTATCTCTGCGCCCCTTCAGGCACCCACGCCGGAATGGTGAAAGCCATGTTTTCTTGCATAGTCACTTGCCCTCGTCGACAAAACAATCGGTTCTCAATCGCCCCCGGTGAATGTGTTAACCAATCCTAACTAGAGCCGCTTTCGTTACTCGTTCGTTAACCGGGAGAAACAACGACCAGATTTGATTCAAAATCATAAACACTCATGAAGTAAGAGTTCGGAGAGAACCCGCACAAGGCAACACTCGCTTAGGTTGTGTGACAAATGGCTATCTTCTGTTCAACCAAGGGATCACCGAAATGCAGGACCTGATGACCATGATTACAACGCTCCGCCGCCCACGCCTGTTGGCTCGGGCCGCAAAAATTGGGGCGCAGGAGTATGATCGGGATCGGCATCTTCAGCGTGTTCTGGGATACGGATCACTGCCCGGCACAGGATCTGCGCTGGTTCGTCTGTTGGAATTGGAACGAGAGGTTAACGCCCAAAGGCTGGCCGAAGACGCCGCCTATTCGCTGGTCCGCCATCTGGACCTGCTGATCGCGCTGTTGGGCGAGGCGCAACTGTTCAAAGCCAGTCGCGCCGCGCAATATCAATGATCAGGTGAAGGCATCCGGCATGGATGCTTTCTTTTCCACCACGTATGCGTTCAATGCTTCGTTGACGGCGGGGTCGAGTTGCGGTTGCTGGTAATTGGCCAGCAGATGCTCGACCCGCGACGTGGCCAATTGGCGTGTGTCGCGCCCGCCTTCGTCTTCCCAGGTCTCAAAGGGTTTGTAATCCAGGACCTCGGACTTCCAGAACGCTTCTTTAAAATTCGCCTGCGTATGGGCACAGCCCAGATAGTGACCGCCCGGGCCAACTTCGCGGATCGCATCCATCGCCTGCGCGTTTTCATCATAGGCCACTCCCTTGGCCAGACCATGCAGAACGCCCAACTGGTCGGCATCCATGACGAACTTTTCGAAGTCTGCAACAAGACCGCCTTCAAGCCAGCCGCAGGAATGCAGCATGAAGTTCACGCCAGCCATCAGCCCCATGTTCAACGAGTTTGCGGTCTCATAAGCCGCCTGTGCATCAGGCAATTTCGAGCCGCAGAACGACCCGGCCGAGCGGAACGGCAGGTTCAGACGTCGCGCCAGCTGGCCCGCACCGTAGGTAACCATCGATGCCTCGGGCGTACCAAATGTCGGCGCGCCAGAGTTCATATCGATCGATGACACAAAGGCACCGAAAATCGCAGGCGCACCCGGACGGATGATCTGGCTATACGCGACACCAGCCAGAACTTCGGCCAGAACCTGCGTTAATGTCCCTGCAATCGATACCGGCGCCATCGCACCACCCACGATAAAGGGCGAGATGATGCAGGCCTGATTGTTCTTCGCATAAACTTCCAGCGCGCCCATCATCACGTCGTCGAAGGTCATCGGCGAGTTGATGTTGGTCAGCGAGGTCATCACTGTGTTTTCCTGAACGAACTCTTTGCCGAACAGAATCTCGCACATTTCAACCGAATCCTGCGCGCGGCTTGGATCGGTGACCGAGCCCATGAACGGCTTGTCCGACAAGGTCATGTGCGCCATCAGCATGTCCAGGTGACGCTTGTTCACCGGAATATCAGTCGGCTCGCACACGGTCCCGCCCGAATGGTGCAACCACTTGGACATATACGCCAGTTTCACGAACTTGTTGAAATCTTCCATGTTCGCATAACGACGGCCACCTTGCGCGTCCCGCACAAAGGGCGGGCCATACACCGGGGCCAGAACCAGATTGCGGCCACCGATGACAACCGATTTCTCGGGGTTACGGGCATGCTGCGTGAATTCGCTGGGCGCGGTTTTGATCAGCTGACGTGCCAGACCACGCGGAATGCGGACGCGTTCACCATCGACATCGGCGCCAACGTCTTTCCAGCGCTGCAACGCGGCTGGGTTGTCGACAAAGTTCACGCCGACTTCGGCCAGAATGGTTTCCGCATTGGTTTCGATGATTTCCAACGCTTCTTCGTTGAGAACCTCGAAGTTCGGAATATTCCGTTCGATGTATTTCGCCGTTTCGATGCGAACCGCGGTACGTTCGGCCCGGCGGGCGGCACCACCGCCACCTCTTGCCCGACGCCGGGTGTTTGCCTCTGCCATGAGAAGATCCCGTCTATTGATTGATTTGATCAGTTTGTTACAGCAAGCATTTGGGGCAAAGCATCTAATTTACGGCGCTATAGGGGGAAAAGCGACATCCGCAGGAACCAAAACCGTCAGGCACTTGCTCTGATCAGGAAAGTTCCTTCTCCATCAGGATGGTCTTTCCGCTCACCTCTTTCTCGTGCCACCCTAAGTAGAGATACATGGAGACTGTCGCTCGCATCAATTTATGCGTTCGCAACCTAAGCTTAGTGGCGCCCGTCCCCTTGGCTTCTTGTTCAGCTAATTCGATCAACTGCCTCGCCAACCCTGCCCCTTGTGCCTTTGGCGATACGGCGAGGTTAAATATCATCATCGCAGAATCGACCCGGTCAAAAACAATAAACCCGACGATGTCTTCATCCTTCGTGGCAACCCAAGCCTGATGCGCGGCGATGTCTTCGCCAACGCCGTCCGTGACATCGGGCAGATCAGGAATATCGCGCAATGCCTCCGCATAGGCCGCCGCAATGCACGTTGTGACGGCTTCGGTATCAGCAGCACTTGCGCGGCGTAGTATGAACTCGGGCATCTCGCGTTCTTTCTGTATTATCCTGAGGCTCAATTGCACAAATGACGTCATAGCGCTTGCACATGCAAGGCTTGCGACCTAATAGCCAACCATGACCCAAGACACCCATGACCGCCTTCTGATCATCGACTTCGGCAGCCAGGTTACGCAGCTTATTGCGCGCCGCCTGCGCGAGCTGAATGTCTATTGCGAAATCCACCCCTATCAAAAAGTCACGATGGACTTTGTGCGGGAAATGGCCCCCAAGGCCGTGATATTCTCGGGCGGTCCTGACAGTGTGACGCGTGAGGGTTCGCCCCGTGTCCCGCAAGAGATTTTTGATTACGGCGTTCCGATCCTTGGCATCTGCTACGGCCAACAGGTGATGATGCACCAGCTGGGCGGCAAGGTTGAAAGCGGACACGGCACGGCCGAGTTTGGGCGTGCGTTTGTGACCCCCAACCAAAAGCTGGATATTCTGGACGGCTGGTTCACCGATGGCGATGAACAAGTCTGGATGAGCCACGGCGACCATGTCAGCGAAATCGCGCCCGGCTTCACCGTTTACGGCACCTCCCCCAACGCACCTTTCGCGATTACAGCGGACAGCGACCGTCACTTCTATGCGGTTCAGTTCCACCCCGAAGTGCACCACACACCCAAGGGTGCAAAACTGTATGAGAATTTCGTCAAACTTGCCGGGTTCAAGGGCGATTGGACCATGGGTGCCTATCGCGAACAGATGATCGAAAAGATCCGCGAGCAGGTCGGCGACAAACAAGTCATCTGCGGTCTGTCCGGTGGTGTTGACAGCTCGGTCGCGGCGATCCTGATCCACGAGGCAATCGGTGATCAGCTGACCTGTGTATTCGTGGACCATGGCTTGCTGCGCAAGAACGAGGCCGAAGAAGTCGTCGGCATGTTCCGCGACAATTACAACATCCAGCTGATCCACGCGAACGAAAGCGATCTTTTCCTTGGTGAACTCGAAGGTCAAAGCGACCCCGAAACCAAACGCAAGATCATTGGAAAGCTGTTCATAGATGTATTCCAGAAACACGCTGACACCATCGATGGTGCAGAGTTCCTTGCGCAAGGCACGCTGTATCCGGACGTCATTGAATCGGTGTCCTTCTCGGGCGGCCCATCCGTCACGATCAAGTCGCACCACAATGTTGGCGGCCTGCCCGAAAAGATGGGCCTGAAATTGGTCGAGCCCCTGCGCGAGCTGTTCAAGGACGAAGTCCGCGCGCTGGGTCGTGAGTTGGGCCTGCCCCAGAGCTTTATCGGCCGCCACCCCTTCCCCGGTCCCGGTCTGGCGATTCGCTGCCCCGGTGAGATCACCCGTGAAAAGCTGGATATCTTGCGCGAAGCGGATGCGGTCTATATCGACCAGATTCGCAAGCACGGTCTGTACGATGACATATGGCAAGCCTTTGTGGCCATCCTGCCCGTGCGTACTGTAGGCGTCATGGGCGACGGCCGCACCTATGACTACGCTTGCGCCCTGCGCGCGGTGACATCGGTGGATGGCATGACTGCCGATTACTATCCGTTCAGCCACGAGTTCCTTGGCGAGACGGCCACTCGGATCATCAACGAGGTCAAAGGCATCAACCGATGCACCTATGACATCACATCAAAGCCACCCGGAACCATCGAGTGGGAATAATGCGAAAGCCGGGCTCTGTCCCGGCTTTTTTGTTTTTCACGCCGTGAAGAAATCGATAGCAATCAAATTGGTATAACCAAAAGCTACAGGCGCGCGGATGGAAACGGCCAGACCACAGATCGGCAAGGCAGCGCTCTGGATGACCGGGGCGATTGCCTCATTCTCGTCCATGGCAATCGCGGGCCGTGAGCTGAGCGTGACCCACGACACGTTCGAAATCATGTTCTACCGCAGCCTCGTCGGTATCTGCGTGGTCGCCTTGATCCTGACCCTGACGCGAAAGTGGCACCAGGTATCGACCGAACGGATCGGCTTGCACGGCATCCGGAACGTATTGCATTTCACCGGGCAAAACCTTTGGTTTTATGCGGTCAGCGTCATTCCGTTGGCGCAGGTATTTGCGCTGGAATTCACACAGCCGATATGGGTCATCCTGTTGTCTCCACTTCTATTGAAAGAGCGCCTGACGACCGTGCGCGTGTTATCGGCGCTGATCGGATTTGCGGGAATTCTACTGGTCGCCCGGCCGGGCACCGTGCCTCTCAGTGCAGGTGTGATGACCGCTGCTATGTCCGCTGTTTTCTTTGCCTTAACAACGATATCGACAAAGTCCCTCACTCGTTTTGCCAGCATCGGATGCATCATGTTCTGGCTGACAGTAATGCAAGCCGTGCTGGGGCTGATCGCATCGGGTATCGACGGACAAATCACCCTGCCCTCGGCAAGCACAGCTCCGTTTTTGTTGCTGGTGGGGCTGGCCGGGTTGCTGGCGCATTACTGCATCACAAATGCGCTGGCGATTGCCCCGGCAACCGTTGTGGTGCCGTTTGACTTTGCACGCCTGCCCACAATCGCGGTCATAGGTATGGTCCTGTATCACGAACCGCTGGATCACTGGACCCTATTAGGCGCTGCGGTAATTTTCGTAGGTATTTTCCTGAACGTTCACGCCGAGAATCGTAACAGTTTGGCAACACCTCTACGCGACACTCAACACAAGTAACGCACGGTCACCAGTTGACGATAAGGTAAAGCTCAAGAAAATAACGAGCACCACAATGCAGGTCAGTCCGCACCACATATCAACAGGCGCTGACCTCCAGGAGACCTAGAGGGAGGAACTAATGAAAAAAGCGCTTCTACAGGCGTGTGCGGTATGCGTTGGCGCAACCGGTGCTTACGCAGGCGGTCTTGATCGCAGCGGCCAGGGCGTCAACATTCTGTTTGAGGAAGGTTCTGTTGTTCAGTTCCGTTTGGGTTACGCAAACCCCGACGTGAGCGGTGAGCAGAACGGTGTTGATTCCGGAAACATCGCCAAAAGCTTCTGGACACCACACCTAGCATACAAGCATTCTTTTACCGATCAGTTGGACTTTGCTCTCATCTATGATGAACCGTACGGTGCCGATGTCGAGTACCCGTCGAACTATCCTTTGTCGCAGAACCCCTTGGCCGCTTTTGGTGGTCGCACGGACGTTTTGCGCGCTAAAGCGGATGTTGATGCGATTACTGCCCTGGTGCGTTACAAGTTCGATGGCGGCTTCAGCGCAATCGGCGGTATTCGCGCGCAGCGAGCCAAGGCAACCGTTGCTGTCCCGGTTGTTGCCGGTTACGAATTTGAATCCGGTTCTGAGGTTGACTTCGGTTACGTCGTAGGCGTCGCATGGGAACGTCCCGAGATCGCGGCACGTGTCGCACTTACCTACAACTCGAAAATCACACACGATTTCGACTCGACGGAGTCCATCAACCGGAGACCACCGCCCGTCCCTGCACCGCTTGTGACCGCACAGACCGAAACCGAAGTTGTGACGCCTCAATCGGTAAATCTGGACTTCCAGACTGGTGTGGCACCAAAAACGCTGCTGTTCGGCTCGATCCGCTGGGTTGACTGGCCGCAGACAGTTCTGGCACCGCCGGTTTATACTGCCGCTGCACAACAGAACCTGGTTGATTACGCGGACGACACCTTCACCTATACACTGGGTCTTGGCTACAAGTTCACCGAAGAGTTTTCCGGCGCGATCTCTGCGGGCTATGAAACGTCCTCAGGTTCCACTGTTTCGAACCTTGGCCCCACCGACGGTTTCTGGAGCCTTGGCGTAGGTGGTACATATACTTTCGAGCAGGCGCAGATTTCTGGCGGTATCCGCTATACCGATATCGGCGATGCGACCACCACAACAGGTGGCGAATTCTCGGGCAACTCGGCATGGAGCGTCGGCCTTCAGCTCACTTACACGCTGAACTGATCCCGCCTACCGAACCAACTACAAAAACCCCGCCACTTTTGGCGGGGTTTTTCTTTGCGCAAGTTTCGGGTCGAACATCGCCTTGGGGAATGCGAGAACGGGCTATGGAACCTCAAAAACACCTGTCTCCAAGGGCTTGGGCCGAACTGTTGCTTCTGGGCGTGATCTGGGGCGCATCCTTTATCTCGATCCGCGTCGCATTGGACACGATCCCCGTCATGACCTCGGTTCTGCACCGCGTATTCTGGGCGATGCTGGCGTTGTGGATCGTTGTCTGGGTTAAAAAGCTGAGTGTTCCCACCAGTCCGCGCATCTGGGGCGCATTCCTGATGATGGGGTTGTTGAACAATGCCATCCCATTCTCGCTTATGGCTTGGGGGCAGCTTTACATCGAAACTGGCCTGACCTCGATCCTGAATGCAGCAACCGCCGTCTTCGGCGTCCTGATCGCCGCTATGTTTTTCAAGGACGAGAGGTTGACCCTTGCTCGTGGTGTGGGCGTCGGTCTGGGGTTTCTGGGTGTAGCAATTGCAATTGGCCTCAAGAATTTCGCGACTTTCAACCTTCAAAGCGTTGCCCAACTGGCAATCATCGCAGGAACAGTTTCTTACGCGTTGGCCAGCGCCTGGGCCAGAATCAAGTTGTCTGGCTTGTCTCCCATAGTTGCCGCAGCTGGCATGCTGACCGGCTCAACCATTCTGATTTTGCCTGTTTCCCTCGTGGTCGACGGGCTTCCCGTTTTGAACTTGCCGGCGATCACGTGGGCGGCCATTGCCTATTACGCCCTGATCGCAACAGCCGGAGCGTACTTGCTGTACTACCGCGTTCTTGCCATGGCCGGGGCCGGAAACCTGATGTTAGTAACGCTTGTCATACCGCCAGTCGCCATCGTTTTAGGCACACTGGTGCGCGACGAAACCTTACCGCCGCAGGCCTTTTTGGGCTTTGCCGTGCTGGCGATCGGGTTGTTGATTCTGAACTGGTCCCGCTCACGTGATTGACGCCGCCCCCTGCCCGTTTTAGCTAGGTCAGAAAAAGGGACAGCGGACAATGATCTACAGCTCGGCAAAGGACTGGCGCGAAGCGGCCCGGAAAAAAGTGCTGTTCTTCGGCATGTCTGGGCTGGGTAAGACCTATGTGTCGAACGTGCTGCGCGATTCCGGGGACTGGTTCCACTACTCGATCGACTACCGCATCGGCACCCGGTACATGGGCGAATACATCATCGACAACGCCAAGGCCGAGGCGATGAAAGTTCCATTCCTGCGCGACCTGTTGCTGTCGGATTCGATCTATATCGGCTCAAATATCTCGTTCGAAAACCTGACACCGGTTGCGACCTATCTGGGCAAACCGGGCAACCCGGCGCACGGCGGGCTTGAGCTTACTGAATATCGTCGTAGGCAGGAACAGTTCCGCCTTGCTGAGATCCACGCCCTGTTGGACACCGAGTATTTCATCGACCGCGCCAAGCGTTTGTATCAATACCCGAACTTCATCTGTGATACCGGCGGGTCAATTTGCGAATGGGTCGATCCTGAGGACCCGGCTGATCATGTCTTGTCCGAGCTGTCCCGCCAAACCTTGATGATCTGGATTAAGGGCGATGAGGATCACACTGCAGAACTGATCCGCCGTTTCGATAAGGCCCCTAAGCCGATGTCCTATCAGGCAGAGTTTCTGACCCGGGTCTGGGACGAATACCTCACCGAACATGGTTACGCACCCGAGGACGTCGACCCGGACGCCTTTATCCGCTGGACCTATGCCCGTGCCTTGGCCCACCGCCAACCGCGCTATCAGGCCATGGCGGACAATTGGGGTGTCACAGTCACCGCTGATGACATGCACAAGATCCGCGATGCGGGTGATTTCGATGAGTTGATCGAACGCACCCTTGAGACCCGGACAAACCGGGCTTAATTACCGCCTCTACACAGTAACTCCAAAGGCTTGCACCTAATGCCGATCAAGATCCCTTCCGACCTGCCCGCTTACGACGTTCTCACCAAAGAGGGCGTCATGGTCATGGCTGCGGATCAGGCAATGCGTCAGGACATCCGCCCCTTGCGGATCGGATTGCTGAATCTGATGCCCAAGAAGATTCAGACCGAAAACCAGTTCGCGCGACTGATTGGTGCCACGCCTCTGCAGATCGACCTGTCGCTGATCCGCATGACCGAACATCGCACCAGGAACACCGCCGCCGATCACATGGCCGAGTTCTACCAACCGTTCCAAGAGGTAAAGGATCAGAAATTCGACGGCCTGATCATCACGGGCGCGCCGATCGAGCATCTGGAGTTCGATGACGTCACCTATTGGGACGAGATGACCGAAGTATTCGAATGGACTCAGACGAACGTCCATTCCACCTTTGGCGTTTGCTGGGGTGGAATGGCGATGATCAACCATTTCCACGGCATCGACAAACAGGCGCTCGATGCCAAGGCGTTTGGTTGCTATCGGCACCAGAATCTGGCCCCTTCTTCCCCGTTTTTGCGTGGGTTTTCCGATGATTGCGTGATCCCGGTCAGCCGCTGGACCACAATGAACCAATCTGAGATCAACAGCGCGCCCGGCCTGACGACATTGTTGGGAAGCGATGAGGTCGGCCCCTGTCTGGTCGAGGACCCTTCGCATCGTGCGATCTATATCTTCAACCATTTCGAATATGACAGTGATACGTTGAAGCAGGAATATGATCGCGATGTCTCGAACGGGACACCCATCAACGTGCCGATGAACTACTATCCAGACGACGATCCATCACAACCGCCGCAAAACAGATGGCGCAGCCATGCGCATCTACTTTATGGCAATTGGATCAACGAGATTTACCAGTCCACACCGTTCAACATGGAAGACGTTGGTCATTAAAGTTCTGATATTCCTTGGCCTCGTCCTATCGGGTCTGATTCTGCTCACCGTCTGGCGCGCAGCACAGAATGAGGCTGCGGCTGAGGCTCGGTTCCCCCCCGAGGGTGAAATGGTGATGGTCGACGGTATCGCCGTCCATGCGGTGGTCATGGGCGACGGCCCCGATGTGGTTCTGATCCACGGCTCCAGCGGTAACACCCGTGACATGACCTTTGCTCTTGCACCGATCCTGGCCGAGAACTTCCGTGTAATCGTGTTCGACCGACCCGGTCTGGGCTATAGCGATAGCTTCAACCCGGATGGAGAAACCATTGAAGAACAAGCGTTAATCCTGCAAAAGGCTGCAGCCCAATTAGGGGCCGAAAAACCTATTGTTGCGGGGCAAAGCTATGGCGGGTCCGTATCGCTGGCTTGGGCGGTCACCCGGCCCGACAACATTTCTGCCCTTGTTTTGATCGCACCGGCTGCAATCCCGTGGGAGACGCCGCTGGACGGTTTCAACAAGCTGGCGTCGACCGAGGCGGGCAATACGCTGGCCCTGCCCCTGATCACCGCATATGTCCCCGAATGGTATGTGGAAAAAGCGTTGGACAAAGTCTTTGCCCCGCAGACGGCACCCGAGGGATATTCACAGCACTTCGGCCCCGGCCTGACAATGCGGCGCGCCTCGATGCATGCGAATGCCAAGCAGCGGGCCAATCTGTTGGACGAGGTCCGCGCCCTACAACCCCGCTATGGCGAAATTTCCGTACCGACAGAGGTCGTTCACGGAACGGCTGACACCACTGTCAAGTTTGCCTGGCATGCAGAACAACTGGTCGACCAAATCCCTGACGCGGAACTGATCGAGCTTCCGGGTATCGGTCACATGCCGCAGGTTGTGGCTGCCCCCGAGGTCGCATCAGCAATAGACCGCGCCGCCGAGCGAGCGGGTTTGCGTTAAACTGCCAGCTAATCCATAGTAGGATATGGATTTTATGGCGAGGTAGCTAATGGCCCGTTCGGACAAAGGTTCCATTGAAAAGTATTTTCGCAGGGACGCCCCGAAAGAGGTGCGATCAGCCATTGAAAACGCAAAGAAAGACGACATTCTGAACCCGACCTACCCTTACGAAGAAAGAATGAAGCGTAAGGATTACGAGAAAGAAATGGATCTGCTGCAGATCGAGCTGGTCAAAATGCAATCCTGGGTCAGAGAAACGGGCAACCGCGTCGCGATCATTTTCGAAGGCCGCGATGCCGCCGGGAAAGGTGGTACGATCAAACGTTTTCGCGAGAACCTAAATCCACGCGGCGCCCGCAACGTGGCCCTCAGCAAACCCTCTGATACCGAACGCAGCCAATGGTACTTCCAACGTTACGTTCAACACCTGCCTGCGGCAGGCGAAATCGTGTTCTTTGACCGCAGCTGGTACAACCGCGGTGTGGTCGAAAACGTATTTGGCTTTTGCGAAACCGAAGAACGCGAACGTTTTTTCAGGCAAGTTCTGCCGCTTGAATCCGGACTTGTGAATGACGGGATCAAACTGTTCAAATTCTGGCTTAACGTCGGGCGCGCGGAACAACTGAACCGCTTTCTGGCGCGTGAGACAGATCCGCTAAAGCAATGGAAACTCAGCCCAATCGACATTGCGGGCCTTAGCAAGTGGGACGAGTACACGCAATCGATCTCGGAGACTCTGACCCGCAGTCACTCAGACCTTTGTCCTTGGACCATCATTCGATCGGACGACAAGAAACGCGCTCGTATTGCGGCAATACGAACTGTTTTGCACGCGCTGGACTATGATGAAAAGGACAAGAAGGCTATTGGCAAGATCGATCCACTGATTTGCGGCGGACCCGAGGTGTTAGACGCGTGATGACATTTTCGCGCTCCATTGCTGCCAAGGGTTGGACGAACCGGCAGGTGTGGATTATGTCTTGGTTCCCCAAAACTTAAACAAAAAGGCTCGTGACACAGGCATGGCGAAACGCGGGTATCACCACGGCAATCTCAAGCAAGCCCTGATCGAGGCCGCTCTTTCGCTGATCGAAGAAAAGGGACCGACCGGTTTTACCCTGTCCGAGGCCGCGAAGACCGCAGGCGTAACACCTGCGGCGGTGTACAGGCACTTTCAGGGGCGCGAGGACCTGATTGCCGAGGCCGCCCGTCAGGGCTTTGAAATGTTCGCCGACCTGATGCAGTACGCCTATGACACGGGCCAACCCTCGGCCTTGGCAGCGTTTGAGGCTACTGGTCGGGCCTATCTGGCTTTTGCCCGCAAGCACCCAGGGCACTACATCGCCATGTTCGAAAGCGGGATATCCGTAAACCGAACGCCTGAATTGGCGTTGGCCGCGAACCGGGCCAAGAGCGTGCTGGAGAAAGCGGCTGCAGACCTTTCTCAGCATATCCCCCCCGAAAAACGCCCGCCCGCGTCAATGTTCAGTGCTCACATCTGGGCGATGAGCCATGGCGTTGTTGAGCTTTATGCCCGAAACACAGGTGCCAGCTCTCCCTTTCCACCAGAGGATCTGCTGGAAAGCGGTATCGGTATCTATCTGCGGGGTTTGGGCCTGGTGCCGCAGGACGATTGAGGTTCGAGCTAGAACCTGGGCCTTGGTGCCGGAACACTAAGGCCCGAGGTGACGTTAATCAGATCCATCTGCCCCATGCCCTTGATATCCACCGGCCCAATATCCGAGACTTGAAACTCGTCAATCAATGCGTATTTCATCTCTGCCGGGGCGACGATATTCATTGGGTTTGCAAAGACTTGCAGGCGTGAAGCAATGTTCACGGCCGGACCAAACACATCGTAGACGTATTTCTGAATACCCACGACCGAGCCGACTGCAGGCCCCATTCCCAGACCGATCCGGGCCTGCCACTTATGCGGATGGCTTTCGTTGCGCCGTTCGAGGTATCGCAAGAACCGGACCGCGCAATGGGCCACGGCTGTCGCATGATCCGGTGTTGCATCCGGCATACCCGAGACCGCCAGATAAGCGTCCCCGATAGTTTTGATCCGTTCGCACCCATATTGTTCGACGATCCGGTCGAAGGCCGTGAAAACGTCGTTCAACTCGCTGAGTGTCACGGTCGGGTCGGTCTTTGCCGCAAAATCCGTAAAGCCCACAAAATCCAGCATCACGACCGAGACCTGATCGTAGAGCTGCGGCGTAACGACACCAAAGGTCTTGAACTCTTCGTACACGGCGCGTGGCATGAGGTTCAACAGCAGCCGTTCGACCCGCTCTTTCTCGCGTTCCAATTCGCGCGTATTACGTTCGACCATGGTCGAATAACTGTCGATCATACTCTCAAGCTCGCGAATGCGGGTGATGTTCTGAAATTCAACCACCAACACCTGTTCGGAAAGGCCGTTGGCCAGGGAAACCGCGACTGCGAATATCAGCGTCCGGCGCTTGGGTTTGACCTGTAGCTCGGCCGAATAGCGCAGGCCGGATTGTTTAACGTCCTCAAGCTCTTTTGGATCAAGGTCGGGAAAATAATCGAACAGGGTCTGACCTTCGGCCGGTGCCCCAAACCACTCGGTAAATGGACCGTTGTGAAACACGAAAGCCAAATCCGAAGCCCGCACAACAGCGACGCCGACACCGATCGCGCGGAGCAGCTGTTCGTTTATGGCCAGAATACTCATGCGGCGTCGCGTGCCACGATGATGCCTCGTTTTGACTCGATGGCATCAAGGGCAATTTTTATATGCACGTCTTCCATTCCATGCATCGACAGCGCTTCGCTGAAAAGCGCAGCCATCTCATCAAAATCGGCGTGAGAGATGTTCAGGTGACGATGAACTGCCTCGATCCTGTCATCGCTAAAGGATGCAGGTCCACCAACCAGGGACGAAACGAACTTGGTCTGATGATCAATCAAACGGGGCATGTCTATGTCTTCGAAATGATCGCCGATCTGATCGGACTCCAACGCCATTTCGTAAAAGGTCATCACGATCCGCGAGATCGTTTTGAAACCACCGTATCTTTCGTAAATTGTCTGCCCCACGACACATAACCCAAACGTTATTCACCACTAACGTCACGAGGTTATATCATATTGACAGTTTTGTTAACGCTTATGACGCGGGATGTCCGTTTAGGTGGCGTTGGTGAGGCTTGAATTTACACGCTCAGATCGTCGGCGCAGGGGATGAACCCGACATATCCCCCCTGTTCCAGCAATCGCGTCTGCCCCCCCATGCGCCAATACAGCTTGCGCCGGGCCGCGACCAATTCCCGCCGAAGGCGGAACCAAAGCGGCCCCTTATCCAGCCCGCTGTTGGTTTTCTGGTCTTGGGATCGTTCACTGACCTTCACCTCTTCGACCGTGTGATCTTGCTGTTTCGACCAGATCATCTGCACCCCAACAGCCGGAAAGCACTGATACATCCGCCAATCCGACCGTGGGATGGAGACGAAATCATCCAGGTGATCCGAATACTTTTCGGACCAATTCAGCAGTTTTTGGCAGGCCCGCTGAGAGAGCACATAGGCGGCCGCACTCGGGGCCATTTCCAGCATGGGCCGGACGGTGACGCCTGCGATACGCGTCTCTGGCCCAAATCGAAGAGATTTGGGGGAATAGTCCAGCTTCACCATGTCAAAGGCATCTGGCTCCGCCATCAGTGCTGAAATCACAGATCCTGCCTGAACAGACATTTCGACGTCATCTTCGAAAATGGCCACCGCTTGCAGGTTTTGATCCACGACCGCCTGCCAAACCGCGCGATGGCTTTCGAAACAGGCGATTTCGCTTTGCGTTAAACCCCAGCGAATCCCCGTTCCGGCAACATAGCCACTGGCGTCCACCACTCCGGGTATCTGAGCATCCGTCGCGCTGAACCGGGTGGCACCCTCCAAGCCGGCATGATTGAACTGCGTTTCCATGAAACTGCGGCGCGCTGGAACCCGATCTAGATTGATAAAAAAGGCACCCGTCTCTGGTGGCAGTTCCTGACGTCCCACGGCGTTTCCTTTCAAGCGGTTATGCCAGATACACACCGGTGAGGCGGACAATCAAGTCCGCGCTTGGGCAATAAGCATTGCGTTATGCCTATTCAGAATTAGAAGCCCCGATTAAGCTGCGCTGGGAAAACAATAAAAAGGATTCTTGGAATGACGTCTCATGGATATTCTGGCGGCCGCCTCAACCTTCCGTTTGTGGGCATTTCGACCTTTGGCAAGGCTCCGTATGTCGAGGATTGGGACAAAATCGAAGCCGACGTCGCCATCATGGGAGCCCCTTTTGATTTCGGCACGCAATGGCGTTCGGGCGCCCGTTTCGGCCCAAGGGCGGTGCGAGAGGCGTCGACCCTGTTCAGCTTTGGGCACGCAGGCGCGTATGATCACGAGGATGATGCTACCTACTTGGATGCGTCCGTCCGGATGGTCGATATCGGTGATGCGGATATCATTCACACCAAAACCGAAGAAAGCCACGCGAACATTCAGTTCGGTGTGGAAAAGATGCTGAACGCGGGCGCCCTGCCCGTCACTATCGGTGGAGATCACTCGGTCAATATTCCCTGCATCAACGCTTTCGAAAAGGATTGCGAGAAAAACGGACCCATCCACGTTGTTCAGATCGATGCACATCTGGACTTCGTAGACGAACGCCACGGCGTGACCGAGGGACACGGCAACCCCATGCGACGCGCGATTGAAAAGCCTTACGTTTCGGGCATGACACAACTGGGCATCCGGAACGTGTCATCAACAGCCAAAGAAGGGTATGAGGACGCCCGCGCCCGTGGGTCTGACATTCTGTCCGTGCGACAGGTGCGCAAGCTTGGTACTGATGGCGTTCTGGCGCGCATCCCCGAGGGCGCACGGTACTATGTGACGATTGATATTGACGCGTTCTGCCCTTCTATCGCCTCTGGCACCGGAACGCCCAGCCACGGAGGTTTCCAGTACTATGATGTCCTAGAGATCATTCAGGGGCTTGCGAAACGCGGAGATGTGGTTGGAATTGACCTTGTCGAAGTAGCTCCGAACTACGACCCGACCGAGAGCACGCAGATTCTGGCGGCTCAGGTTCTGCTGAACTTTATCGGGTTCATCTTCCACGAACGAGGCAAGAAGGGCTGATCGCCCTTCCTGCCAAATCACTTATGCACTGATCGTGTTGTGTTCAGGGCCATAGGGGAAGCCAGTGATGTTTTCGGCTCCGGTTTCCTCGACCACCAGAATGTCATGCTCACGGTATCCGCCAGCGCCTTTCTGACCTTCGGGAATCCACAGCATCGGTTCGATCGAGACGACCATGCCGGGCTCCAGAACCGTGTCGATGTCTTCACGCAATTCCAGACCTGCCTCGCGCCCATAGTAATGGCTGAGGATACCGAAGGAGTGGCCGTACCCGAAGGACCGGTACTGCAGCAGACCTTCGTCGGCGAAGAAGCGGTTGATCTCTTCGCAGATCCCCGAGCAGGTTGCGCCGGGTTTAATCAGGCTCAGACCCAGCTCATGCGCGGCAACGTTGGCTTTCCAGATGCGCAGGCTATCGGCGTCGGGTTCGCCAAGGAACAGAGTGCGCTCCAGCGCTGTGTAATAACCTGAAATCATCGGGAAAGTGTTCAGGGATAGGATATCGCCCTTTTCCAACGCGCGCTTGGTGACCGGGTTATGTGCACCATCCGTGTTCAGGCCTGACTGAAACCAAACCCATGTGTCGCGGTATTCGGCATCCGGATAAGCGCGGGCAATCTCGGCCTCCATCGCGTCACGCCCGGCCATGGCAATCTCGATCTCGGTCGCGCCTTCACGGATCGCGGCATGGATAGCCGCACCACCAACATCCGCAGTACGCGCGCCGCCTTTGATCAGTTCGATCTCTTCGGCTGATTTCACCATCCGTGCAGCCATCGTATCAGGCGCGATATCGACCAGTTCCGGTGCCCCCAGCATATCCAGCGCAGTGTCGCGCATTGCCAGGGTCATGTGGTCACCCTCGATACCGATCCGGCGCGCGGAGCCGATCAGGCTGGCTACAGCGCGCCAGTAGTTGTTCCGCTTCCAATCGGTGTAGATCACGTTCTCTTCGACCGATCGGCGCCAGGGCTGCCCGGCGTCGATATTGGCCGAAACCGTGGTGCAGGAATCCTGCGTTACAACACAGCCGTAAGGGCGACCAAACGAGCAATACAGGAATCCCGAGTAGTAAGCGATGTTCTGCATCGACGTCAGCAGAACTGCGGGAATATCCCGTGCCGCCATGGTCGCGCGCAGGCTGGCAAGGCGACGCTCGTACTCCGCCCGGCTGAATGGCAACGGCGCTTTGTCACCGTTGTGGCAGGTGAAAAACTCGGGGCGGTTGTTTAGATCTTCCATCTTTGACTCTCCTCAACGCCGGACTGGCATCGCCCGGCCACAAGTCCCGGCGTTCAGGACAAGCGGCCTCGGGATCCGAGAGCCATGCACCCCGCGTTGCGTCACGACGCCATCGTGACCGGGGAGCATGGTGAAATCGCTAAATCAGCTTTTGAGTCGCGTCAAGCCGGGGTGAGCCCCCGCAGGCGTTCAGACCGCCGCCGAAGCAGTTCGACCGTGGTCAGCAGCGCGATCGAGATCACCACAAGGATGGTCGCGACTGCCAGAATGGTCGGGCTGATCTGCTCACGCAGGCCGGTGAACATCTGCCACGGCAGTGTCTTCTGGCTGGCCGAGCCGACAAACAGGACCACCACAACTTCGTCAAACGATGTGATAAAGGCGAACAGGCCGCCCGAGATCACGCCCGGCAGGATCAGCGGCATCTGGATCTTGAAGAACGTCCGCACCGGACCCGCACCCATATTCGCAGCAGCCCGCGTCAGTGACTGGTCAAATCCGACCAGCGTTGCAGTCACCGTGATGATAACGAAGGGAATCCCCAGAACTGCATGCGCCAGCACGACTTTCACATAGCCAACGAAGTTCTTGTTCATGCCCAGCGTACCTTCCAAAAAGCGGCCGATGTCGCTGTAGAAAAAGAACATACCCGTGGCCGAGATGATCAGCGGAACGATCATTGGCGAGATCAGAATGCCCATGATGGCCCGACGCCCCGGAACATGCGACTGGCTAAGACCTATCGCCGCCAGAGTGCCCAGCGATACCGAAATGACGGTCGCAATTGGTGCGATGATCAGCGAGTTCTTGAAGCTACGCTGCCATTCATTGTTGGTGAAGAAATCGCGGTAATGCTTCAGCGAATACCCTTCAGGGTCCAGACGCAGCATTTCGGGCGTAAAGGTGAAAAAGTCCTGCGCATTGAAAGACAGCGGCAGAACCACAAGGATCGGTGTGATCAGGAACACGAAGATTGCCCCGCAGATCACCCGGAAAGTAAAATGCCACAACACCTGACCAGACGTCATGTAAGGCAGCAATTTTTGCCGATAGCGCCCCTCGTAGAGCCAGAAGATGAAGAAGGCAAAGAACCACCCCGCCAGCAGCCCGACGATCAAGCCTGTAATGCCTGCGAAGAAAAACCCAATTGCAGCAAGACCAAGTATCGTAATCCAGCGCGCAACGCGTTCGTTGTCCAGCACGTTGATATACAGCCATGCCAGCCCTGCCATCAAAGCAGCGCCGATCAGGATGCCCAGCAGAACGTTGTCCTGCCCGGCTCCGACGAACATGCCCAGAAATCCTCCGGCGATTGCGACAGCCGGCAGAACCACCGACAACGGTTTGCGGGATATTGGTGTAAGTGCAGCCATATTCTTTATCCCAGCTTGACGTTATCAATGCCGACGATCTTGTCGTAGCACCAGTATAGTAGAAGAACGACCGCCAGCAGGATCGTCCCCAGCGCCGCAGCCAGTCCCCAGTTCAGAGAGGATGAGATGTGGTACGCAATCCGGTTCGAAATGAAGACACCTTTGGTGCCGCCAACGATCTCGGGCGTGATGTAGTAGCCGATCGCCAGAATGAACACTAGGATCGAACCCGCGCCGATACCCGGTATCGATTGCGGGAAGTAAATCCGCCAGAAGGTCGTCCAGTTTGTCGCGCCCATGGATTTGGCCGCACGAGTATAGTACGGCGGGATCGTCTGCATGACCGAATACATCGGCAAGATCATGAACGGCAACAGGATGTGCGTCATCGCGATGATCGTGCCAAACTGGTTGTTGATGATCACCAGCCTTGCGTCATCGGCAACAAACCCCAGCCAGACCAGCGTTTCGTTGATCACACCCTGCTGCTGCAACATCACTTTCCAGGCGGAGGTGCGCACAAGCAGCGAGGTCCAGAATGGCAGCAGCACCAAAATCATCAGCATGTTTGAAGCCCGCATCGGCAGATTGGCCAGCAGGTAAGAAACTGGATAGGCCAGCAGAATACAGGACCCGGTAATGATCAGCGACATGAACAATGTCCGGCCGAACAGCTTGATGAGGATACGCTTATCTTCGGGTTGCGCTTGCGCCCCTTCGGGTGTGCGCTGCATATCAATAGCGTTCAGAAAGTATCCATTGGTGATCGGCACCGCGTGCGTCTTGATCACGCGCCAGGTGTCCACGTCCCCCCAGCCTTCGTGAATTTCGATCAGTTTTTCCTTAAACGGGGCGTCAGCTTCCGGATCCAACCGCTTGATCTTGCGTCCAGATTTTCGGAACATCGAAGACATTCCCGTCTGTTCATAATTCAGACGTGTCCCGAGTTTGGTATGTTCTTTCGCCTCAATTGCGGCAACCATGTCTTTGGTGAAGGCCGCGTAAAGCGCCTCGTCCGGTAGTTCTCCGCCTTCGGCATCCCAATTTTGCAACTCGACCACCGTCAGGGGGAGTGTTTGGGACACGATACCGTTCTCGACCGAGCGGAACAGCATCGACACGATCGGTATCACAAAGGACAGCAGCACAAATAGCAGCAAGGGCGCGATCAGAGCCAAAGCCCGAAGTTTTCGGCGGCGCAGTGATCGCGCCAAGGATTTCTTCAGCGGCGTGCCATCGGCAGCTAGCATCGGACCGGATTGAGTTGCGTCAGTCATCTGCGTCCCTTGGTCTTAGGTAAGCCGGGGCCAATGGCGGCCCCGACCGTGGTTTTCAAAACCGGCTTATTTCGCCAGCCAAGCCTGGAACTTCGCGTCGATATCGTCGCGGTAGTCAGCCCAGAACTCGTAGTTATACAGGAACGTGTTCTTGGCGTTTTCCGGATCGGTCGGCATGTGCGGCGCCATTTCGATACCCAGATCGGCGTGCTGACCAACCAGCGGTGCCGAAGATGCACGTGCCGGACCGTACGAGATCCACTTGGCCTGATCCGCCAGGCGCTGGGTGTCGGTTGCGAACATGATGTAGTCCAGCGCGCGCTGTTGACGCTCTTCGCTCAAACCAGCAGGAATGATCCAACCGTCCAGATCAAACACTTGTGCATCCCACAGCATGGCAACAGGCTGCTTCTGCTCTTCGATCACGCTGAACAGACGACCGTTATAGGTCGAACCCATGACGACTTCGCCGTCCGCCAACAACTGCGGCGTGTCTGCACCTGCGGACCACCAGACAACGCTGTCCTTGATAGTGTCCAGCTTTGCCAGAGCTTGATCCTGCCCTTCCGGTGTGGCCAGAACATCATAGACGTCATCCTTGGCAACACCGTCACACAGCAGCGCCCATTCCATATTGTTGATCGGACGCTTTTCAAGCGACCGCTTGCCCGGATAGCCTTCAAGATCGAAAATGGCACAAATCTCGGTCGGAGGGTTGTCACCGACCAAATCGGTGCGATAGCCGAAAGTGGTCGAGTATACAATTTGCGGAATAAAGCAGTCGCTTACCAGCAATTCGCCGAAATCCTCGGACGCGGGTGTGCCGTCAGGTGCCGGTGCCAGTTGACTGTCAAAGTCGATTTCCAGCGCCAGGCCTTCGTCGCACAGACGAATGGCATCCGCTGCCACAACGTCCACAACATCCCAGGTGATGTTGCCCGCTTCGTTCATTGCCCGCAGCTTGGCGACCGCTTCGTTCGAGCTGTCGTCGTTCAGAATGGTTACGCCGGTCTTTTCCGAATAGGGCTCGTGATAGGCTTTCAGCTGCGACTTGGAATATGCGCCGCCCCAAGAGACGATCGTCATCTCTTCGGCTGACGCGGCGCCGGCAACAGCCACAATCGCACCCGCCATAAGAGTGGTTTTAGTAACTTTCATCGTTAACTCCCTGTTTTATCCCGTTAATCTTGATCATTGCGGTTGGGCCACGGGGTAACCCTCCCATGCCTTTCCCCGCACATTATGGTGCCATGAGCGGGGCAATTCCTGATCAGGCGTCCAATGCCCGGCAGTCGCGCGCAAGCCAGCCGATTTCGACTTCCTGGCCCGGTGACAGCTTGATAGCGTCCGGGGCGTTTCGCGTCTTGATGATGAAGTCGTCATTCCCGGCAACCGACAGACGGAAGCGGAAGACATCGCCCATGTAGATGAACTCTTTCACCGTTGCCTTCAGTGTATGGGCATCGGCGTGCAGGCGATCCTTGTTGAATTCCACCCGCTCAGGCCGGATTGACACTTTGGTCCGATCACCTGCCGCGTGGACATTGACCGGCTTGGCGTCAATTTCAGATCCGTCATCCAGCGCCACAACACATTCGTCGCCGTTGATTGACTTAACAACGCCCTCCAATGTGTTGTTTTCACCAATGAACTGGGCAACAAAACTGTTTTCAGGCTCTTCGTACAGCAGATCCGGCGGCGCAAGCTGTTGAATGCGCCCATCGTCGAATACCGCAACGCGATCTGACATTGTCAGCGCCTCGGTCTGGTCGTGGGTCACGTAGACGGTCGTAATCCCAAGTTCATGGGCTAGACGCGTGATTTCAAACTGCATATGCTCACGCAGCTGTTTGTCGAGCGCGCCCAGAGGTTCATCCATCAGAACCAGCTCGGGCTCGAACACCAGCGCGCGTGCAAGGGCAATCCGCTGCTGCTGACCCCCAGACAATTGCGCCGGTCGACGGCTGCCAAAGGCCCCCATCTGCACCATATCAAGCGCCCGGCGGACTTTTTCTTCTCTTGCGTCCTTGCCAATTTTCCGCACTTCCAGAGGGAACGACAGATTTTCTGCCACCGTCATATGCGGAAAAAGAGCGTAATTTTGGAATACCATGCCGATACCGCGCTTGTGCGGTGGGATATTATTGATCGGTCGCCCGTCCAACATAATTTCGCCATGGGTGGCTGTTTCAAACCCTGCCAACATCATCAGACAAGTTGTCTTGCCGGAACCCGAGGGCCCAAGCATTGTAAGAAACTCACCTTTCGGCATGGAAAGGTTAAGGTCTTTTACAACAAGGATCTCGCCATCATAAGATTTTTGGACATGCTGAAACTCGACGAACGCTGCGTCATTAGACATTTACCGATTAGTCTCCCCTGTGCAGTCCTTGCCTGCCCGGTTCATCCGGATCTCAAAGACCTGTCGAGGTCATTTAAGGACATGCGGGGTGCGGCACGCAACCAAAATATGACACGTGGGTAACGATTAAAAAGGAAACAGCAGAGTTTTCAGGCAGAATTCAACTTGCGCATGTGCCACGCAAGGCTTTGGTTGCTGGAAAGCACCGGTTTTTTCAGGCGTTCCTGCACAATCGGAATAATATCAAAAGTTCTTAGATTCGTGCAGCTTAGAAAAACAGCTTCAACTGAATCATCCTGCCCAAGACTCACTGCAGCCTCAATCAGAGACTTCCGTGAAATCCGCGCTACTTTGGCCTCTTCGGCTTCGCCGAATGTGCCAAAAACATCCATCGAAATGCCATTTTGCGCAAATGCACTGCGTAAGGGATCGTTCACTTCTTCGATATATGGCGACAAAAGTGCAAACTTTGCTACGCCAAGTTCGTGGGCGCAGGCCGAGGCCGCGCGCAATGGGTTTGAAACAATCGCCGCCTCGCAAGTTTTTTGAACCATTTGTTCAACCTGATCCGAGCCGATAACCGAGCTGGCAGAGGTGCAGCCATAACCAACCACACGATATGGTCGGGTCTTGGGCAACAAGTCGGCGGCGGCAGGCAAGGCGGTTTCCATTTCCGCCAAAGTATCAGTCGTCACCTCTTTGCCGCTGGGAATTCTGGAGACGTAAATCGGACAGCTTCGATCAGAAAAATACGCGTTGAACTCCGGCTCAAGGGTCTCGTCTGTCTGCAAGACGATCAGGCCCATTGGGGGCGCTGCGGGATCATCTGCATCAACTGTATAAGGTAATCGCGTCATATCTCGGGCAACTCCATACCAGCGCGAGGGCTAAGAAAGCGGGGCTCTTCTTCGGTTATGACGATGTTTTCTTCGTGGACAAGGATCTTTCCACCTACGGCAATGCCCGGTTCAAGCGTCAGGACCATACCTGGTTCCAAAACTGTGTGGTCGGTTGGAATGAGGGATGGCCATTCCGTCAGAGACATCCCTAATCCATGCCCCAAGCGCCCTGCCCCAGTGTCAGCATCGTGGCGCGACAGCACAGAGTTCATCGCCTGAAACAAGTCAGCCGCCGTGGCGCCCGGACGCGCAATCTCGAATGCCGAATCCGAAGCTTCAATCAAAGCACTGTAGGCCGACTTAACCTGCTGGCTCGCGGATCCTATCGACCAGTTGCGGTCGTAATCACTGAAATACCCATCCCAAACCAGGCCGGTGTCCAGCATCAAGACATCGCCTTGCTGCAGCAGCGTATCAGATGCCGGGGAAATCACATCGGTGTAGCCACCCTGTTCCGCACCGCCGGCAAGGTAGGGAACCCAATCGGCCCCCTCGTCCAGACATAACATTTGAAACTCGCGAAACACAGCATCCAACGCCACGCCTTCTTTGGCGATTTCGGGCACCCGCTGAAAGGCACGCCCAGCGATGGCGCATGCCGTTTCAATCTTCGCAATCTCCGCTGATGATTTCACCATCCGCAGCGCGCGTACGATCCCTTCATCGCCGCAAAGGTCTCGCTGACCGACTGTCTGTTGCAGACGTCGAAGGTCTGCCAACGGCATCCTGACATGCGTTTCATGCCCATCTGGTAGTCCGATCTTTGCGTCGTCGGGCGTCACCTCGCGAAGTGTATCAGCCAAAAGACTGATACCATCGTCCGCCAAATCCGGCGCAGCCCAGGTTCGGATATCGTCGAGCCATGTCTCGGCCATAAGCGCGGCCCCGATCGAAGGGATCACCGCTACAGGCTTGCCGCTGGCAGGTACAATCATAAACCAGGGCCGTGTCGGGCTTTCCCAAAACCGCGTCAGGTAGCCGGTAAAATATCGAACCTCAGGTTCCGTCGTTAGCAACAGCGCCGACAGACCAGAGGCTTGCATCTTGTCTTGCGCACGTTCCGTTCGTGCTGCGAACTCAGATGTTTCAAACCCCCTCATTCCGTGACCTCAGAAAAAAGCAGCTAACCTGCGCGTCCGCGTCAATTCTCAAACAAGCGCCATTGATCAGCATTTGGCCGCCGCGATGGGGGGTAGGTGAGATTCTCAATTTGGTGTCTTTCCCGTGATGCCCATTGACGTGATCGCATTCGTCAAGTTCTGTCAACAAAACTCGCCCAAGGCAGGAGCCTAAAATGCCCCATTCAGATCCGGCCTTCAGCCGCGCCGAGTATGACCGCAGATTGACAAAGACCCGCGCCGCCATGGCAGCAGCGGGTTTGGATGCCTTGTTTGTCGAAGATCCTTCAAACATGGCATGGTTGACCGGGTATGAAGGCTGGTCGTTCTATGTGCATCAGGGGGTACTTGTGCTTCAGGATGCCGACCCGATCTGGTGGGGCCGAAATCAGGATGCCAATGGCGCGCGCAGAACCGTATGGATGTCCAGCGACCGAATCCGCGGATATGCCGACGAATATGTACAATCCACTGTGCGTCACCCCATGCAGGATCTGGCCGCGCTGATTGCGGACACTGGTATCGCGAAGGGGCGGATCGGTGTCGAGTTGGACAATTATTATTATTCGGCCAAAGCGCACCTGACTTTGCTGGCAGAGTTGCCAGACGCAGAGCTGATCGACGCAAACACATTGGTCAACTGGCAGCGCGCTGTGAAATCCGATGAAGAAATTGCGCTACTGCGAAAAGCTGCCCGGATATCCGAGCATGTGACCGACGGCGTATTGGAACGCATTGAACCGGGTATGCGAAAGAACGACCTTGTCGCGCAAATCTACCATGACGCAATCACCGGAGTTGGCGAGGATTGGGGCGATTACGCGGCCATTGTGCCCTTGCTCCCGTCTGGTCCGGATGCCGCTGCACCGCACCTGACTTGGGATGGTGAACCATTCAAATCCGGAGAGTGTACATTTTTCGAACTGTCAGGCTGCTATCGCCGTTACCACGCGCCCTTCTGCCGCTCGGTCTTTTTGGGTAAGCCACCCGACTTTTTGCTTCGTGCTGAAGCCGCGCTGATAGAAGGTCTTGAAGCGGGACTAGAGGCCGCGCGGGCCGGCAATCAGGCGCGTGATATCGCGTTGGCTCTGGCTGCCCCGCTGGAACGGGCGGGTATCGAGCGCGGCGCGCGATGCGGTTATCCGATTGGCCTCAGCTATCCACCCGATTGGGGCGAACGCACGATTTCCCTGCGACCCGAGGACGAGACCGTTCTGGAACCCGGCATGACCTTTCACTTCATGCCCGGCCTTTGGATGGACGATTGGGGGTTGGAGATCACCGAGCCGATTCTCATCACTGAGTCGGGTCCCGCCGAGTGTTTCTGCAACCGCCCAAGAAAGCTATTTGTGAAGCCATGACTTTACCTAGAACCACGGAAATACTGGCCGACCTGATCGCTTTTGAGACAGTGTCTGCGGACTCGAATCTGGAAATGATCAGCTATCTGACCGAACGGCTCGAAGCATTGGGTGCGAGGTGTATCGTCACTCGAGACAAGACCGGGGCAAAGGCCAACGTGTTTGCCACCGTCGGGCCGGATCAACCCGGCGGCATCCTTTTGTCCGGCCATACGGACGTGGTGCCAGTGGCCGATCAGGATTGGACAACCGATCCGTTCCAGATGGCTGAAAATGACGGCAAACTCTACGGTCGCGGCACGTGCGACATGAAGGGCTTTATCGCTGCGGCGGTGGCTTTCGGCGAAACGCTGGATGTCGGGAAGCTGACCCAGCCGCTGCACTTTGCCTTTACTTACGATGAGGAAGTCGGCTGCCTTGGTGCGCAAGCGCTGGTCGATGACTTGTCCGAACGCGGAATCGTTCCGGACATCGCAATTATCGGCGAACCGACTGAGATGCGCGTGATTGAGGGGCACAAGGGCTGCTTTGAATATACAACTCGCTTTACCGGGTTAGAGGGACACAGCTCTGCCCCCGATGACGGGGTGAATGCTGCGGAGTATGCCGCGCGATACATCGGCAAACTGCTGGAGCTGCGCCATATCCTCAAGTCCCGCGCACCCGCCGACAGCCGGTTCGAGCCGCCTTGGACGACGGTCAATATCGGCCAAATTTCAGGCGGCATTGCCCATAACGTCATAGCCAGCAAGGCCGAGGTCTTGTGGGAGATGCGACCCGTTCAAGCAAGTGACGCCGACCTCGTCAAAAAGACCCTTGCGGACTACGTGGAGCATTCTTTGCTGCCAGAGATGCAAGCGGTCCACAGCGACTCGAGCATCACGCAAGAGGCTATCGCCGAAGTCGAAGGCCTTGAACCCATGGAAGAAAACGCGGCCCGTGATTTGGTGGCTGAACTAACGGGCGCGAACGGCACTGGTGTTGTCGCCTTTGCGACCGAGGCCGGGTTGTTCCAGAAACTGGGCGTTCACGCAATCGTCTGCGGGCCGGGTTCGATAGCTCAGGCCCACAAGGCGGACGAGTTTCTTGAAATCGAACAGTTGGACATGTGCTGCAGAATGTTAACCCGTTTGGGTCAGCGCCTGACTCGTTAACCGGTTCCGTGCGTGCGGTCATATTTTGATCGATCCGGTTGCACATGCGCCGCACGCGCTTTCTCGCCGGGGTCATAGACCTCCATCACCAACGGATGGCAGGCAGCGGCATCCGAAGAATGTTCCGACGAACAATCCCCGCCGGGGCACGCAGACAGGCCGACGATCAGGTCAATCTCGGCATAAAACTCAAGATAGTCGCCCGGACGCACCGGGCTGGCTTTCATAAAATACTGGCCGGTATCGCGTGTAAATCCAGTGCACATGAACACGTTCAACACGTCATGCACCAGCATTTCGGCCTCATGCAGCGGCAGGTCGCAATGGCTGGCCAGCGCGCGGGTCAGGTTCGAGTGGCAGCAATAGTGATAGTCGTCCCCCGACAGCAAACGCCCGGTATAGGGATCACACCGTGTGCCAATCACGTCATGGACCGATCCGCCATAGGTATCGAACCCGTACCAGTCCAGAGTATCGGCAACGATCGTCGCCATCGGTCGCATGTTTGGAAAGCTCGACCACATCCGGTCTCCGGTCGACAGGTGCGTGCCGTGCAGCGCGCGGGTTTTGCCGGAATAGAACCGCTCGGTCAGGTCATGCTTGTTCCACATGTTCAGGTCGCCAACCTGAGGACCGTCGACCGAAACCACCCTCAAGAAAGCGCCAGCCGGAACATCAATGCATGCCGCGTCACGCGGGGCAGCAGTGGCCTCGGCCACCTTTACGGCACCTTCGCGCAGTTGGCCCAAACCAATCAGATCAGGCTGCTGCAACGAGTCCGGTGGGTAGCAGATTACTGGGGCAATGGCCTTGCGGTCGGCGGCATCGGCCGGTGGTGGGAAGTTCGGTTTTGTCAGTTTCATGCGCCCCTCACTTCCCTCCGGAAATCCCTGCCTTTCCGAATCCTTAGCGCATTATGAAAGGGTTCGCCATCGGCTCTTGCGCGGTGCTGATCCAGGTGGTCTTGGTTCTGGTGTAATCCAGGATCGCCTCAACGCCGGCCTCGCGGCCATATCCCGACTGATTGAACCCGCCAAACGGCGCGATAGGAGAGATCGCGCGATAGGTGTTCACCCAGCAGATACCGGCCCTGATCCGTTTCGAAACACGGTGTGCACGCGCAAGGTTCTGCGTGAACACGCCCGAGCCCAACCCGTAAGGGGTGCTGTTTGCCAGCGCGATAGCCTCTTCTTCGGTATCGAACGGCAGCAAGGACATGACAGGTCCGAACATTTCGATCTTCAAGGTTTCGGTCTCGGGTGACACGCATTCGACCAAAGTGGGATTCATGTAATTTCCGGGACGGTCTGCAGTTTCTCCGCCGAAATGGATCGTCGCGCCCTGCCCCTGCGCTTTGCCTAAAGTCTCTTCGATCTTGCGCACCTGCGCTGCCGTGCACAGCGGGCCGACATGCGTTTCCGGCTGCAGGGGATCACCCAACCGGATGGCGCTGGCCTTTTCGGCGATCCGTTCAACCAGAGGTCCCAAGATCGACCGTTGCACCAGTCCGCGCGTGCCCGCCACACAACTCTGACCGGATGCGCCGAAGTTACCCGCGATCAGGCCGTTTGCTGCACCGTCCAAATCGGCGTCCTCAAACACGAGGATCGGCGACTTTCCACCCAGCTCCAATGACGTGACCGCAAAGTTCTCAGCCGAGTTTCGTACCACATGGCGGGCGGTTTCAAGCCCACCCGTAAAGGCAATTCGGTCGACATCAGGGTGGCGGGTCAGTGGGATCGCGCAGTTTTCGGCGTCACCGGTGATGACCGACACAACACCGGGCGGGAACCCGGCCTGTTCGATCAGCTTGGCGAACTTCAGCATCGGTGCGGGCGCGATTTCCGATGCTTTCAGCACGACGGAACACCCGGCAGCCAACGCCGGGCCCAGCTTGGTCGCGGTCAGGAACATCTGCGCATTCCAAGGCACGATCGCGGCCACGACGCCAATCGGTTCTCGTGAGGTAAAGACATGCATGTCCGGCTTGTCGATGGGCAGGACCGTGCCTTCGATCTTGTCTGCCAGACCCGCATAGTAGCGGTAGTAATCGGCAACATATCCGGTTTGCGCCGAGGTTTCCGCCAACAGCTTTCCGCTGTCGGTCGTCTCCAACTCACCCAGGCGCTTGGCGTTTTCTGCCACCAGATCGGCAAGACGATACAGCAGCTTGCCCCGCTGCGTCTGTGTCATATCCCGCCATCCCGGGTCATCCAAAACCCGTTTGGCGGCGGCGATGGCGCGTTCAACATCACTGGGCGAGGCGCACGCGAATGTGGCCCACCCCTGGCCTGTGGCCGGGTTCTCGGACGTCATAACCTGCGAGGCTGAACCTTCGGTCCAGGCGCCATCAATGAACAGCTGAAAATGCGGTAAGTTTCCCATGGTGGTCCTCACTGAAATGCCGGCATCACGTCGTCGATGAATCGCGCCAAAGAGGCGCGCTTGCGTTCGTTGGTCATGCCGCTGTCGACCCAGAACGAAAACTCGTCATAGCCCAGATCTTCATAGCGCTTGATCCGGTCGATTACCTGTTGCGCGGTCCCAACTGTCAGGTCGCGGCCCAGTTTCTCGCTGGTATACATCGGGTTCGCGTCCATCTCGGCCTCAGTAATCGACTTGATCAAGCCCTGTTCAACCGGCCGTTTGTTCATGAACCATGCACCAAAGTAATTGTAGTACCGGCGCAGATTTTGCACGCCCTGCGCAACATCGTCGTCATCCTTGCCGACATAGGTGTGGTGCAACAGCATGATCTTGGGGCGCGGCCCCACGTAGCTGTCACAGGCATCGTTGAACCGCCCCATCAGGGTCTCGATCTCTTCCATACCCTGCCACAGCGGGGTGACCTGAATATTGAATCCGTTGTGAACGCCGAATTCATGGCTGTTTGGGTCCCGCGCGGCGATCCAGATTGGCGGGCCGTCCTCCTGATATGGCTTCGGTGCCGAAGTTGCGGCCGGAAACGCATAGAACTCGCCTTCATGGGCACAATCGCCCTTCCAGATCTGAGGCAACAGCGGGGTGGACTCGCGCATGCGCTGCCCCGCTTCCCATGCGTCCATTCCCGGCATCAGGCGTTCATATTCGTAGGAATACGCACCGCGCGCGATCCCCAGCTCGATACGCCCTTTTGTCATCTGATCCGCTGCGGCTGCCTCACCGGCCAGTTTGATGGGATGCCAGAACGGCGCAATTACCGTCCCGGTCCCCAACCGCACATTGCGGGTGTGATGTGCCAGATCGACCAACGACAGAAACGGGTTGGGGGCAATGGTGAACTCCATCCCATGATGTTCACCTGTCCAAACTGCCCGCATGCCCCCGTCATCAGCCATCTTCGCCAGGCTCACGAATTCATCATACAGAACATCGTGAGGCTGATCCGGGGTCAGACGTTCCACGTGGGCAAACAGTGAAAACTCCATCAAATGGCTCCTTTACCGAAACTGTGAATTTCGCCGCGCTCGGCATCACCGAGATACAGCCCGAAAACGCCTTCGCGGGCTTCAAGCGCGTAGCGGGTCATCATGTGGTGCAAACTATTGCTGGCATAGGTCAGATCGGCCAGATCGCCGATGTCTACCCATTCAGCATTGCCCGTCTGGGTGGTCTGACCGCAGGACGCCAGGAAGAACGTATAGTGCAGGTTCGTTTCGGCATCGTTGAACGAAGAATAGACCTGTTCGATCTGCGCCTGAATGCCCCGATCAGAGAGGCCCTGTGCCAGCCTGTTGCGTTGCCCCCCGGGTTCTGCACCGGCGATTTGAACCGGGCGAAATGCGCCTTGGTGGCATTCCAGAAGAACTTTGCCATTCGCCGCGACAATCGCGCCGCAGATTGTTGGAACCTGCGCGTCCATTTCACGCTCAAGTCCAAGACTGAAGTACGATCCGTTAACGTAGCCCAGACCGTTTCCGCCGATATGGGTGAAGTCTATGACACGGCCAATCAGAACCGTGTGGTCGCCTGCGGGCAGCGCCTGATGCGTTTCACAACTGAACTGCGCCAGCGCTCCGTCGATCAGCGGCAAGCCATTGGCTCCGTCGCGATGCGCCACACGACCAAATCGGTCGCCCTTGAAACTAGCGAAGGTGTTCGAGACGCCCTGCTGCCCATCTGCCAGAACATTCACCGCAAAGTGCGCGCATCCGGCAAAGGTATCGTGGGTGGACAGAAACTTGCCGGGACAGACCAACAGCAAGGGCGGATCAAGCGACACAGACGTGAAGGAATTCGCCGTGAACCCGACCGGGTTGCCGGACGTATCCCGGGTCGTCACAACCGTCACGCCGGTCATGAAGTTGCCGAAAGCATCACGCAGGGCGCGGGTATCAACCTCGGTCATGGCAGGCACCTCCGAACGAACTCAAGCAAATTGGCGTTAACGTTAGCCGGGTGCGTCATGGGCATCATGTGGGCGGCGTTCGGAACAATTTCGACACGCCCATTTGTCACCTTCTGCGCCATGCCCTGTGACATGCCCGGTGTGGAATTCGGCTCATCCCCGCCCGTCATAAACAGTGCCGGGCATTTGATTTGCCCCAGTTGTGCGTTAGTCGGTCCATCGCTTTCGGCGAAGACGGTATAGGCCGCTTTGTAGGCGCTCGGATCGACATCTTTTAGCCAACGCGAACAGGCTTCGCATTCTTCGGAAACCTGATCGCCAAACCAACGCTGCAAAGTCACGGTGGGATCGTTCATGGCCTCAGCATCCAGCGCCGCCGCGCGTGTCGTAACAGCCACGCGCGCTTCGGGGGTTCGGCGGTAAATTGCGTTCAACGCGGCAATGCCTCTCACCTGATCATGACCCGATGCCGCAATGTCCAAAGCGATCAAAGCGCCCATGGAATGCCCAATCAGAACGGCAGGCTCGGTCAATCGGGCCGCGATCGGGTTGGCGTATCCATCCAGCCCAATAGCACTTTGGAACGGGGTTTCCCCGTGCCCGGGCATATCCGGACACAGAACACGATACCCGGCGGCAGACAGCGCATCGATCTGTGCGCCCCAGGCTTCGGCCCGCAAGCCAACGCCATGGAGCAGAACCACAAGCGGGCCTTCGCCTTCGTCTATCGCGGCGAGCCCGCCGATGTCAGACCGAGGCCGGGTTGTCCACGTCATGGCCCAGATCCTTCAAGTCCTGATAACGGTCGCCGATTCGATGATGTGGACGGCCCGAGGTTGCTCCGCCCAAAACCACGACAATCTCATCCGCGCGCGGCGCGTCGGGGATGGCGAATTGCAGCGTCAGGTAATGCGACCGGCGGCCTGCATCGTTCTTGTCCATCAATGGCACCATGATCGGTGTGTTCGCAGGCCCCCGGGTGTTGGTGAATGAAAGATAGGACTTGGCGCCAACTGCCTGTCGGAAGATGTTTCCGAAATGCAGCGTGTGGATCAGGCCCGAAGCATGCTCGACCTCTCCGTCCAACCCCACAACCGCGGCCTTGCCATAAGCCTCAATCGCCTCGCCGCTTCCGGCCAGCGCGATCATCCTGTCGGTCAATTCTTGGCCCAGAATTGGGCCATAGGCCAAAATTTCAGGCCGCAGATCTTCGACGAAACGTCCGGCCCAAGGGTTCGTGACAACCGCTGCCACGGCGAACATGCGCCACGGCCGTTCGGCTTTGCGATATCCTTCGATCAGCACTTCTTCGTCGAAGGTCACTATTTTACGAATTTCCGGCTGCACGTTATCCCCCAATCTTGAGTACGAGAAATATCTTTGATTGGCCGGCACTTTGACAAACGAAAGAAGTTGGGTCTTAGGTATTAACAAAGCTACTAGGTCGGTTGCACATGCCCAAAACACTGCCCCCCCTTACATGGTTCAGGTCGTTCGAGGCCGCGGCCCGAAGGTTGAGCTCAACAGCTGCGGCGGATGAAATCGGATTGACCCAATCCGCCGTAAGCCAGCAAATCAGGTCGCTGGAATCCCGGCTTGGCGTCGTCCTGTTTCATCGGCACCCGCGCGGTCTTTCCTTGACGGATGAAGGGCGAAAGCTGCTGCCGCAAGTCGAAGCCGCACTGCAATTGCTGCAATCCGCCGCCTCTCCGTATTTGGCAGAGGAACGGGCCAGACACGTCACTGTTGCGGCGTCGATCAGCATCATCGAATGGTTGATTTCCCCTGCCCTGCCCCAGTTTCGCGACCAAAACCCAGACACGTCCATTCGCTTTGTCAGCACGATCTGGCCCGATGAATACTCTGCCCTGCGCGCCGATGTCGAAATCCGGTTCGGGTCGGAAAAACAGGTTGGACGGGACGCAATGCCCTTGCGACCAAATGACCTGATTGTGGTAAAAGCACCTGGCTTGGTTGGCGCTTTTCTGGACTTGCCGTTGATCGAGGCCGTGGGAACGTCAGACAACTGGTCCACCTGGGCGGAGGTCACCGGTCATAAAATCCATACCCCGGCCTATTATGTCGACTCTTACGGGCTCGCATTGCAATTGGCGGCTGCCGGGAACGGCGTGGCCTTGGTGAATGCACTTATCGCCGATCACGCTTTGCAAACCGGTCAGGTCGCGCGTGTTTTCGATGAGACTGCTCCAGCGACCGAAGGGTACTTTCTGGCCGTGCAGCGCGCATCCCCCGAGGTTGACGCCTTTGTATCATGGTTTTCACAATTGGTTCCCAGCGCGGCGCGGGAAAGGGTCTGATTCAGACACACCAATGTCGCATCTGAGGATATCACTGAGCAGGAAAATAGTGAATTCTGGCAAAAAAGGTCCGATTCATGCGATATTCAGGCTTTCGAGTCATCAAAGAGGCGCTTACCGGCCACAAAGGGTGGAAACCGGTCTGGCGTGACCCCGAACCTAAAGCTCATTACGACATCATCGTCATAGGCGGTGGTGGTCATGGGCTGGCGACAGCCCACTATCTGTCCAAAGTCTACGGTCATCGAAGTGTCGCAGTTGTCGAAAAGGGCTGGATCGGCGGAGGCAACGTCGGGCGGAACACGACGATCGTTCGCTCGAACTACATGCTGGACGGGAATGAGCCGTTCTATGAATTCTCGATGAAACTGTGGGAAGGGCTTGAACAAGACCTGAACTACAACGCGATGATGAGCCAGCGCGGAATACTCAACCTGTTCCACACGGATGGTCAGCGCGACGCTTATACGCGGCGCGGCAATGCGATGATCCTGCACGGTGCAGATGCCGAATTGCTGGATGCCGATCAGGTACGCAATGAACACCCCTATCTGAATTTCGACGACGCGCGTTTCCCGATCAAAGGCGGTCTGGCCCAGCGACGGGGCGGCACCGCGCGCCATGATGCGGTGGCCTGGGGCTTTGCCCGGTCTGCGGACAGCCACGGTGTCGACATCATCCAGAATTGCGAAGTCACTGGTCTGCGTATCGAGAACGGCAAATGCCTGGGCGTCGAGACCTCAAAGGGCTTTATCGGGGCTAACAAAGTCGGCTGCGCTGTTGCCGGAAACTCGGGCCGGGTGATGAACATGGCGGGCATGCGACTGCCGATTGAAAGCCACGTGTTGCAGGCCTTTGTGTCCGAAGGTCTGAAGCCCGTTCTGCCCAGCGTCATCACCTATGGGGCCGGACATTTCTATGTCAGCCAGTCCGACAAAGGCGGGCTCGTCTTTGGCGGTGATATCGACGGCTATAACACCTACGCCCAACGTGGAAATCTGCCTGTGGTCGAGGATGTCTGCGAGGGCGGCGTCTCGTTGATGCCGATGATCGGGCGCGCCCGTCTGCTGCGCATGTGGGGCGGCGTTATGGACATGTCGATGGATGGCTCACCCATCATCGATCGCACTCCGGTCGAGGGTCTCTATTTCAATGGTGGATGGTGCTATGGCGGGTTCAAGGCGACCCCGGCGTCCGGTTACTGTTTTGCGCATCTGTTGGCGAAGGACGAACCGCACTCTACCGCCACGGCCTATCGCTTCGACCGGTTCCGCACGGGCCGGATGATCGACGAAAAAGGCGTGGGCAATCAGCCCAACCTGCATTGAGGGGAGCACGAGAATGATTATCAACCATCCCCTTCTGGGCCCGCGCGACGCATCAGAGTTCACCTATCTGGGTGATGCGACACTGATCAACCGCCCGGACTGGCAGGCCGAAAACGCGGCGGAAGCGTTCTATGAATACGGCTATCTGCGCGACAATCCCGCAGGCGAACATCAAGAACTGTGGTATCATGAGGCTGGCGACCGGTCGTGGCTGGTCGTGACCCGTGACACCACCACGCATGAGATTTCCAAGGTAGAACTGGCCCGCGATGTGGCCCGCGCGCGGGGGCGATCCAAATGACGCAATCCAACAGGCTGAGCGGCGGTCAGATCGACCGCAACACCACTGTGAACTTCCGGTTCGACAACCGCAACTACACCGCCCATCCCGGCGATACGCTGGCTTCGGCTTTGCTGGCCAATGACGTGCGGTTGATCGGACGCTCGTTCAAGTATCACCGCCCGCGCGGCCTTCTGACTGCCGGATCCGAGGAACCCAATGGCATTGTCGAGCTGCGCTCCGGCAACCGGCAGGAGCCCAACACACGGGCTACAACGACCGAGATGTTTGACGGGCTTGAGGCACAATCGCAGAACCGTTGGCCCAGCCTGAAATTCGATGCGCTTGGCGTAAACGACCTGTTCTCGAATTTCCTGTCCGCTGGGTTTTACTACAAGACCTTCATGTGGCCGGCTGTTTTTTGGGAAAAAGTCTATGAGCCGATCATCCGTCGCGCTGCCGGCCTTGGCTCATTGTCGATGGAGGCTGATCCCGACGAATATGACAAAGGGTTCCGCCACTGTGACCTGCTAATCATCGGCGCGGGTCCATCGGGCTTGATGGCAGCCCTGACCGCAGGACGCGCGGGTGCAGATGTAATTCTGGCGGACGAGGATTTTCGGTTCGGCGGGCGTCTAAATAGCGAGACATTTTCGGTTGGCGATCAAAGCGCTAGCGATTGGGCAGCGCAGGCCGTCGCGGAACTGTCATCCTTGCCCAATGTCCGGCTGATGGCCAGAACCACTGTTATCGGCGCCTTCGACCACGGCATCTACGGCGCTGTTGAACGGACCGGAGATCACGTGGCCACCCTGCCCGCCGGTAAGCCACGCCAGATCCTATGGCGCATTTACACCAAGAAGGCATTGCTGTGTGCGGGGTCGACCGAACGCCCCATCGCGTTCGAAAACAACGACCGCCCCGGCATCATGATGGCCAGCGCGTTGCGAACCTATGCCAATCGGTTCGCGGCCACGGCCTCTCAGCGCGTGGCGATCTTTACCAACAACGACGACGGCCACCGCACCGCCGCCGATCTGCATGCCAAGGGCGTTCACATTTGCGCCGTTGTCGACGTGCGTGAGGATGCTCCGGTCAACTACGATTACGAAGTCCTGAGCGGCGCTCAGGTTGTGAATACCAAGGGGCGTCTTGGTCTGACCTTTGTCGAAGTTGCCCTGCCCGACGGTTCGACCCGAACGCTGGAATGCGGCGCGCTGGGCGTTTCGGGGGGGTGGAACCCGAATGTGCACCTGACCTGCCATCAGCGCGGGCGTCCGGTCTGGAACGACGATCTGGCCGCCTTTGTGCCCGGCTCAAACCTACCTGTCGGGCTATCGGTGGCGGGTTCGGCGAACGGGGTGATGTCGACCCACGGCGCATTGCAATCCGGTACCGAAGCTGCTGCGGCAGCGTTGGAGTTGAGCGATGCTCAGCCCGACCTGCCTGAGGCTGAGGATACACCAATCGCGCAGAAACCGTTCTGGTATGTCGAAGGCTGCAAACGCGCATGGCTGGACCAGCAAAACGACGTGACCGTCAAGGACGTCAAACTCAGCTATCAGGAAGGGTTCCGGTCAGTTGAACACCTGAAACGCTATACCACCCTTGGCATGGCGACTGATCAGGGCAAGACCTCAAACATCAGCGCATTGGCGATCATGGCCGAGGTGGCCGGAAAATCGATCCCCGAAACAGGGACAACCATTTTCCGCCCGCCCTACACGCCTGTTCCGATCAGCACCTTCGCCGGTCGGATGAAGGGACAAGAATTCCACGCCACGCGCCTGACGCCCTCGCATTACTGGGCCAAGGAACGGGGCGCTGTATTTGTCGAGGTCGGCAACTGGCTGCGCGCGCAGTGGTTTCCCCTGCCCGGTGAGGTTCATTGGCGTGAATCAGTGGACCGTGAAGTGCGCCAGACCCGCGCGTCCGTCGGGGTGTGCGACTGTACGACACTTGGAAAAATCGACGTGCAGGGCGCGGACGCGGCTGATTTCCTGAACCGCGTCTACGCGAACGGTTTCGCCAAGCTTCCCGTGGGAAAAACCCGCTATGGCCTGATGCTTCGCGAAGACGGCATGGTAATGGACGATGGCACAGCCGCGCGTCTGGCCGAGGATCATTTTGTCGTCACAACGACCACGGCCAACGCGGTAAATGTCTATCGTCACATGGAATTTGTGCGCCAATGCCTGTTCCCGGATATGGATGTGCAGCTGATCTCGACCACGGAATCCTGGGCGCAATATGCTGTCGCTGGTCCCAATTCGCGCAAGCTGTTGCAAAAGATCGTCGACCCTGAATTCGACATCTCGAACGACGCGTTCCCGTTTATGGGCTGTGGCAACATTACGGTCTGCGGCGGGTTGCGCGCGCGGCTGTTCCGGATCTCATTCTCGGGAGAGTTGGCGTTCGAAATCGCGGTACCTTCACGTTATGGCGACGCCCTGATGCGGCGTCTGATGACCGAGGGTGAGGAATTTGACGTGGTCCCTTACGGCACCGAAGCGCTGGGCGTAATGCGGATCGAAAAGGGCCACGCCGCCGGCAACGAGTTGAATGGCACCACAACGGCATTGAATCTTGGATTGGGTAAGATGGTGTCGAAAAAGAAAGACAGCATCGGATCGACCCTGTCCGAACGAGAGGCCTTGGTAGAACCGGATGTCCTGCGGCTGGTCGGGATCAAACCGGTATCGCCCGAAGAAAAAGTCACCGCTGGTGGCCATTTGATGAACACGACCGGCCCGGTGGATGCCGCGCACGATCAGGGCTATGTCACTTCGGCTGCGTATTCGCCCATTCTGAACAGCAATATCGGGCTGGGTCTTTTGAAGGACGGTGCCAACCGAATGGGCGAGAAAATGCGCCTTGTGTCCCCATTGACCGACCTGACCGTCGAGGTCGAAATCGTATCGGCCCATTTCGTTGACCCCGAAGGAGAGCGTCTGCGTGCATGATCTAGTTGCAATAACCGCATTGGGCGGCTCCGAACCGCAGGTCGACACTGTTGGCGGGGTTACGTGCCGGGAAGTTCCGGGAGTCGCTCTGGCATCCGTCGCCGCACGGATGGGACAGGAAACCAAAGCCAGCAAAGCCCTCGCCAAGCTGATCGGGGCCCCTGCACCTGGTATCGGCCAACATGCCGGTGACACTGTCACTGCTTTTTGGGCCGGTCCGGATCAGTGGATGATCGAGGCGCCTTTTGACACGCACGAGGAGCTTGCTGATCAGGTGAAGTCCGCTTTGGGCGATACGGCGTCGGTGACAGAACAGACCGACGGTTGGACACGTTTCGACCTGAACGGCGATCAGATTCCGGCTGTGTTGGAACTGTTATCTATGCTGGACCTGCGCAATATCGATGCGGGCAGCGTCGCCCGTTGCTCAATTCACCACATTGGCTGCTTTGTTCTCTGTCGGTCAGATGAAGCGTTCAGCATTTATGGCCCCCGTTCATCCGCCGGATCGTTGCATCATGCCATCGTCACTGCAATGCGTTCGGCGCTGTAAAGCAATGTCAGACTGACGGCAGCGGCGCATTACCTTCAACGCGGAAGCGGTTGATCCTACGGCGATCTTCGCTGGGGCTTAGCCCAAACGCCGACCGGTAATGCGTCACAAGCGGCGCCACTGAACCATAGCCAATCGCAGCGGCGATATCTGCAATCGGGTCCTTGGTATAGACAACCATCTGCCGCGCCGCCTTCATGCGCATGGCGCGATAATAGTGGCTGGGGCTTTGGCCTGTCGCCTGCTTAAATGCGCGTTCCACCTGGCGCGGCGTAACCCCGATCTGCTGTGCGGCCTCTGCGATGGAAATCGGTTCGCTCATGTGGCCCGCGAATAGGTCGACACAGCGCGACACCAGCGGCGGCAGGCTGTCGCCAGTTTCCGGCGCGGTCGTGGTCGGAACCTGCTGCCGCACACCTGCCCCGCGCATCATCGGATGTTGAAACCAACAGGCAACCTCATGCGCGACTTCGCCACCCAGCTGATCTTCAATCAGATGCAGGGCCAGATCGAACCCGGCAGCGGCACCGGCTGCGGTGTAGCGTGTCGCCGTTTTCACGATCACCTCGCTACGCGAGTCGACTTCGGGAAACTCAGCCAGAAATGCGGCCTCATAGCACCAATGGACGGAAACAGGTTGCCCCCCCATCACCCCGGACCGGACCAATGGGAAAACCCCACCGCTAATCCCGCCTAATACGGTGCCATGCCTTCCAAGACTGCGTAGAGCACCGTTGCCAACGGTTGTGTTGTCAAAGCCGGACGTTGGGCTGCTGAGAAGGAACAAAATGTCGATATCTTTGCAGTCGGCCAGAGACTTCTCGGCCTCGAAGCGGACACCTGCGCTGGATTGTATTTTCTGTTGGCGCTCGGACAGCAGCGACCAGCAGAACGCCTCTTGCCCGGCGATTTCATTGGCCGCCCGCAACGGCTCGATCACCGAGGTCAGGCAAGCCATGGGAAAGCCGTCAAACAGCAAAAAGCCGATTTTGATTCTGTCTTCGTTTCGCATAAGGCTGTTCTAACAAGATTTCCGCAACTGCCCTATGCGAAGTTCATGCCCACCGGATCAACCCAATGATCGCTGAGGCCGCATAAAACCCTTGCAACAACAGGAAAGTCCAGCGGCGATCTATTACGGCCCAGGCCGCAAACAGGCCCGAGGACACTAGCAACAGGGCGAAACCTAGCAACTCAGCCCCCGTATTCGACGCGATCAACAAGGCATAGGCCATTGCCAACACCGATCCGGTGATTTCGAATACGGTCGTCAGGCCGCGCCGGTCACGGGATTTGATTTGATCCGTCATGGCTCAGCCCTTTCGCTTCAGGAGATTGATCAGCGGCGCGGGTGTCTGTTTGGGCTGATCATTTATCGGGGATTGACCGGAGTTTTTCGGCAACTTGTGAACGACGGGAACCTGATCAGTGACCGACCCACTAAACGCTGGATTCCCAGGCCGTTCAGACTGACCAACACCCGCCAGATCGAACAAGTGTACCCTGTTGCCCGCCGCTGCCATTTCAGGCAGCACGTCGCGCCGGATGTAAGATAATGTGCTGTGGATCAAAACCACCGGATCGCCCACCCCATGGATTCCGGGGGCCATCCGCGGGGTTTTGATCACTGTGTGGTCCGGGACGAGATGCGGCATGCGAATGCTCCTGAGCATTGGATTTCCTGACCAGTAGTTCAATACTGGCGCGTGACACAAATGAATGATATTCATAGCTCAATTAAAAACTGTCATGGCTTCACAAGTGACCGACCGATTGGAAATTGACGCCCTGCGCGCCCTTCTAGCCATCGCAACCCATGGCGGCGTGACGCGCGCGGCCGAGCATCTGGCGCTGTCGCAATCGGCGGTCAGCCACAAAATCCGACGGTTAGAGCAAGCCCTGGACTGCGATCTGCTGGCGCGCCGACCCGGTGGCCCTCTGTTCACGGATACTGGTTTGCGCCTGTGCGACTATGCCCGCCGAATATGTGCCCTACACGATGAGGCGCTGGCCAGTTTGGGCAAGAAACCCTTGGCCGGTGCACTCCGGCTGGGCATGACCGAGGACACGGCAACCAGCGACATCGCCCGCATATTGGGTCGTTTCACACGGCTTTACCCGGACGTTCAGGTCCGAACACGCACCAGTCAAAGTCTGAACGTGCAAGAGTGGTTGAAGGCCGGAGAGTTGGATGTCGCCGTCATGCAAATCTTTCGGCACGATGCGCGGCCAGATGACCTGATCCTGTTCGAGGACACACTCCACTGGGTAAAATCACCGGATTTCCAACTGGATACGACAGCACCTGTTCCCTTTCTGTCCTTCGACAGCCAATGTTTCTATCGCAAATGGGGCTTCGGAGATGGGCAGCTGCAAGGGCACCGCTTCGATAACGTATTAGAATGCCCAAGCGCCAATGGCATTCAGTCGGCCGTGCGGTCCGGTTTGGGCGTCGCCCTGTTGAATGGAATGCATGTCACACCGGACATAGAGGTGATCAAAGGCGTATTCCCCGATCCCCCGGCCATCGTTTTTGTCGCGCGTATGCATGTTAAGCGCCGAAACCCTGCCGCGATGGCGCTGGTACAAGAGATTAGCCGCGAGGTTGAAGGCGCCAACCCTTTGAAAGTGGTCAACTGAGTGTTTGTACCGGAAGAGCCTAAACAACGACCATCCACGATGGCCGGGTTTTCCGTCGACTTCTGCGGATGGGAGGAGTGGTTTGGCGAAGGAACCTAAGACCAAGAGCTAGGGCAATCAGCTCCTCAGATCAGGTCTGATCAATTGCGCGATCTCGTTTCTGCAACGCGCGGATACGCATCCGCTGGGCCGCATGAACATGGGCGCGCATCGCCAGCTCGGCTGCGTCGCCGTCGCGAGCCTGCAAGGCTTCCATCACACGGCGATGCTCACCCGCGGCGTCGTCTGCGCGCTGACCATCCAGCATTTGGGATGGGCCCAATATCAACAGCGCCTTTTGCAGCGATAACATCGACTTTGTGAGAAAGCGGTTTTTGGCGGCATCCAATAGCGTGGCGTGGAAAATACGGTTCAACTGAGCGGCCACCGGACCGGTGCCAGCCTCGGCAAGGCGATTGTTCAGAACATTCAGTTCGTCCAGTTCCACATCCGAAGCCGCGCGTGCCGCCAACCGTGCCGCTGTTCCTTCAAGTACGGCGCGCATTTCATACAATTCCATAACTTCCGAATAGCTCAGGCTGCGAACCGTTGCGCCCAACCTAGGGACATGCGTCACCAACCCATCCGTTTCGAGTTGCCGTATCGCTTCACGCACAGGTGTTCGGCTGACACCCAGTCTTTCGGACAGCTCGATCTCTCTGAGCCGGTCACCAGGCAACAAAACGCCCTCGCGAATTTCATCTAGCAAACGCTGATAAGCGGAATTCCCCTGCGGGCCGGCCTGATTAGGATCTTCTTGAGTTTTCATCTTTCTCAATCTTGCATATTGGATCTCTTTGTATACATTTGGATACACACCCTAGTCAACGAAATCGGACACTATCCTTGACCGCTTCAAGCCTTCATTTGTCCCCGCCGTTGGAACGGTCAGTCACGCTGATTTTGGCTATGTTGGGAACTGCAGTTTTTTGGGCGTTGAACCTGCCGCTGCCCTTTCTGTTCGGGCCGATGTCAGCGTGTTTGATTGCAGCTTTGGCACACGCACCCATGCGGGATTTCGGGCAAATCTCGGTCGCGTCCAGAACCATTCTTGGCGTCGCGGTCGGGGCGTCGATCACACCCAGCCTGTTCGCAGAACTTCCAAAGATGGCCGCGTCCCTTTTGCTGATACCGGTATTTATCCTGCTTATTGCAATGGTTGGCGTGCCGTTCTTTCGAAAATTCTGGGGCTTTGACGAAAAAACTGCGTTTTTTGCGGCCATGCCGGGCGGGTTTCAGGACATGGTTATCTTTGGAGCCGAGGCCGGTGCCAATCCGCGAACCCTATCGCTGATCCACGGGACGCGCGTATTGATTATCGTCACCCTTGCCCCTTTGTTCCTGACTTTGTTTTACGGTGCCGAACTGACCAACCCGTTGGGCGAACCTGCCTCGGCCCTACCCTTGCATGAACTGATACTCATGGCGGTCGCAGCTTTTGTCGGCTGGAAAGGTGGAGAGAAGATCGGGCTTTTCGGTGCTTCGATTCTTGGACCATTAATCCTGACAGCGGCCTTATCTCTTGGGGATTTCATCCATACCCGCCCCCCGCGCGAGGCGATCCTGTTCGCCCAATTCTTCATCGGCTGTGGAATCGGCGTCAAGTTCGTCGGCGTCACGTGGTCGGAACTCACACGCGTCGTGGCGGCTGGGTTCACCTATGTGATCTTGCTGGCCGTTCTGGCCGCTGCTTTCACGGCAGTGGTCACCACGCTGGGGCTGGGCCATCCGGTCGAAGCCTTTCTAGCTTTTGCACCGGGCGGTCAGGCAGAGATGACAGTGCTGGCCATCGTATCAGGGGCGGATCTGGGCTATGTGGTCACACACCACCTGGCGCGCATTGTCGTCGTGATCATCGGCGCGCCAATCGCGGCCAACCTACTTCTGCGCTGGTCGAAATCCAGGGATTGACGGATTCACGTACAAACGCGGCTGGATGAATGTTGATAGGGGATTGTGGCGGAGAGACAGGGATTCGAACCCTGGAGACGGTCTCCCGCCTACACACTTTCCAGGCGTGCGCCTTCGACCACTCGGCCACCTCTCCGTGCCGGCGTTATTTGAACTATCGCCGGGGGATTTGCAAGGCCCCATTGAGGTGAAAATTCACCTGAAATCGAAAGCCTTGCAAAGGCGTTTAAATCTCGTCGCCGTCACCATCAGCCAAATCGCCCTCGTTCATCTCGACAGGATTTGTGGATGGCTTTGCGGACGGTATTTCGTCGGTGTTCTTGCTGGGTTGGCCTTCGCCAGCCTGCAACGCTTCGGGATTGCGCAACCAGACATCGCGTTGTGCAAACGGGATTTCGATCCCCTCGTCGACAAAGCGTTTGTTGATTTCATGGTTCATGTCCGATTTGACCGACAACACCCAGTTCACATCGCGCAGGATGGCCCGGATTTCAAAGTCCAGCGAATCTGCGCCAAACCCCTGGAACACCACACTGGGGGCTGGATTCGCCAAAACCATAGGGTGTGAATTCGCGATTTCGCCCAGAATCTTCTCTACCATTCGGGTATCAGTCCCATAGGCGACCCCGACCGGTACAATCACCCGCCCGATCGTATTGCCACGTGTATAGTTCGTGACAACGCCGCTGATCAGATCCGAGTTCGGAACGATCACATCCGTTCGGTCAAACGTCTCGATCCGCGTGGACCGGACGGAAATATCACGGACGTACCCCATCATCCCATTCACGTCGATCCAATCCCCTTTCGAGATTGGGCGTTCGACCAACAGGATAATGCCCGACACAAAGTTCGACACGATGGTTTGCAGACCAAAGCCGATCCCGACTGACAACGCACCGGCAACAATAGCCAGCGATGACAGGTTGAAACCGGCAATCGTTATCGCAACCAGCGCGGCCAGGAAAATACCGACATACCCGGTGCCCGAAACAATCGCGTTTTGCCCGCCTGGATCAATGCTGGTCTTTGGCAACAGAGAATTGCGCAGCCCGCTTTGCAGCATCCGCGTCAGGCCATAGCCGATGGCAAATATGACAAGGAAGGTAAAGAAGTTGCTGGGCGAGATGGTTACCCCGCCAATGTCAAACCCCTGCAGCAGGCGCGACCAGACTTCCTGCAGGTCGGTTTGACGCGCACCCCAATACAGCGCGAGCACGGGCATAGCCACAATGGCCATTGCAAAGCCGATGAGAACCGAAAACAGCGAGTCCTTGGCCTTATCGCCCTGCCCGCCAAGCCAGCCGTAAACAGACGTCAGGAAGCGTTGGACGATGACCAGCGCTGCAATAAGAACCAATGAACGCACAGCCGGGAAAACGATTGCCTCAGCCGCATTCGTATACCCCAGCATCGCTAAAATCGGGCTGGCGATCCCCAGGAAGAACAAAGCGCGTCGAATGAACTCGATCAGTTGGCTGAACCCGGCAGCGCGGGCCGTTTCGGACGGCTCACCTGCATCGACAGGGACATCAACGCTGCGGACGCGACGGACGCGCAGTAGAATCAAAGCTGTTGCGACGATGACCGGAAAGGCGACGACGGCGCGCGTCGCATCCGAGATATTTTCGATCTGATCGAACAGGTTCACCAGTTCATGCAGGATCAGGAGCCCGGCAAGAAAATCGAGGTAGACGCGTAACTCAGTGACTTTCTGGCGGGACAGTTTTTTGAACCCCTGCGCCGCTTGCAGCACGTAAACCTGTCGGCCAATCCAGTCATAATACAGGATGATCGCCGCCCAATAGGGCACGTTTTCCATCAACAGCGTCCCGCGCAGCCCCAGAACGCCTGTCATCACAACAGCCTGAACCAGAAGCCAGACGCCGAACCAGGGGAGGATAATTCTCAGCAACGAGGTCAGGAACGTCCATACGCCACTTCCCTGCCCCCCCAGGGCTCGCAGACGCGCACCAGCGGCTTCCGACCAGCGCTTGCCGTAAAACAGCAGAACACCAGCAACGAAAACCAAGGCTAGAATACCCAGCCCTCGGGACCGCAATCGTTCATGCACCACGTCAGTTTTTAGGTTCCGACGCGCTTCGTTGAACAATGCTTGCGCAGCTTCGTTCACATCAACCCAAGCTGGTCGCCAGTGGGAGGGGTTCAGGGGCGACGGTCCGCGCTCTAAAAGTTCTTTCGCCTGACGGTCCCGCAATAGTTTGTCTATCTCGGATATAAGGCCATTGGCCCGGCTGAATGCCTCTTCCGAGATGATCTGCGGGACGCGCAAACTGTTCAGCTGCTCGTCTAGGTGCTTTCGTAGCGTGGCAATGTCTTCCGGTTCGGTCGCATCGCCCTCGGGTGCGGCACCAAGAGCTTTGATCTGATTTTCAAGCGTTTGGATACGTTCGGTGTTTGCACCGCGTGCCCGATTGAAATCGTCCCGGTATTCGTTGATCTCGGCGCGCAGGTTTTCGAGCGACGCGTTCGACGCGCGATCGGCCTCGATCACCGTCTCGGCACGGTCCGCCGTTTTTACCCATCCCTGATAATATTCGCTTTGACGATCTGTAAGCTGCGCGGCAGCGGGGCCGCACAGCATCGCAATACATACTGCGACAAGGGTCAGAAACAGGCGAACCTGCCGCAGCATCACACGTCCTCAAAAACGCCGGGGATGCTGCGCGGAGCTTCGGTCATCCAGTCCGGGACAGGCAATTCCTTTTCACGCAGGAAGTCCGGGTTGAACAGCTTGGACTGATAGCGGGTGCCATAATCACACAGGATGGTGACGATGGTGTGGCCCGGTCCCAGATCTTTGGCCAGGCGCACCGCACCAGCCAAGTTAATGGCGGTTGAACCGCCCATGACCAGGCCTTCCTCGCGCAGCAGATCAAAGATGTAAGGCAGCGCCTCGTTATCCGTCATCTGATAGGCGAAATCTGGTTTGAACCCTTCAAGGTTCTTGGTGATGCGCACTTGACCGATTCCTTCGGCGATCGAGCCGCCCTCCATCGCGATTTCGCCGGTGGTGTAGAACGAATACAGCCCCGCCCCCATCGGATCGACCAGACCGATCTTGACACCTTTGGGCTGAAGCGCGTCCGCTACGCCCGCCAATGTACCGCCCGAGCCCACGGCACAGACGAACCCGTCAACTTTGCCATCGGTCTGTTCCCAGATTTCGGGACCGGTCGTTTCCACATGTGCCTGACGGTTCGCCACATTGTCGAACTGGTTGGCCCAGATCGCACCGTTGGGCTCGGTCTGCGCCAGTTCTTCGGCCAGACGGCGCGAGTAATGCACAAAATTATTGGGGTTGCGATACGGTGCGGCCGGAACCTGAACCAACTGAGCACCTGCCAGTCGCAGCATGTCCTTTTTCTCTTCGGACTGCGTTTCGGGGATGACGATAACGGTCTTGAATCCCATCGACGCGCCAACAAGCGCCAGACCGATCCCGGTGTTACCTGCCGTGCCTTCGACGATAGTACCGCCCGGTTTCAGGTCACCGCGCGCAATGGCATCGCGAATGATGTAGAGCGCCGCACGATCCTTGACCGATTGCCCGGGATTCATGAACTCGGCCTTGCCGAGAATTTCGCACCCGGTCTCTTCGCTGATGCGGCGCAAACGGATCAACGGTGTTTTTCCTACTGCGTCGGCAAGGTCTCGTGCAATGCGCATGGCGCCCTCATTTCATTACGGATCAATGCAGATTTACCTGTGGTGCGCGATGACCACAAGCGGCGAAAATCATCCGCGCAGGCGCTCACGGTGACGTGCAAGCCAATGGGCTACCGCCAAAAGCGGCAAATCCTTGAACCCTTGGCTGTCGACCCTGTCCATGAAATCGCTGAAAGGCAGAATGTGGGTTCGAATATCCTCGCCTTCCGTAGCCAACCCACCATCTTCGATGGTCTTGGTCAGATCAGCCAGCCCGACATAAAGGTATAGATATTCAGTCGATGACCCGCTGGAGGAATATGCGCCGCCTGCATATTCCAGCCGATTCAGCGCAATCTGGGCTTCTTCTTCGGCCTCGCGCAGAGCCGCCTGTTCCGGCGTTTCACCTGGGTCGATCATTCCGGCGACCGGCTCCCACATCCAGGGTTCAGGATCCTCAGCTAGAAAGATCGGTGCCCTGAATTGTTCGACCAACAGCACCGTGTCCCGCACGGGATCATATGGCAGGACGATCACGGCGCTGCCCTGCATCAGGCTGCTGCGGTTCAGCACTTTGCCCATCGAGCCATCGTACTGGCGATGCTGCAACGCGACTTCTTCCATCCCGAAGTAATTGACATATGCCGGTTTACGGTCGTGCACGATGACGTCATTGGCAGTGTCTCGTGCATCACCTGTCGCACGTTGACGGGCAGCCAGCTTTGCCCATGCTCGCGTCCGGATCGACGGAAAGCTTCGCGCAATTTGTTCCGCATCAACCTTGCCGTAAAAACCCATAACCTCTTGCGCGGCGAGCATCGTCATCGCGCCCCACTCATCCAACCAGCCCTGCAGCGACCAGAGACCGCCGCGGTTCCAAAGCCCCGGCTCAGGGTAGAACACAAGGGCTTGCGATATCGACCCGTCGGCCAGATCAACTGTCTGCTCCCGCAGGTCGTAATCAAAGCCACCCTCGTAGAAGACCAAACGGTTCTGATCTTCCTCACTTAATCCCCGGAGCAATAACCCTTTGGCCAAACTGCCTTCCTCGTGAACAATCATGGGAAAGGCCTGATCCTGCACGCTATGGACTGCATGATCTTTCAGCGTGGCTTGGGCAAATTCAAGTTTGGACGCTGGACGTCCCAAGACAAGCTCCAGCAATGGCAAGTGCCGCAGCGTGCCATAAAAGAACAGATCTGACACTGTTGGGTTCTTTCGTACTTTAAGTTGTTAGCTCACCGCCACCGGCGGGCTGCTTCCTCGGTGACCAGCCCAGTGACCAAAGCCCCAATGACCAAAGTCCACAAGATTTCGGGCACCACAAGTTGCTGACCATATTCAACGCCGATTTTAAAGATAGAGATCAGCGCCTCAAATGGGCCGTCATACCGATGGCGCATTGCCAGGCGGAGCATTTCGTTGACACCCTGAACAAAAAGGCCCCAGAACACCAGCGCCGCCATTCCGGTCAAGCCGTTGTTGATTGCGGCAGTCCAGCCCCGGCCGGCACGCTTGCCCATGATCCACCATCCGCAGATCACGCCCAAAGCCATGTTTACGTAGGTAAACATACCGTAGTTTTTACCTTCATCACCGTTTTCGATGACCATACTCGAAACCAAGAACGCCACGATCAAAAGGCATAAACCGGCAACAAGCTTTGAGGCAGTGGGCATTTCTGAAGTCCGTTCCTTAACTCGGTTTCGCTATAGTGATCTGTGTCACATCGCAATTGCCGGTGTCAAAGGCTGCTCCGCAGGCGGTCAAATAATAATTCCACATGCGGCGAAAACGCTCATCAAAGCCCATTTCCGAGATTTCGTCCCACTTGTCGTTGAACGTGTCATACCAGCGGCGCAGGGTCAGATCATAGCTTTTACCAAATTCTTTCGAATTGACGACTTTCAAACCCGCCTGAGCAACTTGTTCCTTCAATACGGACGGCGCCGGAAGCATGCCGCCCGGGAAAATATATTTCTGAATGAAATCAATGCCGTTACGATAAACATCCCATCGATGATCCGCGACAGTGATAATTTGCAACGTCGCTTGCGCCCCGGGTTTTAATCGCTCACGCACAGTGTCGAAATACACAGGCCAGTACTTTTGACCTACCGCTTCGAACATCTCGATCGATGCGATTCCGTCGTACTGCCCACGCTCATCCCGGTAATCCTGCAATTTGAATTCAACCAAATTCGAAAGGCCAGCATTTTCAATACGCTGCCTGGCAAACTTCAACTGTTCTTGACTGATCGTCAGACCTGTGACCCGCAGGCCACGCTCTTTTGCAGCGTATTCAGCAAAGCCGCCCCAGCCACAGCCAATCTCAAGAATATGATCTCCGGGTTTTGCGCCCATTTCATCAACCAGACTGGCATATTTTGCGGTCTGCGCCTTTTCCAGACTTTCCTGCCCTGTTTCGAACAGAGCGCTGGAATAGGTCATCGTGTCGTCAAGCCACAAACCATAGAAATCATTGCCCAGATCATAATGGTACGAGATGTTCTTTTTGGCCTGTGTCCGGTTATTGCGGTGCAACCAGAATCGTAGCCGCTCATACATCTGCACGAGAACTTTGCCGGTGAAATCATCATAGACCGTTTCATTGCCCACATGCACCAGGTCCATAAAGGATCGCAGGTCCGGCGTACTCCAGTCACCTTCCAGATATGCGTCAGAAAAACCAAGTTCACCTTCGCGGACCAGGCGGGCAAAAACGTCTGGATTGTGGATATCCACACGCGCAACCGGCCCGGGTTTGGTGCCCTCGGTTCGGAAGACACGACCATCCGGCAGTCCGATGTCCAATCGGCCAGACTGCATCCGGCTAACCATTTTGAATACTTGCGCAAAGTATCTGGGCAGGTCTTTCTGCCCCTCGGTGGTCATCAAAGTCATCCGCTCTCCCCTGTGCGGCCGCGCAAACAGGCTAGGCCGAGTTTGTGTTTGTGGCAAGTTTTCAATTCGTTACTGGTTTTTTCGGCCCTCATAGGCCGCCAATGCCCGCGCCCGACCGGCTGCCAAAGAGACAACGGGTTGCGGGTATGGGTCCTCTGAGCTGAGGTTCCATGACTTCGGAACCGCATCAAAATACGCCAGTGCTGTTGCCGGTGGATTGCTCTGCCCCTCGGCAATCCATTGCCGAACGAAGTCCGATTGCGGATCGAACTTTTCCTGCTGTGTTTGCGGATTGAAGATGCGAAAGAATGGCGAGGCATCGGGCCCCGACCCTGCAACCCATTGCCAGCCCATCGCGTTTGCCGCCGGGTCCCAGTCGACCAGACAATCCGCGAACCAATCCATGCCAATTCTCCAATGGGTCATCAGATGCTTGGTCAGGTAACTCGCAACAATCATCCGGGCTCGATTGTGCATTCGCCCGGTCACATACATCTGCCGTAACCCGGCATCGACTGCCGGGACGCCAGTTTTCGCCTGCTTCCAAGCGAGAACTTCGGGCTGGTCCGCATCAGTGTTCCAAGGAAATCTATCCCACTCCGGCTTCCAATTTCCGCTGACCAAGTATGGAGTATGATACATCAGGTGATAAGCAAATTCGCGCCAGACCAATTGGCGCAAATAGGGTTCGCCCCCCCGAACTCCCGTCATCCCGGCCCGCTGAATTGCGTGCCAGACACTGCGTGGGCCTATTTCACCTAAAGACAGATACTCGGACAGGTTAGATGTTCCGTCCAAGTCCATACGATCCCGATGATCTGAATAGGCGGCGATGCGGTCCAGAAATTGATGCAACGCCTCAAAAGCTGCGGTTTCGCCCGGTCGGACATGGGGTGTGACCACGGATGCTCCGCGGCGCATCTGCGCGCCCAGATGCCAATCTTGAAGATTTTCGGAAACAGGCCACGTCGCAGGCGATCTGAGATGGGCCACAGCATCGCTGGGCATCGGAACGTCGCGGCTGCGCACTGAACGCCACATCGGCGTGAACACGCGGAACGGCTGCCCTGTTTTCGTCGCCACGGTCCAAGGCTCGAACAAAAGATGGCCGGCGAAGGATGTAACGGTGACATTCTGGTCGGTCAGCGCCGTCTTGATTTTCGTATCTCTGGCAATGGCGTCAGGGTCATATGCGCGGGTCCAGTAAACGCTGCTTGCACCAGTTTCGATGACAAGCTGCCGCAGAACGGTCAGCGCATCCCCTTGACGCAAGATCAGGCGGCTGCCAGACAGCTCTAGCGTCCGTGCAAAAGCCTTAAGGCCCAATTCAAGCCGCCATTTCGGTGCTGCGCCCAAAGCCTGGACCGTGTGGTCCAGAATGAAAACTGGAATGATCGGTCGCCCGCTCTCAACCGCGGCGCTCAGTGCAGGATGGTCCGACAGGCGCAAATCCCGTCGGAACCACATGATGATCGGTGACCGCTGTTGTTCCATGTCCGCCCTGCTCTTTTCTTCTTTGTTCGGTTACGAAGCAGAAGCGGAATTGGATCACAAAACGTCGTCTAGTGCATTCAAAAGCTGATCAATTTCCTGTTGAGACGTATAGTGCGTGAAACTGACCCGCAGCACGCCTTGATCCAGATCGACCCCCATCGCGGTTAACGGACGCACGGCATAGAAATCTCCGCCACCAGCCATGACGCCATATCCAGCCAGATCGGCGGCAACGGCTTCCGCATTGCGGTTCAGCGCCAGGGCCACAGTCGGCGCGCGGCGGTTGGCATCGGATGTTCCGATCAGGCGGACGGCGTTGCGGTCTTTGACCGCGTCCAAAACCGGTTGCAGCAATGCGACCTCGTGCGAGCGCATCAGATCATGGGCGAATGAACCACGCTCGGCCGCTTCGCCGGTTGGCCCGCCATGATGGTCGCACAGCAGATCAATGTAATCCGCCATCCCCGCGCTGGCCGCGATCTGGGCATGGTCCGGCCCCGCCGGAGTAAACCGTTGGTACAGCACGTCGCCGTTGAAGTAGTGCCCCTGGTTCGGCAACATTTCCCCTAGCGTACGCCGGATGACCATACACCCCTGATGCGGTCCGTATGTTTTGTAGGCCGAAAACAGATAAATATCCGGTCCCAGATCACCCACATTCGGAAACCCGTGTGGCGCATAGGACACCCCGTCCACGCACACAAATGCCCCCGCGGCATGAGCAATCGCGGTGATCTCAGTCACCGGGTTGATCTCTCCGATCACGTTCGAGCAATGGGGAAAGCACACCAGACGAACATTTTCGTCCAGCAGGTTTTCTAGGTCCATCGGGTTCAGCGAGCCGGTTTCGGGATCAATCTGCCATTCGCGGATTTCGATCCCCTCGTCCGCTAGCCGCCGCCACGGACCTGAATTTGCCTCGTGATCCTGATTGGTGACCACGATGGCCTCGCCCGGTTGCATCCATTGGCGAAAAGCCTGCGCCAAGACATAGGTGTTCTGCGTGGTCGAAGGGCCAAAGCTCAGCTCATCCGTTTCAACACCCAAAATGGCCGCCATGCGTGCGCGGGCTTCGTCCATTTCCTCACCCGCCAGACGGCTGGCCTCATAGGGGGCATAAGGTTGAACTTTGCGCTGGGTGTAGTACCGCATCAGGCGATCGAGCACTGGCTTGCAAGTGTATGACCCACCAGCATTTTCGAAGAATGCCTGCCCTTGCAGGCTGGGCTCGGAAAACGCGGGGAACTGCCCACGTACAAAATCGATATCAAGGGATGTCATCCCGCCTCTCTCCCTGGTTTTTGTCCACGTCCTGATTGTCGGTCCTTTCATGATCCCGGACCGCTCCGAAAACATGGCAGGTCTTCCAGCCAAGCCGCGATCCAGTCACAAGTTTATGGTTCGGCGGCAGCCCCAGGGACAGATATCCTCCTGCTCCTGTGACGGGCTCAGATAACCTGACGATCGCAACTCGGTCAAGCATCGCCGCTGGTGTCAGAATCTGTCATCAGGATTTGGCACAGTGTCCACATTCCAACGATTGTGAGGGACGAACATGAGTTACAAACCCAAGGACTTTCTTGTGTGGGGCGAATTGCCCGTACAGGACATGGAGAAGGCCATCGCCTTTTATGCGCAAGTGACCGGCGCAACACTCGAGCTTGACCCGAATGCCCCAAACCCCATGGCTGTTTTCAAACCCGCCGATCCCGGCACCGGTGTCGCGCTGCACCTTTATCCCGGCAAACCTGCGCAACAAGGTCACGGCCCAACATTACATCTGGCTGCAGATGGCGCCCTGGAGGACGTAATGAAGCGGGTAGAAACAGCAGGTGGGAAAGTCATTTCCGACCCGATCCAAATACCGGCCGGTCGGTTCTTCTATGCGACGGATCCCGATGGCAACTCCGTGGGCTTCTTTGAAGGCACCTAAGCGAAAAAGGCCGGGCAACCTAGCCCGGCCTGATCCTGCACGTTGAGGCCAGCGTTAACCCTGAACTTTGGTGTAGGTCCCTTCGCCCGCCAGAATGCCCCGGAACCCGCCAGGTTCGTCCAGCCCGAAGACAATCAGCGGCAGATTGTTGTCGCGGGCCAGCGCAATGGCCGACGCATCCATGACCCGCAGGCGTTTGGCCAGAACATCGTCATAGCTGACGGTGTCGTACCGCACGGCATCTGCGTGTTCCTTGGGGTCCTTGTCATAAACACCATCGACACCATTCTTACCCATGAAGATCGCCTGACATGCCATTTCGTTGGCGCGCAGGGTCGCGGCGGTGTCGGTGGTGAAATACGGGTTTCCGGTTCCGGCAGCAAAGATGCAGACCCGCTTTTTCTCAAGGTGGCGCACGGCGCGACGGCGAATATAGGGCTCGCACACCTCGTCCATGCGGATGGCTGAGATTACCCGGGTGAAAACGCCGATTTCTTCCAACGCGGACTGCATCCCCAGCGCGTTCATGACCGTTGCCAGCATGCCCATGTAATCAGCCGTAGTCCGTTCCATCCCCTGTGCCGATCCGCTGAGACCGCGGAAGATATTGCCGCCGCCAATCACCATGCAGATCTCGACACCCAAATCGTGTACCGATTTGATCTCTTGCGCGATGCGCTGAACTGTGGGCGGATGCAGGCCGAACCCCTGATCGCCCATAAGCGCCTCGCCCGAGATTTTAAGCATTACGCGATCATACCTTGCCTTTGTGGTTTCGGCGGTGTCGGTGGTCGGGGAAATGGTCATGTTGCGCTCCGGGCTGGCACGGGTTTATTTTCAGGCGCAAAATGAAGCAAAACCGGCGCAGGTTCAATGCGATTGGTAAGGAATGAGGCAGTCCGAGATGACCGAACCCGCAAGATCGCAGATATTGGACCGCCTGCCCCCAATTCCCGACGACAAACCAGTGTTGATTGCAGGCCCCACCGCCTCTGGAAAGTCCGCCCTTGCCCTGTTGATCGCCGAGCAGTTCGGTGGTGTCATCGTGAATGCCGATGCCAGCCAGGTCTACGATTGCTGGCGCGTGATTTCAGCCCGCCCGTCTGCTGAAGAGGAAGCCCGCGCGCCGCATCTTCTGTATGGCCATATCTCATATGATCAGGACTATTCCACCGGCCATTGGCTGCGCGAGGTGAAACCGCTGCTGACCGGCGGCGCACGCCCCATCATTGTTGGGGGCACCGGCCTGTATTTTTCTGCGCTGACCGAAGGTATGGCCGATATTCCACCTACACCGTCCGAAATCCGGGCCGAGGCGGACAGCCTGACCTTGCAGACTCTGATCGCGGGTGTGGATGCGCAGACTCTGGCCCGGATCGACACACGAAACCGTGCCCGTGTTCAGCGGGCTTGGGAAGTGCAGAAAGCCACTGGTCGAAACCTCAGAGACTGGCAAGACGCAACACCGCCCCCGGTTTTGGACGTGAAGAACACAGTGCCCATCGTTTTCGACGTGGATAAACAATGGCTTTTGGATCGCATCACGCGCCGCTTTGACCTGATGTTGAACACTGGTGCATTGACCGAGGTTGAAAGAATGCGGGACCGCTATGATCCGTCGCTTCCGGCATTCAAAGCCATCGGAGTACCCGAGTTGATGGCCTATATCGATGGCACCATGACGTTGGATGAAGCCCGCGAACGGGCCACGATTTCGACCCGCCAATTCGCCAAACGACAGCGCACCTGGTTTCGCGCCCGCATGAAAAGCTGGAATCGGGTTGATTTATCAAAGTGATACCTTCCGCGATTGAAGTCGCTGCCATCGCTACTACACGTTCAATAAATTTGCGGCGAATCCGAAGTCTCAAAACTAAGTTTGCTGGAGGATTCTCTTGGGGCTGACAAAGCTGACAACGGTAAACTCGGCCCGCCGATGTCGTTTTTGTATCATTAATGACGATTTCGAACATTGACCTCACCCAAATTCTGGTGCCGAATGTCGGCCATGGGGATGTCCAGAATCCGAGATCAGAATATCCAAGAACCTGCCGTCCGGAGCATTCCGGCCTGAGCGGTTCGACACTTCATCCAAAAAAATACTGACTCACAGGGAGTAACGTTAATGAATAATCAGACAATGACCGGAGCACCGACGCACTGGGCGGCAGAAATGCACGCACAGGAATATCGGGACGGCAAACTGAACCGGCGCGAATTTTTGACCCGCACCACCGGTCTCGGGGTCACCGCTGCCGCAGCCTATGGCATGATCGGACTGGCCGCCCCGGCGCGTGCGGCCGGTGAAGACGCCAAAAAAGAAGGCGGCACCCTGCGCGTTCAGCAGGAAGTGCGCGCCCTGAAGGACCCACGCACCTATGACTGGTCGCAGATCGCGAACGTGACCCGTGGCACGCTCGAGTATCTGGTCGAGTACAACTCGGACGGTACGTTCCGTGGCATGTTGCTGGAGGGCTGGGAAGTCAACGATGACGCAACCGTTTACACTCTGAAAGTCCGCCCGGGCGTTAAATGGAACAACGGTGACGACTTCACCGCCGAGGACGTTGCGCGCAACATCGGACGTTGGTGCGACAAGAACTCGGAAACCAACTCGATGGCTGGTCGCTTTGCAACACTGATCGACGCGGATTCGGGTCAGGCGATCGAGGGCGCAATCGAAGTAGTCGATGCAAACACGGTCAAACTGAACCTTCCGACGTCCGACATCTCGCTGATCGCGGGCATGTCGGATTATCCGGCGGCTATCGTACACAGCTCGTTCAGTGAAACTGATCTGCTCAACAACGTGGGCACCGGTGCGTACCTGGTTCAGGAACTGGAAGTCGGCGTAAAAGCGACCCTCGTCCGCAACGAGAACCACACCTGGTGGGGCGAAGAGATCTTTGGTCGCCCGGCGCTGGACAGCATCGTCTACATTGACTACGGCACCGACCCGTCGGCTTGGCTGGCAGCATTGGAATCCGACGAAGTCGACATGCTGTATGAATCGGTTGGTGAATTCATCGATGTGATGGACAGCCTCGGCTATGTGAAGTCCGAAGTTGTGACGATGAACACCATCGTCATCCGACCGAACCAGCTGGCTGAAATTGACGGTAAGAAGCCATACGAAGACAAGCGTGTGCGTCAGGCTCTGCAGATGGCTGTCGACAATTCGATCTGTCTGGAGTTGGGGTATGGCGGACGGGGCGTACCTGCCGAGAACCATCATGTCGGCCCAATCCACCCGGATTACTACGAACTGCCCAAGCAGAAAGTTGACCCGGAAGGCGCACGCGCGCTGATGGAAGAAGCCGGAATGATCGATTTCGAGCACGAACTGCTTTCGATCGACGATGACTGGCGCCGGAACACCACCGACGCCGTCGCGGCGCAGCTTCGTGACGCGGGGATCAAGGTCAAACGGACCGTTCTGCCGGGTAACACCTTCTGGAACGACTGGGCAAAATACCCCTACAGCTCAACCAACTGGAACCACCGCCCTCTCGGCGTGCAAATCTGGGCGCTGGCATACAAGTCTGGCGAAGCTTGGAATGAATTCGGCTGGGCAAATGCCGAGTTTGATGCCCTTCTCGCCGAAGCTCTGGCCATCGCAGACGCTGACAAACGCCGCGAGATCGTCGCCAAAGGCGAGGCAATGATTCAGGAAGAAGGCATCTCAGTCCAGCCATACTGGCGTTCGACCTATCGCCACATGAAGGAAGGTCTGGTCGGTACGGACCAGCACGTGTCCTTCGAACATCACCACTATAAGTGGGGCTGGGCGGCTTAAAATCTGCCAGACGTTAATGGGGGCGCCTGATCAGGGCGCCCCTTTCCAGCCGCAGACAGGCCGACACGGGGTCGGATGTCCGAGGCCAGACAATGGTCCAATGATCTGCGGAACACCCGAACAACAGGGGCCATCATGGGACTATTCATCCTCCGACGGTTCGGCGTCATGCTTCTTACTGCATTGTGCCTGACTTTCGTGGTCTTTTTTCTGACCAACCTCTACCCGAACCTGGAAAAGCTTGCGAAAACGCAGGGCAACCAGCGGATGTCCGACGAACAGGTTGAGACCTGGCTGGACAATCGCGGCTATCTGCAACCCACTCTCGTCAAGTACGGTCAATGGCTGGGCGTTCTCCCTGGCTTTTCCAAGACACTTGACGACGGAACGTTCCTTGGAACGTGTACCCGCCCGGGATCGACCGAGGAAACGACTCCCAGATATTGCGGCGTATTGCAGGGTGACTGGGGTTACTCAACCGTTTTCAAGGATGATGTCGGCAAAATCGTCGGCATACGTCTCGGCAATACCGGCTATCTTATGTTCTGGGTTCTGGTTCTGATGGTGCCATCTGCGCTGCTGGTGGGTGTGTTGGCCGGGATGCGCGAAGGATCAGCATTGGACCGGTCCCTGTCCACATTCTCGATCATTACCACGGCGACACCGGAATATGTGTCGGGCGTGATCTTCATCGCGATCTTCACCTCGTCGACCGTCGGCCTGAAATGGTTCAAGGGCACGGCGACGTCAGCGATGGACAACCCAACCTTCGAGAACTTCTTCCTGCCGGTACTGACCATCTCACTGTACGGGATGGGCTATATCGCCCGGATGACCCGCGCGTCGATGACCGAGGTCATGACGGCGCAGTACATCCGAACCGCGCGGCTTAAAGGTGTTTCCTTTGGCAACATCGTTATGAAGCACGCGCTGCGAAACGCGCTGATCGCGCCCTTTACCGTCATCATGCTGCAGTTCCCATGGCTGCTGAATGGCGTGGTGATTGTTGAAACCCTGTTCAACTACAAAGGTTTCGGTTGGGCACTGGTACAGGCTGCAGGCAACAACGACATTCAGCTCTTGCTGGCGATTTCGGTCGTGTCGGTCTTTGTCGTGCTGGTGACGCAGCTGATCTCCGATATCGGCTATGTCTACCTCAACCCGCGCATCCGTATTTCTTAAGGGAGATAGATCATGGAACCTCTAAGCTGGACCGGCTCTATCGCCATTCTGAACCCTTTCCTGATGATCGCGCTTGCCGCGTTGATCGTATCAATCGTCGTTTGGATTATCGGAAGCATTGTGCTGCCCGAATCCCCGATGAGCGTGAATATCGACGGCACCATAAGCGGCGGCAACGGGCTACGTGGGCTAACACAAAAGGCCCTGAGATACAGCTTTTCCGCCTGTGTCGCGCTTGCCTTGGCCTACATCGTGCTTGGCATCCTGATGGGGACCAGTGCCGGGATAATCGGAGCGATCTCGCAGCAGTTTCTTCCTGTGTGGTTGTCGCTGATCATCCTGTTTGCAATGTCGATTGCCTTCAAACGTCGCCTCGGCCTTTACGGCAAACTGTTCGACAGCCCCATCGGCATGATCGGTTTTGGCCTTGTGATGTTCTGGGTCTTCACCGGCATCTTCGGTGCGCTGGATCTGATCATCACTCATGACCCGTTGGTTCAGGTATCGGGCATGAAGAACAAAGTGCCGGGAACACCACTGCCAAGTCCCGAAGAAGGTGAGTATGCTTGGTACCTTCTGGGCGGCGACAACCTTGCCCGCGACGTCTTTAGCCGAATGGTCAAAGGTGCTTGGATCGTGGTTCAGATCGCTCCGCTTGCGACCATGTTCGCATTTATGGTCGGGATCACTCTGGGTCTGCCAGCCGGGTACTATGGCGGACGTCTGGACACGTTCCTGTCCTTCCTTGCCAATCTGATCCTGGCTTTCCCGGTCATCCTGCTGTTCTACTTGCTGGTCACGCCGGAAATCGTGGCGACAGGTGTGCCGAACTATATGGCGGCCGTTTTGTTCGTGTTCCCGATACTGTTTATCGGCGTTCTGCTAAACTCGCGGTATTATACCCGCCCGAATTTCCGCACTCCGCTATTGATCGGGGTTCTCGGTATCGCGCTGTGGTTGTATCTGTCGCTGATTTCGACCGGTGGTTACGTCATCAACACGGATGACTACAGCATTTGGGGTCTGCCGACCTATCTGGACCTGTTCGATATCCCAGGCGGGATTCTTGTGGTGTTCGTCTCGGTGGTCTTCGTGAACTCGCCTACGGTGTTCCGCATCGTGCGCGGCCTCGCGCTGGACATCAAAACGCGGGATTACGTGGCGGCGGCACAGACCCGTGGCGAAGGCCCGTGGTACATCATGCTGTGGGAGATCCTGCCCAATGCACGTGGCCCGCTGATCGTCGATTTCTGTCTGCGTATCGGCTATACCACGATCCTGTTGGGAACCTTGGGTTTCTTCGGGTTGGGCCTTCCACCGGAAAGCCCGGATTGGGGCTCTACGATCAATGAAGGGCGCAAGCTACTTTCGATCTATCTGCACCCTGCCCTTCCGCCTGCCTTTGCCTTGCTGTCGCTGGTTCTTGGTCTGAACCTGCTGGCAGATGGCCTGCGCGAAGAAAGCCTGAAGGACTGATGTGAGAGTGACCGGGGGCTTTGCCCCCGGACCCCAAGGATATTTTTAGCCAGATGAAGGGGATCCCCGGACTCTCGCGAGGAGATACAAGATGAACAAATTGGCGGAATATGACGGCCCAATTCTTGAGATCGACAAGCTTTCGATTTCTTTCTTCACCCGCCTTCGGGAAATTCCCGCCGTGATGGATTTTTCGGTCAGCGTGCAGCCCGGCGAGGCTGTTGGATTGGTAGGGGAATCCGGTTGTGGCAAGTCCACTGTGGCACTTGGGGTCATGCAGGACCTTGGCAAGAACGGGCGGGTTGTCGGCGGTTCGATCAAGTTCAAAGGGCGCGATCTGGCCGAAATGAGCGCGGATGAATTGCGCGATATCCGCGGCAATGAGATCGCGATGATCTATCAGGAACCGATGGCCTCGCTGAACCCGGCGATGAAGATCGGCAAGCAATTGATGGAAGTGCCGATGATCCACGAGGGAGTCGGCGCAGAAGAGGCCTATGCACGGGCTTTGGAAGTGGTGACGGACGTACGCCTGCCCGACCCCGAGCGGATGCTGAATTCGTTCCCCCATCAGCTGTCAGGGGGGCAGCAGCAGCGTATCGTGATCGCGATGGCGCTGATGTCGAAACCGGCGCTGTTGATTCTGGATGAACCGACTACTGCACTGGACGTGACGGTTGAAGCCGCCGTAGTCGAACTGGTCAAGGATCTGGGCAAGAAATACGGCACCTCGATGCTGTTCATCTCGCACAACCTTGGTCTGGTTCTGGAAACCTGTGACCGGCTTTGCGTGATGTATTCGGGTGAGGCAGTCGAGCGCGGCTCGATCCACGATGTGTTCGACGAGATGCAGCACCCCTATACGCAAGCGCTGTTCCGCTCGATCCCGTTGCCGGGGGCAGACAAGAACGCTCGCCCGTTGGTGGCTATTCCCGGGAACTTCCCCCTGCCCCACGAACGTCCGTCAGGCTGTAACTTTGGCCCACGCTGCGACTATTTCGAAGAAGGCCGTTGCGACGCGCAGAACATTCTGATGGAGCCAGTACCCGGCAATGACCGCCACCACACGCGCTGTTTGAAGTACAAAGAGATTGACTGGAATGCCCCAATCACTTTGGCGGACAAGAAGGAAAAAGGTGAAATCGGCCGTGTTGTCCTGAAAATGGACAACCTCAAAAAGTACTATGAAGTAGCCGCCAATGCGTTGTTCGGGGGCGGTGAGAAAAAGGTGGTCAAAGCCAACGAAACACTGAGCTTTGAGGCTCATGAATCCGAGACGCTAGCCATCGTGGGCGAATCCGGGTGCGGTAAATCCACCTTTGCCAAAGTGTTGATGGGGCTGGAAACAGCCACCGACGGGCAAATCCTGCTGGACAACCGCAACATCGAAGATGTGCCGATCGAAGAACGTGACGCCAAGACCGTGGGCGAAGTTCAAATGGTGTTCCAGAACCCGTTTGACACTCTGAACCCCTCGATGACCGTTGGGCGACAGATCATCCGCGCGCTGGAAATCTTTGGCGTGGGAAATTCCGAGGCTGAGCGAAAACAGCGCATGCTGGAATTGTTGGACTTGGTGAAGCTACCGCGCGCCTTTGCCGAGCGGATGCCGCGCCAGTTGTCCGGCGGACAGAAACAGCGCGTCGGTATCGCGCGCGCCTTTGCCGGCGATGCGCGGATCGTTGTTGCGGACGAACCTGTGTCGGCTTTGGATGTGTCTGTACAGGCGGCGGTGACCGACCTGCTCATGGAGATTCAGCGCGAACACAAGACCACCTTGCTGTTCATCAGCCATGATCTGTCGATTGTGCGCTATCTCAGCGACCGGGTGATGGTGATGTATCTGGGCCACGTGGTCGAGCTGGGGACCACCGACCAGGTGTTCTCGCCGCCCTATCACCCCTATACCGAGGCTCTGCTGAGTGCTGTTCCCATCGCGGATACGTCGGTTGAAAAAGCGCATATCGTTCTGGATGGTGACATCCCCTCGGCCATGAACCCACCCCCGGGGTGCCCTTTCCAGACGCGCTGTCGCTGGAAATCCGAAGTGCCGGGTGGGCTGTGCGAGAAAGATGTGCCGCCGGTAAAAACTCTGGCGGACGGCCATCAGGTCAAATGCCATCTGTCCGAAGAAGTTCTGGCCCGCATGGAGCCGGTCATCAAAATCGCGGCCGAGTAACAGCCCAAACGCAAAGAACCGGCCACAGCGCCGGTTCTTTTCTGACTTGGGTTGGCTGGTGATCAACCGCCCCAGATCACTTTCACATAGTTCTGGGTTTCTTTGTAGGGCGGTACGCCACCGTGTTTTTCCACGGCTTTCGGACCGGCGTTATAAGCCGCCAGCGCCAGACGCCAGGATTTGAATTTGCGATACTGCCATGACAAATAACGGGCCCCGCCTTCCAGATTTTGCTTCGGATCATGCGGGTTCACACCTAAAAGGCGCGCGGTTCCAGGCATCAGTTGCGCCAGACCCAGTGCTCCTTTGTGAGACACCGCGTGCGGGTTCCATCCGCTTTCCTGTTGCACCAGTCGCAAAAACAACTCTTCCGGGACACTGTGTTTCCGGGCTGCTTGCCGCGCCAGCGCCAGGTATTGGCCGCGATATTTACCATTATATCGCTTGATGACTTGAGTTGGCTGCGCTGTTTTGGGCTTCAGCCGTTCAGAATCGCGGTATTGAGTGGCTGCGCGCGAGTCCAGAATCTTGGATTGTTTGAGGAAGATGTCCTTGCGGCTTTTGGTGGACAGAGTGTCCGCTGCTGCCGGACCCGAAACCAGCGCAAGGCACAGAACAGAAAAACAACCAACTTGAAAACGCATTTACGCCAATCCCGCTCGCTCTCGAACCCGAATGAGTATAGGTATTTCAGGCAAGAATAAAAGCTTGGTAAACAGAACCTGCGTAGTTTCTTGCCAACCGTTGCACACATCAACTGTGTTTTAACCATGACGCAGGCCGTATAGGGTCGCGTAGAAACTTCGCGTCAGATTCGGGCGCGCTCGACACAGACAAGAACGGGGAAATATATGGCAGGTTCAGTCAACAAGGTCATTCTGGTCGGAAATCTTGGCCGCGATCCTGAAGTTAGGAATTTCCAAAACGGGGGCAAAGTATGCAACCTGCGCATCGCCACATCCGAAACCTGGAAAGACCGCAATACTGGCGAGCGTCGTGAGCGCACCGAGTGGCACTCGGTCGCGATCTTCAACGAAGGGCTTGTCCGCGTGGCGGAGCAATATCTGCGCAAAGGCTCGAAGGTCTATCTCGAAGGGCAATTGCAGACCCGCAAATGGCAGGACCAATCTGGGCAGGACCGTTACTCGACTGAGGTTGTTCTTCAGGGGTTCGGCTCGACCCTTGTTATGCTTGATGCACGCGGTGAAGGCGGTGGCGGAGGCGGTTACGGCGGCGGACAGTCAGGCAGCTATGGCGGCGGTCAGGCAGGCGGCGGCTATGGCGATCCTTATGGCGGACAGTCCAGCGCCCCTGCCCCTGCACCTGCATCCGGTGGAATCGACGACGACGAGATTCCGTTCTAAGGCAAACGGAGACGAAACATGACATGGTCCTTCTCACTCGGCCGGGTACTGGGGTCGGAACTGAGGGTCCATGTCACCTTTTTCCTACTACTGGGCTGGGTCGCCTTTGCGGCCTATTCCCAAGGCGGGGTGCCCGCCGCGATCGACAACCTGATCTTTGTTCTGGCTCTGTTTGCCTGCGTTGTAGCGCATGAGTTTGGCCACGCGCTGATGGCGCGGCGCTATGGCATCAAAACCCCTGACATCACATTGCTGCCCATCGGCGGGCTCGCCCGGCTAGAACGGATGCCCGAGAAGCCCATGGAAGAAGTCTGGGTCGCTCTGGCCGGGCCGGCAGTGAATATTGTGATCTGGATCGTTTTGATGGCCATGGGGGCCGGAATGACACTGGACTCCCTGACCCGGATCGATTCGACCAGTGCCGGACTGTTGAACCGGCTGGCCTATGTGAATTTGTTGCTGGCCGTATTCAACATGATCCCGGCCTTCCCTATGGATGGCGGCCGGGTATTCCGCGCGCTGTTGTGTCTGAAGATGGACCGGGTAAAAGCCACACGTATCGCCGCCCTTGCGGGTCAGGTCGTGGCGGTGGCGTTTGGCTTTCTTGGGTTGAGCACTGGTAACCCCCTGCTGGTTTTGATCGCCGTCTTCGTGTTCGTCGCTGCCAATGCGGAAAGCCACGATGTGGCCATGCGCTCAGTCGCGCGGCGGGTGCTGGCCCGCGACGCGATGATTACCGAGTTTCACGCCCTATCGCCCACCGACACGCTTGCAACCGCCGCACAGGCCGTCATTCACACCACGCAACACGAATTCCCCGTGTTGGGTCCGAATGGAGATCTTTTGGGCTTTATAGCACGCGGCACGCTGTTCACTGCCATGGCGCAAGAGGCACCTCGGTCAAATCTCGCAACTTCGATCATGGAAACCGAGATCCCGCGCGTTGAATTGACCACCGGCTTGGAAACCGTGCTGGAGAAGCTACACAAGGGTGCGCCCGCCGTTGCGGTTTGCACGCAGGCCGGGACAATGGTTGGCTACATCACCCGCGAAAACATTGGTGAATTGATGGTGATCCGCGGACGCTGATCAGACCGTCGCCAATGCGTCTTCCAGCACGGACAATACAGCGTCCCTTGGGACGTCCGAAGTTACGAACGCCTGCCCGATCCCGCGGGCCAGAATAAACCGAAGCTGGCCGTCGATGACCTTTTTGTCCTGCGCCATCAGATCAACCAGTGCCGCGGCACCCGGCAGATCTCCGGGAATGTCCGCCAGATCGGTTTTCATTCCCATTGAACGCAAGTGCGCCCGAACACGGCTTGGCTCCTCCTGTGAGCACAGCCCAAGACGTGAGGATAGCCCAAACGCCAGCGCACAGCCGATGGCTACGCCTTCACCGTGCAGCAGACGATCCGAATACCCGGTTGCCGCTTCGAGCGCGTGACAGAAAGTGTGCCCAAGGTTCAGCAGCGCACGGTCGCCCTGCTCTGTCTCATCGCGGGCTACGATGTCGGCTTTCATCTGAACCGAGCGTGTCACCGCCCGCACACGCGCGGCCATATCGCCACCCGAAACGTCGGGACCATTAGCTTCGAGCCATTCAAAGAACGCAGCATCGCCCAGCAGGCCGTATTTGACCACCTCGCCATAGCCCGACAGGAAATCCCGCTGAGTCATCGTGCCCAGAACCGAAGTGTCCGCCAGAACCAGAGACGGCTGATGGAATGCCCCAATCAGGTTCTTGCCCTGTGGTGCGTTGATGCCGGTTTTTCCGCCCACAGAACTATCCACCTGCGCCAGCAACGAGGTCGGTATCTGGACAAAACGGACTCCGCGCCGCAAAACGGCCGCAGCAAATCCCGCAAGATCACCAATGACCCCGCCACCCAAGGCGATGACCACATCGCGGCGTTCGACTTTTTCCGACAACAGCCACTCAACCGCTCGTTCGAAATGCGGCCAGCTTTTGGTGGCTTCGCCCGCGGGCAAGGCCAGCGAGGTCATCTCGATACCAGCTGTTGCCAGACCATCCCGCAACGCATCAAGGTGCAACCCGGCCACGTTCTCATCCGTCAGAACGGCGACCTTGGGCCGGTGCAGCAAGGGCGCAATCATCGTGCCGGATTGTGCCAGCAGGTCGGGCCCTATTTCCACGTCATACGAGCGTTCGCCCAGCTCTACATGTACGGTTTGGTGCATTTACTTCCGTTCCAATACGTCGGGGCGCGTCAACATCGACTCCACCACCCGGTCCACCATATTTTCAATCGAGGTTTCGCCATCGGACTCGACCGTCAGACCTGCTTGCGCATAAACCGGGACGCGGGCCTCATACAAGGCGCGCAAGGTCGCATAAGGGTCGGCCGTGCGTAGCAACGGTCGCGTGTCCTTGTGTTTGACCCTGTTCCACAACACCTTCAAATCAGCACGCAGCCAAACTGAGACCCCGCGTTCGGTGATCATCTGGCGATTCAGCTCAGACAGAAACGCGCCGCCGCCGGTGGACAGGATGCCTTTTTCCTCGTCCAGCAGACGCCCAATGACCTGACTTTCCTTGGCACGAAAGAACGGCTCACCGTCACGCTCGAAAATCTCGGGGATGGTCATATTGGCGGCCGATTCGATCTCGGCGTCACTGTCTAGGAACGGAACGCCCAACCTTGCGGCCAATGCACGGCCTACAGCCGTCTTTCCGGCCCCCATCATGCCAACAAGAACGACGGTTTTGTGCAGTTCAAAGACCGCATCAGTCCCTTCTGTGTGGGTGTTATGCTTAATTTCGCTCATTTAAACGTGAATGACGTGATCTTACGAAAAATGCCAGCTATAACTATGGCAAAAGACAAAATTGGGGCAGCGTTGAGCAATGGGCCGTCTGATCAAGTTCTTGATATATATTGTTTGCCTGAGTTTTGTCGGGCTGGTGGGATATGCTTATCTGGGTCCGATATTTGGGGTGGATTTCTCTGCCCCGCAAGACGAGATCCGAGAGCCGGTAATCCTGAATGTTGAATAAAGCCGCACTGGCTGCATTGCTGCTGGCTGGATCAGCGCAGGCGCAACAGGCTCCTCTTTCCGTCATCGATTGGCTGACGGACCCGCCCGAAAACCTGCCGGGAACGGTCCTTTTGGAACCACCGGTCACGGAGACGGGCATTCAGCCGGATATCCAAGTCTCTCCGCTTGAGGCGCTGTCACAGCCGTTGGGACTGGTGTCGTCGTCTGTAACTGGCCTGCCGGTGCACCTTTGGCAAAACAGTGATGCAGACAGGCTGGCTGAGCTGATCACCGATGTGCCGGTTCGCTATAATCCCGCGATGCAGCGTTTGCTGTTTACGTTGATCCTGTCCGAGGCCCGCGCGCCTGCCGGTTCCGGCGCCGAGGAAACGCTACTATTGGCCCGCATAGACCGATTGATGCAGCTTGGCGCAGCCGACCCGGCGCAATCGCTGGTCCAACTGGCCGGTCCGACCGACACACGCGACAGGTTTCAGCGCTGGTTTGACGCCACTTTACTTACCGGAGACGAGGATCGCAGCTGTACGTCCCTGATCGCAAAACCACACCTGTCACAGGACTACGCCGCGCAAATTTTCTGCAAGGCGCGGCGCGGAGACTGGCCATCAGCCGCCCTCACGCTGGAAGCAGCGCACGCATTGCAAATACTCCCGTCTGACGAGCTGGATGTCTTGGATCGCTTTCTCAGCCCTGAGTTGTTTGAAGATGCCGAATACCTGCCACAGCCCGATGATCCCAGCCCGTTGACCTTTCGCCTGTTTGAGGCCATCGGAGAGCGCCTACCATCGGCCCCTCTGCCCCGTGCCTTTGCAAATGCCGACTTGCGGGACGTAGCCGGGTGGAAAGCGCAGATCGAAGCGGCTGAGCGGTTGACCCGGATCGGCGCGCTGACCCCCAACCAGTTGCTGGGCTTGTATACCGAGCGCTCTCCGGCCGCGTCCGGCGCAGTTTGGGACAGGGTCTCGGCCGTGCAACGGTTCGAATCCGCGCTGGATGCACGCGATCCCGAGAAAATCGCTCGGGCTTTGAAGACCGTGTGGGCGCAAATGCGCCTGATCGGATTAGAGGTACCCTTTGCAGAATTGTTCGCAGAACGCCTGTCGCAGACAGAGCTGACGGATACGTCGGCGGAACAGCTGCGCTGGCGTATCCTTCTGTTGTCCGAACTGTATGAAACAGCGGCCCTTTCTGTGCCTGATCAATCCGACGAAAGTCATTTTCTAGCAGCTTTAGCACAAGGCGATCCGGGGCGTGCGCGTTCTCCTTCACCACTGGCGGATGCGGTTGCGCAGGGATTTGCATGGGCTGCTCCGGTCCCGTCGAACATCGAAACGATGCTGGACAATGATCAATTGGGTGAGGCGGTTTTGGAGGCCATGGGCCGGTTCGCGCATGGGTCGCGCGGCAACCTAGTCGATTTGACAGCAGCCATTGCGACGCTCCGCCGTGTGGGTCTTGAGGACACCGCCCGCCGCGCCGCGCTGAACTTGCTGATCCTGCAGGGCAGTTGATCGTGGTAGCCCCAGCGACGCAGGACTTGTGGATTTCCACCTTTTTACAAGCTCAGGCCGCTGAATTGGGCGCTGCGACCAACACGCTGCTGGCCTATGGCCGCGATCTGAAAGAATTCTCGGCCTGGTTGGAGCGTCGAAAGATAGGTTTTCCTGACACACAAAGAGAACAAATCGAACAATTCCTGATAGACTGCGACGCACAGGGCCTGTCTCGTTCAACGCGCGCACGTCGGTTGTCGGCGATCAAGCAACTGTTTCGGTTCGCCTTTGAAGAAGGTTGGCTTGAAGCTAACCCCGCCATTCAGATCAAAGGCCCTGGTCGGCAAAAACGGCTGCCCAAAACATTGGATGTCGCCGAAGTCGATCGTTTGCTTGAGGCCGCGCGCCGCACCGGTCGCAAGGATGCAGAACGGGTGCGCAATACCTGCCTGATGGAGGTTCTGTACGCCACGGGCATGCGGGTAACTGAATTGGTTTCGCTGCCGGTCTCTTCCGCCAGAGGTGACCCCCGGATGCTGCTTGTGCTGGGCAAAGGTGGCAAGGAACGGATGGTGCCACTGTCCCCTCCGGCGCGCGATGCGTTGGCAGCGTGGTTGCTTATCAGGGACGAGGCTGAGGACAAGCAGGTTGCAGACGGTGCTCAGCGTTCCAAGTTCCTGTTTCCGTCTCGCGGCAAATCCGGCTATCTGACCCGGCACAGGTTTTTTCTGCTGGTCAAGGAACTGGCCGTAGAAGGTGGCGTTTCGCCGGAAAAAGTGACGCCACACACCCTGCGCCATGCCTTTGCCACGCATCTTCTTGCCAATGGCGCTGATCTGAGGTCGATCCAGACCCTGCTGGGCCATGCCGACGTGGCGACCACGGAAATCTACACCCATGTCCTGGACGAACGCCTGTCAGAGCTTGTGTTGCAGCATCACCCGCTGGCGAAAGACGGCGATGACGACGGCTAACCCCTTGATCCACAGCATGCGCACCCCCATAACGGATGCAGTATCACGAACAACCAAGGACCGATGGAACCCTCTTCTGCTTCTCTGATCGACGGCGCATTCTGGTTTACCACAGGCGCCATTCTACTTTTGCTTGTCCTATCGGGCTTTTTCTCGGGTTCTGAAACGGCATTGACCGCCTCGTCGCGTGGAAAACTGCGTGCGCAGGCCGACAAGGGTTCACGCGGCGCGCAAAAGGCGCTGGAAATCACCGACGACAATGAACGGCTGATCGGCTCGGTCCTGTTGGGCAACAACCTTGTCAACATCCTTGCCGCGTCGCTGGCGACCGCGCTTTTCACACGGCTGTTCGGTGAAAGCGGAGTTGCGTTGGCAACGCTGGTGATGACCCTTCTGGTCCTGATCTTTGCCGAGGTTCTTCCCAAGACCTACGCGATCACCAATTCGGAAAAAGCGGCCGCAGCCGTGGCACCGATCATCGGCGTCGTCGTGACGGTGTTTTCGCCGATCGTTGCAGCCGTGCGCCTACTGGTACGCGGTGTTCTGCGCCTGTTCGGCGTCCAGATCGACCCGGACAGCAACATTCTCGCCGTGCGCGAGGAAATCGCCGGGGCATTGCAGCTTGGTCATTCCGAAGGCGTGGTCGAAAAGGAAGACCGCGACCGTATCCTTGGCGCGCTTGATCTGGGCGATCGTACGGTTGAAGAGATCATGTTGCACCGCTCGAATATTGAGATGATCGATGCAGACGCTTCGCCCGAGGCCATCCTTCAGCAATGTCTGAAAAGCAGCCACACCCGCCTGCCCGTGTTTCGGGATGAGCAAGAAAACATTGTGGGTGTCGTCCACGCCAAAGACCTGTTCCGCGCGATGTACGCCCATGCCGGCGGCAGTGAGAACGCTGATAACCGACTGAAAGAATTCGACATCCTCAAGGTCGCGAACGACCCCTATTTTGTTCCGGAAACCACCACTCTGGACGATCAGATGCGCGAATTCCTGCGGATGCACAGCCACTTTGCGCTGGTGGTGGATGAATACGGTTCGCTGCGCGGGCTGATCACACTTGAGGATATCCTCGAGGAAATCGTGGGCGAGATCGCGGACGAGTTCGACATCGACGAAGACGTATCCGTGACCCGAACCGAAGATGGGCAGTTTCTGGTTGAAGGGGCCACCACGATCCGCGACGCCAACCGCGCGATGGATTGGTCCCTGCCCGACGATGAGGCAAATACCATCGCCGGTCTGGTCATTCACGAAGCGCAGATGATCCCAACCGTCGGTCAGGTCTTTTCCTTTCACGGCTTCCGCTTTGAGGTGACAAAACGTCAAGGCAACCGGATCACCGAACTGAAAGTTCGACCTCTCTGAGGACAACCCAAAGAACTGCAAGAATCCACCGGCGTTCTGATCCGAGCGCCGGTTTTCTTTTGGACAACCACCGTATCCTTCCTGTTTGGCGTCGCCAGCAGGTGCTGAACCCGGATCGCCTTCCGCGACACTTTCTGTCGCTGAAGCTATTGCAAAGGCCGCTTTCCTATTGAGACTGACGGCATAGCCATCAGGAGATGTGCATGAAACTCACAACCCAAGTTGCAGTCATCGGCGGCGGAGTCGTTGGATGTTCCGTACTCTATCACCTGACCAAGCTGGGGTGGACTGACGTGATGCTGTTGGAACGGTCCGAGCTGACCAGCGGGTCAACCTGGCACGCGGCGGGCGGGTTTCACACCCTGAACGGTGACACCAACATGGCGGCGCTGCAGGGATATACGATCCGGCTGTATAAAGAGCTGGAAGAGATTACCGGCATGTCCTGCGGTCTGCATCATGTGGGCGGAGTGACGCTGGCAGATAATCAGGATCGGTTCGACATGTTGCTGGCAGAACGCGCCAAGCATCGCTTCATGGGGTTGGAAACCGAAATCGTTGGCCCGGATGAGATCAAAAAGATCGCTCCGATCACCAACACCGACGGGATCATCGGTGCACTCTATGATCCTCTGGACGGTCATCTGGACCCGTCGGGGACCACCCATGCTTACGCCAAGGCGGCCCGGATGGGAGGTGCAACCATCGAAACGCACTGCATGGTACGCGAAACCATCCAGCGCCTTGACGGGACATGGGATGTCGTTACCGACAAGGGTACGATCCATGCCGAACACATCGTCAATGCCGGTGGCCTTTGGGCGCGCGAGGTTGGCGCGATGGCGGGCGTCTATTTCCCGCTACACCCGATGGAACACCAGTATCTGGTGACAGACTCGATCTCTCAGATCGAGGCGATCATCGACGCTGGCGGCGAGCATCCGCATGTGATGGATCCCGCCGGAGAAAGCTATCTGCGGCAGGAAGGGCGCGGGCTGTGTATTGGGTTCTATGAACAGCCCTGCAAACCCTGGGCTGTCGATGGCACACCGTGGGAGTTCGGCCACGAATTGCTGCCTGACGATTATGACAAGATCACCGACAGTATCGAATTTGCCTACAAACGCTTCCCCGTTCTGGCCGAGGCTGGTGTCAAATCGGTAATCCATGGACCGTTTACCTTTGCGCCCGATGGCAACCCACTCGTCGGGCCGGTGCCGGGCATGCGCAACTATTGGTCCGCCTGTGGTGTGATGGCCGGGTTCAGTCAGGGCGGCGGGGTTGGCCTGACGTTGGCGCAATGGATGATCGAAGGAGAGCCTGAGCGCGATGTGTTCGCCATGGATGTCGCCCGCTTCGGCGACTGGATCGGGCCTGGCTATACGCGCCCGAAGGTGATCGAGAACTATCAGAAACGCTTTAGCGTCGCCTACCCCAACGAAGAACTGCCGGCCGCGCGTCCGAACCGGACCACCCCGATGTACGATATCTTCAGCGATCTGGGCGCGGTTTGGGGTCAGCAATACGGGCTGGAGGTTGCGAACTATTTTGCGCAAGGCGATGAGCCGGGCTATGAAACGCCCTCGTTCCGACGCTCGGATGCGTTCGATGCCACAGGCCGCGAGGTTCGCGCTGTTCGCAACGGCGTAGGTATCAATGAAGTCCACAACTTCGGCAAGTACCGCATCACTGGTCCCGGCGCACGAATTTGGCTGGATCGGATCATGGCCGGGCGAATTCCAAAACCGGGGCGGTTGTCTCTGACGCCGATGCTGTCGCATAAGGGCAAGCTAATCGGGGACTTCACTGTCTCTTGCCTGAGCGAGACCGAATTCCAGTTGACTGCTTCATATGGCAGTCAGGCCTTTCACATTCGTTGGTTTCTGCAACATCAGGAAGACGGCGTTTCCATTGAAAATGTTTCCGACCGATTGAACGGGTTCCAGATCGCAGGCCCAAATGCCGTAGAAGTGCTGGCGGCATGCACCCGCGAGGACATTTCTGACCTCAGGTTCCTTGATGTTCGCCGCATGACCATCGGTATGACCGACTGCATCGTTCAAAGGGTCAGCTACACGGGCGATCTGGGGTACGAAATCTACTGTGATTCGATGGCCCAACGGCAATTGTGGTGGACCCTTTGGCAAGCCGGTCAGCCCCACGGCATGGTGCCCTTTGGCATGCGCGCGATGATGAGCCTGCGCCTGGACAAATTCTTTGGGTCGTGGATGCGCGAGTTTTCCCCCGATTACACCGCAGCTGAAACCGGGCTGGATCGCTTTATCGCCTTCACGAAGAACACCGATTTTACCGGTCGCGCCGCGGCCGAGCTTGAACGCTCCGAGGGGACCGCGCGCAAGCTAGTCTCGTTCGAAGTGGATGCAGACGACGCTGACGTGAATGCCTATGAGCCGATCTGGCTGGATGGTGCGGTCGTCGGATTCTGCACCTCGGGCGGGTATTCCCATTATGCCGGCAAATCCATCGCAATAGGTTTCCTGCCCTCGGACCGCATACGTGACGGTTTGGAGGTCGAGATTGAGATACTGGGCCAGATGCGCAAGGCGCGCGTGATCTCAATACCACTGTTCGACGCGGACGGTGCACGCACGCGGGGATGACAAAAGACGGCCATGGCGGCTATGTGATTGCATGAGAGATATTCCCATCATCCTTCTGGCCGCCGGACAATCCCGCCGCATGGCTGGCGCGGACAAGCTGATGCAAAGCGTCGATGGCATGCCCCTGATACGGCGATCCACACAAACAGCGTTGCAGGTAGGCCCGGTGATCGTTGCGTTACCATCTGCCCCGCATCCTCGCCAGGACGCCTTGAAAGGCATGGATGTTGTTGCAGTTGAAATACCCGACGCTGATGAGGGCATGAACGCCAGTTTGCGCGGTGCTCTTGCGCATGTGCCCCCCGATGCCGGGGCTGTCATGGTTTTACTGGCAGATTTGCCGGAAATCACAGTTGGTGACCTGAAGCAGGTCGCAGAGTCTATCCAAGAATATCCAAATTGCTTGATCTGGCGTGGGGCGACAGCCACAGGAAAGCCCGGCCATCCGGTTGTGTTTGCCCGTCCGCTGTTCAGAGAACTCAGTCAACTTACCGGCGATGAGGGCGCGCAGTCCGTTGTGCGGGCGCATAAGAATGCAGTGCATCTTCAACCATTGCCCGGCCAAAACGCCCTGTTGGATTTAGACACACCCGAGGATTGGGCGCGCTGGCGGGCCAGGAAGGCCACATAACCTGCCTGCCAAAATAGAAACGGCCCGGTCGATACCGACCAGGCCGTTGCCCAAAACAGGACTACCACTTTTCACCAATCCTGAAAACGCTGCCAAAAATGCCTATGGCACCCTGGCTATTCCGCCGCTGAACCTAAACAAGACCCCCTCGTTAACATGCCGCTTAGCGTTTCCAGTGACTGTGACAAGCCGTTGGCACCCCCTAGTGCCATCGGCTCCCCCTTCGCTTGGGCAAGATCATCGTCACCCAAACGGTGCTTCCAAACAATGTAAAATTGGAAAGAACGGTTAATTTTTGGCGTCTCGGAATGGTTTTTGCGCAACATCCCGCCGAGGCGAAATCTACCTATAGAAGATCAATGAACTGCCCATTTTAGTTCAAACCTGACGATATGCATATTCTTTATTAGCTATATATAAAAGTTATCGGGTGCATATGTACTTGATTTGCTCAGGTTGCAGAAACGCACCACAACCAAGAGGTGAGCGGATTTTCGCCAAGGCTTTCCAGTGATCCTTTGTTGCCAAAACTGAATCAATTCAGGTTAAATCAGGGTTTGACTTTCAAATTGGCAACAATCGCTGATTCGTGACAAGCGATTCGCCACTATCTCGGCGAACCGTCCGCATACGACGACCTGTTTGTGGCGAAATTAAGATTTCTTAATCCTCAACACAGGAAACTCACAGGTTGATGCCTCATCTCCTCGGTTAACGCGCGGCTGCAATCGCGTGAAATAAACAGGAGACAAAAATGAGCATCCGTAAATCCTCGCTGCTTTTGCCACGTGCAACAGGCCTCGTTGGCGCATCCGCGCTTGGCGCCGCGCTGCTGGCCACGACCGCCCTGCCCTCGCTGGCAGACGAAGCCCTGGCTGATCTGGTTGAAAGCGTGTCCCCCTCGGTGGTGACCATCATCGCCGAACAGGATATTGTGCCCGTGCAAGCACCGGGACAGGGACAGAATTTTGATTTAGAAGACCACCCCTTTGGTGAATTCTTCAAACGCTTCGGAGCGCCTGAGGGCTTTCAGGCACCGCAGCGTGGACCATCGCAAGGCTTGGGATCGGGGTTTGTACTCGACGAAGCCGGGTACATCATCACCAATCACCATGTTGTCGACAATGCCTCTACCGTGACCGTCCGTCTGAGCGACGACCGTAGTTTCGAAGCCGAAATCGTGGGCACCGACCCGCTGACCGATATCGCCGTCCTGAAGATTGACGCCGGCGAAGCGCTGCAAGCCGTTGAGATCGGGGACAGTGACGTTATCCGCGTGGGTGAGGACGTCGTGGCCATCGGCAACCCGTTTGGCCTGCATTCGACCGTGACCACGGGCATCGTTTCGGCCAAAGGCCGCAATATCTCGGCCGGGCCCTACGCTGAATTCATTCAGACCGATGCGGCCATCAACAAGGGCAACTCGGGCGGTCCACTGTTCAACATGGAAGGCGAAGTGATTGGCGTGAACTCGGCCATCTACTCGCCCACCGGCGGGTCGGTTGGTCTGGGCTTTGCTGTGACCTCGAACATCGTTGAACATATCGCCGCGGATCTGCGCGATGATGGTCAGGTCAGCCGTGGCTGGCTGGGTGTTTCAATCCAGAATGTCAGCCCAGAGATCGCGGCGGCTATGGGGATCGATGCCTCGACCGGCGCACTTGTGTCAGATGTCGTCGCAGGCAGCCCCGCAGAAGGCGTGTTGGAGCAAGGTGACGTTATCCTGACCTTCAACGACGAAGCCGTCGATTCCAGCAGCGACCTGCCGATCCTTGTCGGCACGACCAAAGTCGGTACCGACAGTGTCATGACCGTTCTGCGTGATGGAAAAGAGCAACAGATCGAGTTGACAATCGGCCAGCATCAAAGCGCCTCGGCCGAGATCGACAAATCGGTGGACGAAGGCATCTCAGGCACCGCGTTGGGCGTGACCGTCGCACCGCTGACCGACAGCAACCGCGCACAAATGGGCGTAGCTGAGAATGTCGATGGTGTCGTTGTGACTGATCTGAAGCCCGACAGCCCTGCTGCCAAGGCCGGTCTGCAACGCGGCGACGTGATCGTAAAACTGGGCGGTCAGGAAACCGCCTCACCCGACGCGCTGAAGGCTGCGCTGGACAGCGAAAAGACTGACCCTGCACTGGTGCTGATCAACCGGGGCGGAAACCAGATCTTCGTGGCGGTGGAAATCGCCTGACCCGAAGTCCGCGTGCGCCATTTGATGGGGATTTCTGGCGTGCGCCTCCTCGGCGGATTGAATTGTCCGCATTCCGCCGGGACTGCCGGGTGCGCTGCAACGCACCCGGCACGTAATTTACGCAAATCATGTGCTTTTCAGGAAATTTGTGTTTAAATCCCGATAGAAAGGAACCCGAAACATGAGCCGCCGCCTGCTGATCGTCGAAGATGACGAGGACACTCGTGAGTTCATCGCCAAGGGCTTTGGCGAAGAAGGCTATGTGGTCGAGCAGGCTGCAGATGGCCGCGAGGGTCTGTACCACGCCACCGATGGCGGGTTTGACGCCATTGTGCTGGACCGGATGCTTCCCGGTCTTGATGGCCTTTCGCTGATCCGATCCTTAAGGGCGGCTGGGGTCAAGACCCCTACCCTGATGCTGACCGCAATGAGCGCGGTTGACGAAAGGGTTAAGGGGTTACGGTCGGGTGCAGATGACTACCTGGTCAAACCGTTTTCGTTTCAGGAACTCCACGCGAGGATCGAAGCCTTGTTGCGACGGCCACAGGAATCTGAGGAAACCGCGACGCTGACCTGCCGCGACCTGGAAATGGATCTGTTAACGCGCAAGGTCACCCGCGACGGGCACGAAATATCCTTGACCCCGCGTGAGTTCCAGATCCTTGAATTCTTCCTGCGCCGCAAGAACCGCGTGGTATCGCGCACCATGCTTTTGGAAGGTGTTTGGGATTATCATTTTGACCCAAATACCAACGTGGTCGACGTCCATATCTCAAAACTGCGCCGCCAGTTGGATGAAGGCGACCGGCCGCCATTGATTGAAACGGTTCGAGGTGCGGGTTACATGATATCCGATGGATAACCTGCGACTTTCGTTCAATAATTCCCGTACCCGCCTCGTTCTGGCCAGCATGATTCTCAGCACATTGCTGACAGCAATTGTGCTGGGGCTTGTATATTTTACCGCTAATCGCAGTATCGAGGGCGAGACCCGTTCGGTGGTATCCGCCGAACTAACCGGTCTGGCCGATGAATATGAACGGCGCGGCCTATTCGGGCTGTTGCAGGCCATTGAACGCAGGATTCCAACCGCGTCAGAACGGGATGCTTTGTATCTTTTGACTGACCGGTTCGGTGTAAAGCTGGCCGGAAACCTCAAGCACTGGCCTGCGGACGTCACAGCAGGCAGTGGCTGGGTCGACCTGGAGCTTCGCCGGGCCGATAACGACCAATTGGTGCCAATCTCGGCCGCCTCGGTCCGCTTGCCGGGCGGCGAACGCCTGCTGGTAGGTCGTGATGCCCTTGCACGGCAGCAATTTGACAGGGCACTGTTGCGCGCGGTTGGCTTGGCGCTTGCAATCGCGTTGGCGCTGAGCCTTTTAACTGGTTGGCTTTTTACACGGCTGGTCTTCACTCGCCTGTCAGAATTTGCGGGAACGGCGGAAAACATCGTGTCAGGTGATCTGTCCCGCCGCATGCCCTTGCGCGGAACCGGGGATGAGCTGGATCAAGTGGCCGGAACCCTGAACAGCATGTTGGACCGGATTGAGGAACTGATCAGCAATCTGCGCACAACCTCAAATTCAATCGCGCATGACCTGCGATCCCCCCTGTCCCGTCTGCGCCAAAGGGTCGAGACGCTGTCAGACCCGTCCAAAAGCGATCTGGACCGCGACGTCGACGTGGCCCGCGCGACAGCCGAGATCGACCACGTGCTGCGCGTTCTGGGGCAATTGACTGAAATCTCACGCGCCGAGGCCGGCGTCGGGCGGGAACAGTTCGAACCCGTGGACTTGCAGCAACTGATCGGTGACGTCGTCGAGTTGTACGACCCGGTTGCCGCCGATCAGGGCATCTCGCTTGAGGTCGTCGGCACCGCGCAACCTGTTCAGGGGCACCGCCCGCTTCTGTCTCAGGCGTTGTCAAATCTTCTGGAGAACGCGATGCGCTATGCCCCGGAAAAGACGGCGATCACAATCACCCTGTCAGAAAACGGCCCCTTTACCTGCCTGAGCGTGCGTGACTGCGGTCCGGGCGTCCCGGAAGAAGATTTGCCGCGTCTGCAGGTGCCGTTTGTCACGCTTGATCCAGCAAGGACCGAGCGCAACTCAGGGCTGGGTCTGGCGCTGGTCGCGGCGATTTCTCACATGCATCAAGGCGCTTTCGAGGCGCGCAACTGCGACCCTGGACTTGAGGCCACGATCAAGCTGGCGCGCAAGCCCTAGATTGGCACACCATTGATCGCCATCATCTTGTTTTTATAACGTTTATCTGCCGTCACATCTGTTCCGAACCAGTCGGGCGGCGCGTATGCCTGCGCCTCGGCCTCTGTGTCGAACTCTACCTCGACCAGCCGCAGCGGCACGAGGCTTCCCAGAAAGATGTCCAGCTCAAACACGCGCCCATCCGGCATTTTTCCGGTATAGCGCTCTTTCTCAACCCGACGTGCTTCGGTTTCCGGCCAGAAGGTTTCGAATTGCTCGGCCGTGATCTCGGCCTCGCGTTCCACCCGCACCAAGGAGCCCGCTCCTTTGAGCGTCAAAAAGTACCTGTCATTCTTTTGCCGCAGGCGCAATTCCGTGGAATCGTCCGGTGCAGTCAGATAGCCTTGACGGATGACGGCCTTATCCGCGCCGCTCAGGTCGGGCAATTCCGCCACCAGAAACTTGCGTTCAATTTCGGTGCTCATCGCTTTGAAACCACTCCGTTTTCCATCTCGTCGTACAGCTTTTGATATGCCAAGCTGGCGGCGCTGCGCGGGGCGAATTCACTGACTGGCGCACGGTTCTGCCCCATCTGTTCGATATCCGCCGCAAACGGGATTGAGCTGTACAGGAACCGTTTGCGATAGAGCTTTCGCATCGCATCCATAGTTTCAAGGTGCAGGGTCTTGCGCTGTTGCACCATGGAAAAGAATGCCGTCAGTTTTTTCTTCGACAACTTGTTGGCATCGAAAAAACCGACCAACTGATCGAAAGACCGCTCAGACAGAGTCGTCGGGATGACCGGAACCACGATCTGATCGGCCGCTTTGAAGATGTTTTCCGACAGGGTCGAAAAATTGGGCGGGCAATCCAGAATGATCACCTCATAATCGCTGCCCGCCGAGATCAGCGCTTTTTTCAGCCGCGACCGCGTGTTCCGCATCCGTGACAGGAAGACGTCAAAATCCCGAAAGGTCATGTTTGCTGGCAGCACGTCGAGACCCTCGAAGTCACTGGCGCGAATGGACTTGGTGAACCGCGCGACATCGTCAAAAAACCGCGCATCTGTCAGCTTTTTGGACGGCTTGACGCGCAGATAAAACCCAGACGCCCCTTGCGGATCCAGGTCGCATAGCAAAACCTTGTGCCCTGCTGCCGCGTAGGCATGGGCAAGATTGACCGAGGTGGCGGTTTTACCCACACCGCCCTTGTTGCTGTAACAAGCAATGATCTTCACTCCTCAGCCCTCCTTTTGATGAAACAAACTGCGGAACAGGTGCCGGATGTCCGGGCTGTCGAAATGCTTGAAATTTGCGATGACTCGGTCGCGTTCTGCCTTTTGGAGTTGATCCAGAACAGAAATCAGCCCACCCACGGACAAGGCCAACTGCGCATCAGCGCGGCCTTGCATATTGGTGTGCTGTTTCACAAAGCTCAGAAGCGCCTCTTGTTGGACCGAGAAATCATTGAATAGACCCAAATTATCCTGCAACTTTTTCAATGGCTTGATGATCGTTTTAAATGCCTTTGCGTCGAACAAAGGGGCAAAGAACTCCATAAGATAACGCAGTTTTTTGCAGTCGATCCGCAATTTATGAACATCTTCATCAGGCGTGTCCGAAGTGATACGTTGCGCCAGTTTGCAGGTTTTCCGGTATCGCTTCCAGATTAGGGCGCGCGCGTATTCATAGGCAGGCCGATCTGCATTTGGGCCAGACTGCAGGTTTGTCGGATCAGCGAATAGTTCGGTCAACTTTTTCATCTGATTGTCATAGTTTTGCGTCCGAAAACGCCGGGACAGACGGCCAAGTGCCTGACTGCGTTCCTTTTCGAATTGCGCAAACATGGTCACGGCACCTTCATGAAGGTTCGGCGGTATGAGATTGAAGTAACTGTCTTTTTCCAACAGATAGACATCCAAATCGCGTACGCGACCAGTGGGTTCCATCAAACCGGAAAACTCGCGCTTTAATGCAGCGGTTTGTTCGGGTGAGAACACACCCTTGAACAGGCCGATCACAGATCGCACGCGGCGCAGAGAAACGCGGTAGTCATGCAGAAATTCAGTATCGATATCATCGATCACGCCCGCCTCGTTCTGGCGCGCGACCGCCAGATAGGTGCGAATGATGTTGGTGGCGACTTCAATTGATGGTTCTTGTTTACTAACGCGGATTTCGGGCTTGGCCCTGTATATGGTCGCGTCGGGAAACAACCAGTCGAACAATGGCTTAGCCTTGCTTTTGCCGCCCTCCAATTTCGTCAGCTTTTCACAAACAGTCTTACACGCCCGGTCATATCCACGCATGTGTTGAACGGTTACAACTGTTACCTGCCCCTGATCCGAAGACATCAACATCATCGTGCCACGCACTTGTGTCTTTTGCAGGTCACCCAGAATGGCAAATGATCGGTGCTTGGCTCTGCCCGTCCCGACGCTAATCAACGCGCGCAACTTGGGAAAGCCCGCTAGACCCGCCTTGACGGGTCCGTCAGGCAGATCCTGCACGAACTTGCCCTTACCCTTGCACTGCTGGGTTTTGGCTCTACCGCCGCGCAACAAAATCAATGACCCATCGGTTTGGATCAAAACCTTGCTAGATGCCCTGAGGGATTGGTCATGACAATCCAGAATATCAAAATTTCCAGCAGTTTCAGCGGCCTCGAACCGCAATGCCAAATCTTTCAAAGATTTAGTAAAACCCGCCTCATCGAATGTGCCCAGGATAACAAAACAGTTTTTGACCCGAGCCATTAAGAGCGTCCCTTTCACCGAGGATCCAGTACGTGATCATGAATTCATATTCCTGCGATCTGATCAACGACTAACTCCGTTGATCAACAGCAATGACCAAAACATCTGATTTTGCTCGAACAACCGAATGACTCTGTCCAGGCATTTGGCTAAGACGGGGGTATGTCTGATCCTGTTTCATCGATCCGCAATCTCGGCCCGGCTTTTGAGCAATCCTGCGCACGCGCAGGCATTCAGTCTGCGCAGGAATTGCGCGATTTGGGGGCGGATGAGGCCTATGCACGGCTATTACAGGCGGGCACCCGGCCGCACTTCATCGGATACTACGTGCTGGTGATGGGATTGCAGGGGCGCCCCTGGAACGACTGCAAGGGCGAGGAAAAGAAGGCGCTGCGCGTAAAGTTCGACGCAATAAAATCCAGCGTTAGTACCGCCCCGGAAACCCAGATGATTTCTGATCTGGATGCAATTGGCATACGCGTTGCACCGAAAGATCTTAAAGAGGTCTGAAACGAAAAAGGCCGCACCCCCAATGGGATACGGCCCTGAACTTCGTCTGACGGCTGATTAGCCGACCAGTTCGATGCCCGAGAAGAAGTACGCGATTTCAACGGCAGCAGTTTCAGGCGCGTCCGAACCGTGGACCGAGTTTTCGCCAACCGATTCAGCAAACTCGGCGCGGATGGTGCCGGGTGCTGCGTCTGCGGGGTTGGTTGCGCCCATGACTTCGCGGTTCTTGGCAATGGCGCCTTCGCCTTCCAGAACCTGAACGATAACCGGCTCGGAGGACATGAATTCGCACAGTTCGTCATAGAACGGACGCTCGGCGTGTACGTCGTAGAACTTGCCAGCTTGAGCTTTGGTCATGTGAATGCGCTTTTGCGCAACGATGCGCAGGCCAGCGTCTTCGAACTTGGCGTTGATCTTGCCAGTCAGGTTGCGACGGGTTGCATCAGGTTTGATGATCGAGAATGTGCGTTCCAGTGCCATATCGGCCTCTCCTTACTATATGGCGCGAGGTACGCGCCGAAATCCATCGCGCGCCGCCTAACACGGTATGTGCCTCATGAAAAGTGGAATGATTGCGCCAGTGGGTCTTGGCGATCAGATTGTGTCCGGCAAGGGCTCTGACGCGTCGATCCGGCGAACGTAAAGCACCGCGAGCAATCCGACAAAGCTGCTGGCGAACATCATGCCCAACACCAGAAAGGGCCCATTTTCAGGGCTAACAAACGCGCCGGTCATCAAGGTCAAAACTGCGCCCAACGCCACGATTAGTGCCCCGGAAAGCCCCGCGGCGCTGCCTGCCAGATTGGGTCTCACGGACATTACGCCGGCCGAGGCGTTGGCATTCGTCAGCCCGTTACCGAAGCCCACGCAAATGGCCGAGCCGAAGAATACCCAGACTGAACTCAGACCTGCTGTGAACAACAGCAACCCGCAGAAGGGCCCAATAGAGGCAACGACCCGACCGATCAGGATCATCGTCGTCAGCTTCGTGTGTGCTGCGATACGCCCGGTAATGAAATTGCCCACCATGAAGCCGCCGGTAATAATTCCGATCCCCAGACCCAGCATGGCAGGGCTCAGGTCGAACCAGACCGCGGCGACCAGTGGCGCACCGGTGATAAAGCTGAAGAACCCGCCGATCGAGAATGCCGCGCACAGCGCGTAACCCCAGAACCGACGCGCGCGAAACAGGTGCGGGTATTCCTTTAGCTGAGCCGAGAATGTTGCGGAACGGTTCGTATTCGTCTCACCCATATCCGCCCACAACAGCACCAGCATCCCCGCCCCCAGGACCGAATACAATATGAACCCGGCTCGCCAACCGAACAGCATATCCAGTGCACCGCCCAGCATCGGGCCAAGCATCGGTGCCAAAGCCATTGCCATCGCAACATAGCCCAGTTTGCTGGCGGCCTCGTTCGGGGCATAGAGATCCCGGATTGAGGCGCTGGACAGCACGGGTCCGGCCACCACCGCTGCTTGAAGTAGACGGAAACCGAGGAATATCCAAATCGACTCGGCCAATACGCAGCCAACCGATGCCACTGTGAAAACTGCCATGCAAATCAACAGGATCGGTCTGCGACCATATCGGTCGGACAACGGCCCCATGATCAATTGCAACACGGCGGACACCGCCAGATACCCGGCGACTGACAAGTTAATCAGTCCGTAGTCGACCTGAAAGCCCTCGGCCATCCTCGCAAGCGACGGCAGGAACATGTTCAACGACAGCACCGACAACGCCGTAGCGAAGATCAAAGTGACCAAAGAAGGAGGCGTCTGAGCCGCGCGCATGATGAAAACCGTCGAGTAATGCCAACCGGATCAGCGCTAACACATTGCCTGGATATTGAACATATCAAGCTGCTGGCGGTGGCAACAAGGCTCTGCTAAGAGCGCGTCATGCTACGGATTCAAGACATAACCTACGCGGTTGAAGGCCGCCCCCTATTCGATGGGGCCAGTGCAACCATTCCCGATGGGCACAAGGTTGGCCTTGTGGGACGGAACGGCACGGGGAAGACAACCCTGTTCCGACTGATCCGGGGCGAATTGGCGCTGGAGTCAGGCAATATCAATGTCCCGAAGCGCGCCCGGATTGGCGGAGTGGCGCAAGAGGTGCCCTCCTCGGATGTGTCGCTGATCAACACGGTTCTGGCCGCCGATACTGAGCGCAGCGCGCTGATGAACGAGGCCGACACCGCGACCGATCCCACACGCATCGCCGAAATTCAGACCCGCCTTGTAGATATCGACGCGTGGTCTGCCGAGGCGCGCGCTGCCTCGATCCTTAAAGGTCTTGGGTTTGATGATGACGACCAGTTGCGCCCCTGCTCCGACTTCTCGGGCGGTTGGCGGATGCGCGTGGCGTTGGCGGCGGTGCTGTTTTCACAGCCCGATCTGCTGCTGCTGGACGAACCGACAAACTATCTGGACCTCGAAGGTGCGCTGTGGCTGGAGAGCTATTTGGCCAAATATCCGCACACCGTCATCATCATCAGCCACGACCGCGGGTTGCTGAACCGCGCGGTGGGTTCGATCCTGCATTTGGAAGACCGCAAGCTGACCTACTACGCGGTTCCTTATGACAAATTCGCCGAACGCCGCGCTGAACGGCTGGCACAGGCGGAATCCGAGAACGTGAAAGCCAAGGCCCGGATCGCCCATCTGCAGAGTTTCGTGGATCGCTTCCGTTACAAGGCATCCAAAGCAGTTCAGGCCCAGTCACGCTTGAAAATGATCGAGCGCATTCAGCTGGTTTCAACCCCTCAAGAGGCCGCTCTGCGCGCATTCTCCTTCCCCGAGCCAGAAGAGCTGTCCCCGCCGATCATTCAGATTGAAGGCGGCGTGACGGGCTATGGTGAAACCGAGGTGCTGCGCCGCTTGAACCTGCGTATTGACCAGGATGACCGGATCGCGCTGCTGGGCAGGAACGGTCAGGGCAAGTCGACCCTGTCCAAGCTGCTGTCCGACCGCCTGCCCCTGATGGCGGGCAAGATGACCCGCAGCAACAAGCTGCGGATTGGTTATTTTGCGCAGCATCAGGTGGATGAGCTTTATGTGGACGAAACGCCGCTGGACCATCTGCGACGCCTGCGCCCGAACGAGGCGCCGGGCAAGTGGCGGTCGCGTCTGGCGGGGTTCGGGCTGAACGCGGATCAGGCTGAAACTAAGGTTGGTCGTCTGTCGGGCGGCCAGAAGGCACGCCTGTCGCTGCTGATCGCCACCATCGACGCGCCGCATATGTTGATCCTGGACGAGCCGACCAACCACCTGGATATCGAAAGCCGTGAGGCGCTGGTCGAAGCGTTGACCGCCTATTCCGGTGCGGTGGTTCTGGTCAGCCACGATATGCACCTATTGTCGCTGGTCGCGGACCATCTGTGGCTGGTCTCGGACGGAACGGTCAAACCCTTCGAGGGAGATCTCGAGACCTATCGCACCATGCTGCTGGGACGCGACAAACCGGCCAAAGAGAAACCGCAAGTGATCAAGCCCAAGCGCCCCTCGCGCGAGGCAGTGCTGAACCTGCGGGCGGACCTTCGCAAATGCGAGGACCGGATCGAGAAGCTAACGGATATGCATGATAAACTGTCGGCCAAACTGGCAGATCCTGCGCTTTACGAGGACGACAGGAAAAACGATCTTGCAACGTGGAACCGGAAATTTGCCGAAGTGGTCGAAGCCATGCAAAAAGCCGAGGCCCTTTGGGTTGTCGCCGCAGAGCGTCTTGAAAAGGCCGAAGCGACATGACGAAACCCGTAATCGAAACGACTGCCATGATCGCAGGCATGCGCCCTGAACTTCAGGACGCAGAATTCGCATTTGTTGTTTGGCCGCATGACAAAGCTTGGCCCGAAGGAACGCGGGCCAGTTGCATGGAGGCCGAAGGACTGTCCCTTATCGTGCCAATCGACGCAGCACCCGCTGGCGCCATCAGTATGAAGTGCATAACGTTGCGGGTTCATTCCTCACTGGAAGGCGTTGGCTTGACTGCCGCAGTGTCCGATGCTCTTGCCCAAAGTGACATTCCGGCAAACATGGTCGCGGGGTATCACCACGACCACGTCTATGTTCCAAGCAATCTGGCGGAAAAAGCTGTGGCCGTTCTGTTAGACCTCCAACAAGGTGCCGGCAAATGATCGACTTCGCCTTTTTCATCACTGCCTTCACCACCCTGTTCGTGGTGATTGACCCCTTTGGCACCGCGCCGATTTTTGTGGCTTTAACTCAGGACATGGACGCCCGCGCCCGTCGCCGGACCGCCTATCGCACCTGTGCCGTGGCCTCTGGCATACTCATTGCCTTTGCCGCCTTTGGCGAAGCGGTGCTGGGTTTTGTCGGTATCTCGATGGAGGCCTTCAAGGTCGCCGGGGGCGCGTTGTTGTTCCTTACAGCATTGGACATGCTGTTCGAACGACGCACCAAACGCCGTGAAGACCGAGTCGAGGAAGAAGAGGAACACCATGACCCGTCCGTGTTCCCGCTGGCCATTCCACTGGTCGCCGGTCCCGGATCAATTGCAACAATTATCCTGCTGGCCGGACAGCACCCGGGCATTCTTGGCATTGTCGAGGCCTGTATCGTCATGCTGGCCGTCATGGCCGTGGTTTTAACCTTCTTCCTGTCTGGCGGCCTGATTGCGCGCCTGTTGGGCAAAACCGGCCTGAACGTATTGACGCGGCTGTTGGGGATGCTGCTGGCGGCGTTGTCGGTTCAATTCATCCTGGACGGCCTCAAGGCCTTTGGTTTTGCGTCGTAAAACCCCATATATCTTTCAGAGAATATGGTGAGGAGCGCTATGGACGGCGACAACATTGGACGTTTGGTATATCTGGCCGTGCTTGGTACGGCCGTTGTGGCGTGGTTTGTCGCACAAAACCGCCAATCTCTGAACAAAACGCTGCAACAGGCTTTGGCGTGGGTCTTTATCTTTATCGGTGTCATTGCCGTTGTCGGCCTGTGGGAAGACATCCGCACCACTGTTGGCCCTGCCCCGCAAATGACTGTCACCGGCCAGACCATAGAGGTTCCGCGCGCCTCCGACGGACACTATTATCTGCCCATTGATGTGAACGGAGAACCGATCACCTTTCTGGTGGACACCGGCGCAAGCCAGATTGTCTTAAGCTCGCGGGACGCCGAACGTGTTGGCATTGATCCCGATCAGTTGAATTATTTCGGCCGGGCAAACACGGCCAATGGCGTTGTGCGGACCGCGCCAGTGCGCCTGGATACGCTGGCATTGGGGCCAATCACGGACCAGAATATCTCGGCCTGGGTAAACGAAGGGGAATTGGACAAATCCTTGCTGGGTATGGATTACCTGCATCGGTTCTCGAATATCCAGTTCGCCAATGGCCGCCTGCTTTTGTCTCGCTAAGGCATCCGTTGCCGCAACTCCACGATTGAGAACAAAATAAGAACATGCTAGCCTGACAGCATGTCTACACATCTTCTTGGCCGCAAACCCGCGCGTGACGTGCCGGGGATAGATCTTCATCCGCAGATCAGACTGCAACTGGCCCGCGTGCACGAGGCCTGCGGCCCCGCCCGGCGCAGCTTTGCCATGTGGCTAGCGGGGCAGATGCAGGGGCCGGTGCTGTGGATCGCGCCCGCATGGGAGCCCGGCCAGCTTAACCCTGATGGCATGATGGCCTTTGCCGACCCCGCCCGGTTCATCTTTGTGCGCCCGACCCGGTCCGAAGACCTGCTGTGGTGCGTAGAAGAGGCCCTGCGCAGCGCGGCCATGCCTCTGGTCATCGGTGATCTGCCCGGCGCACCGGGGCTGACCCCGGTGCGGCGCATGCATCTGGCTGCGGAACAGGGTGGTGCGATGGGGCGTGCCCCGCTGGGGATGCTGCTGACCCCCGGCGACGGCGGCGCACAGGGGGTAGAGACGCGCTGGCACATGGCCGCAAACCATCAGGCAGAGGCCCGGCGCTGGACCCTGACCCGCCGCCGTGCCCGCGCCCTGCCCCCGGTCAGCTGGCATGCCACGCAGACCAAACCGCGCGCCGGTTTGCACCTGCAACAGATCGCTACAGAAGACACACCCGTGTGATCACGCGCCCCTCACGGGGTTTGTGACTGGCCAAAGCACAGGCCGAGCCCTAGCGTTTCAGGATGAGCCACGCGATCCACGATAGCCGATACTCCTGGCTGCGACTTGCGATCACTTTGATCATCGCAACCGTGGCCAATGTGGGAATGTGGGCCGTCATCGTTGTGATGCCCGCTATCGAAACCCAATTCAACGCCGGACGTGCCGAGGCCGCGATGCCTTACACATTGGCCATGATCGGGTTCGCCCTTGGCAATTTTTGGATGGGGCAGTTGGTGGATCGGCTGGGCGTGACCAAAGCCCTGATCGGGACCGCAATCCTCAGCGCCACCAGCTATCTGCTGGCGACACTGGCGCCAAACATTGTGATGTTGTCCGTCGCACATCTTATGTTGGGACTCGGGGCATCTATCGGCTTTGGACCATTGATCGCCGACATCTCGCACTGGTTCATGAAACGGCGCGGGATCGCTGTGGGGCTAGTGGCAAGCGGAAACTATCTGTCCGGGACCATCTGGCCGACCTTGCTGTCCGGCATACTCGCACGCGATGGCTGGCAACAGGTCTACCTGACGCTGGCCGTCATAACGTTGCTGGTCGTTATCCCCCTATCCCTACTGTTGCGCCGACAGGTCCCGGCCGAGGCGCACAGCACCGCAGCATCTGCCGCACAAATCAAGGCGCGCAGCGTTGGCATTTCCCCGCGGGCACTTCAATACATTCTCGGTCTGGCCGGTATTTCGTGCTGTGTCGCAATGTCGATGCCTCAGGTGCATATCGTGTCCTATTGCGTCGGGCTGGGTTATGGACCCACAGTCGGCGCCGAGATGTTGTCCCTGATGCTGTTCGGAGGTGTGATCAGCCGAGTAATATCAGGCATGGTCGCTGATCAACTTGGCGGCGTCCTGACGGTTCTGATTGGCTCGGTTCTTCAATGCCTCGCACTGTTCCTGTTCTTGCCTTATGACGGGATGGTCTCACTCTACCTGATCAGCCTGCTTTTTGGCCTGTCACAAGGCGGCATCGTTCCCGGTTATGCCCTTATTGTGCGCGAATATATGCCCCCGCGAGAGGCCGGGGCGCGTGTGGGGTTTGTCATGATGATGACGATCATGGGCATGGCGCTGGGGGGATGGATGTCCGGCTGGATTTACGACGTGACCGGCAATTACCAACTGGCTTTCGTAAACGGCATTCTATGGAACGGCCTGAACATCGGAATTCTGCTGTTTCTGCTCAGCCGCTCGCGCGCCCACAGACAAGAGGTTTTGGCATGAGATCATTGACGCGGCGCTTTATGATTGCGGGTCTGGCGAGCCTTCCGTTGGCACGGCCAACTCATGCTGCGTTGGTCCAATATGAATTGTCTCGAGCCGGGACGTCCGTCGGCTTTTCCTTCATGCTTTCGGGGGTTGCGCAGTCAGGCACGATGCCGATCCAATCGGCAGATATTCGGGTCGACACGGATCAGTTACAAAATAGCCGTGTCACCGTCGTGCTGAATGTAGCCGCGGCGCGCACCCGGTTGCCCTTTGCCCGCGGCCCGATGCTAAGTAAAAGCGTGCTAAACGTGCAGGAATTTCCGACCATAATGTTCAAATCGACCCGGATACAGCTTGGCCCCGCCGGCCGCATTTCCGAAGGCGCAACCATCACCGGAGACCTGACGGTGCGCGGGGTCACACGCCCCGTGACCCTGCAAGCCAATCTGTACCGCGAACCCGGAACCGAGGCTGATGACCTGAACGCATTGTCAATTCGACTGTCGGGCGCGTTGAACCGCCACGAATTCGGCGCCTCTGGCTATCCCGATCTGGTCGCCGATACCGTGTCTTTGAACATCCGGGCCGATTTGACCCGCAAGGCCTGACACCCAAAGGACAAAAAACGACGCGCAGAGGTCGAATTATCACGCGCAACGCTCGCTGATGGGGTAATGCTGGGCGCACTATGCGCACGATCATTTCTTTTGCCGCCCTGTTTCTTTCTGTCATTCTTCTGCAGCTCTCGACGGGCGGCGTTGGTCCTTTGGATGCCATATCCGGCATCACGCTTGGATTCACGACCGGACAAATTGGTATGTTGGGTTCGGCGCACTTTCTTGGCTTCTTCATTGGCTGCTGGTGGGCCCCGCGCCTAATGGGCAGCGTTGGCCATTCGCGGGCCTTCGCAGTCTGCACGGCCTTGGGCGCAATGGGTCTTATTGGGCATACGTTGACCGAAAACCCGTACATCTGGGCAGCCCTTCGGGTCGCGTCCGGAACTTGTGTCGCCGGGGCCTATACGGTGATCGAGGCTTGGCTGAACGCCAAAGTCACAAACGAAACACGCGGCCGCGCCATGGGGACCTATCGCATTGCGGATATGGGCGCGTCTTTGTGCGCACAGTTGATCATCGCGGTTTTGCCGCCAGCGTCATACGTGTCCTACAACTTGCTGGCGATCCTGTGCTGCGCGTCCCTGTTGCCGTTGACGTTGACACGGGCCAGCCAGCCGAAAACACCCGACGCCCCTCGGTTGAGACCCAAACTGGCCTGGCGCAGCTCACCCTTGGCCGTTGCAGGTGTGATCGTTGCGGCGCTCAGCTCTGCGTCGTTTCGTATGGTTGGTCCGGTCTACGGTCAGGAAGTTGGGTTGGACGTGGACCAGATCGCATTCTTCCTGGCTTCCTTTGTTTTGGGTGGGGCACTGGCGCAGTACCCGGTGGGCTGGCTGGCCGACAAATATGACAGGCGCTGGGTGTTGATCTGGCTGTCCGTTGCTGCGGTCGTCAGCAGCGGAGTCACAATGGCGGCCAGCGGAACAGGAACGGTAGGCGTCATGCTAGCCGCTGTTTTCTTTGGCCTGACAACCTTCCCGATCTTCTCGGTCTCTTCAGCCCATGCGAACGACTTTGCAACAGCAGAAGAACGGGTTGAGCTATCCGCGGCGCTGATGTTCTGGTTCGCTTTGGGTGCGATAGCCTCACCCTATATCTCATCGACATTGATTCAGCAGTTCGGACCCGGAGCCCTGTTTGCATTTGTGGCGGTCGGCCATGTTTTCCTGATCATCTTTGGCCTGGCCCGAATGCGCTCACGCCCGACGCCCGAAGAGCGGACCAACTATGTCTACGCACCACGCACGTCGTTCACCATCGGTCGTTTGCTGAAACGGTCGCGTGAAAAGCAATAAAAAAGGGCCGGGAAAACCCCGGCCCCTTTCGATTAGTGTTCTGTTCGCGATCCTTCTTCGATCACGCCGCCTTCTTCGGCAGGTTCAACCGTCGATTCAAGCGCACCGTTAACGACACCCCCGACACCGTTTTCCATCGACAGGCCAAGCTCTTCGCCCAGCTTCTTGAGTGCGGGCATCTGCACCGCCATTCCCATGATCGAGTCCAGCGCCTGGTTGACGACCGGCTTGTCGCCGTTCGATGCGCCACCGCCATTCGTGCCACTGATTCCGCCAACCTGATGGATCTTGATCGAGTCGATCTTCTCAGCTGGTTTAACCATCTCCGCGATGATCGACGGCATGGTTTCGATCCGCGCCAGATCAACCTTCATGCGGATCTGATCCACTGACAGCACGTTATCTGCTTCGACGATCGCACGCTTACCTTCGGCTTCGGCCAGCATGTCGTTCTTCTTGGCCTCAGCCCGAATGTTCAGCGCGTCGGCTTCGGCCTGCGCCTCTTCACGGCGGGCTTCGGCGCGGTCAGCAGCGGCTTCTTTCTCAGCCTGCGCAGCCAGTCGGATTGCGGTCGCTTGACGCTCGGCCTCACGTGTGGCTTCGATCAGCGCGATCTGCTTGATACGCTCGGCCTCGGCAACCTTCTGTGCGGTCGCTACGGCTTCGGTCGCTTTGGTCGCCTCGGCACGGGCCAAATCAGCAGATGCACGCGCGCGGCTTTCCTCTTCGGATTTCTGCGCGATGATGATTTGACGCTCTTGCTCGGCGACTTCCAGTTCACGCTCTTTCGAGATCTCGGCTTCGCGGATTTTACGCTCACGCTCGATGTCTGCGGCGCGAATGGCTTCTTCACGGGCGATCCGTGCGCGTTCGGTTTCGCGTACCGAGTCTTCGGTCCGGGCTGCAACCTCGGCCTCTTGCGCCACGCGCAGAGTTTCGATCTGCTGCGTCTGCTCGATGCGCGCCTGCTCTTCGTCCTTTTCGATCAACAGCTTCTGACGCTGAGCTTCCATCGCTGCACGGCGCACTTCGACCTCGGCATCGGCATCAATCTGCGCACGCTCTTTCTTTGAGGTCGCAATGACCTCGGCCAGCTTGCGCATACCCACAGCGTTAAACGCGTTGTTTTCGTCCAGAGCCTCAAACGGCGTCTGGTCCAGCGCGGTCAGCGAAACGGATTCCAAGGACAATCCGTTTTTCAACAGATCCTCAGACACCGCATTCTGCACTTCTTGCACAAAGTCAGCGCGGTTTTCGTGCAGACCGTCCATCGTCATCTGGGCCGCAACAGCGCGCAGACCATCGATCAATTTGCCTTCGATCATTTCCCGCAGCTGTTCGACGTCGAACGTCCGATCGCCAAGGGTTTGCGCAGCACGAGCGATACCTTCTTCAGTCGCCATGACCGAGACGTAGAACTCGACGCCCACGTCGACACGCATCCGGTCTTTGGTGATCAGAGCGGCCTCGCCGCTGCGCTGAACCTCAAGGCGTAGGGTTTTCATGTTGACTGGGCTGACTTCGTGCAGCAACGGCACGACGATAACGCCACCATCCATGATGACTTTCTTACCACCAGCACCGGTTTTCACCAGGCTGATCTCTCGGGTCGCGCGGCGGTAAAGACGGCCAAGCACAAGGCCGATAAACAAAACTACTGCCAGAATGGTCACAACTGTGACGGCTAGGAATGTAAGTTCCATGCAAAATCCTCCGTGATGGGGTTAGAAATTTTTGGTTATTCAGACATGCCGACCAGAACGAACCGGTCGCGCCGTCGGTCGCGCAGCACCAGCACATCGGTGCCTTGCTTCAGCGCGTCTTTGTCCTGCAGCGGCTCAGCGCGCAGGTAGTGGGCGTTGCCAAAGCGGTCCATGACACGCACCTCAGCCGGGCGTCCGCGCGAAGCGGTGCCCTGGGTGATTACGCCCCGGCGGCGAGCAAGCATCCGTTCGGACATTGCCTCGGTCTCGGTTTTGGGCAGCAAGCGGGCAAAGACCCCGCCAAAGCCACGTGCAAACCAAAGGCCAAAGGCACCGGCAGGGATCGCGGCCATCCAGGCAGGCAGGTCGAAGCCAAGCAGATCGCGCAACGCCAACTGCAGGCCCATACCGGACAGGCCAAAACCCGCCAGCAGAACGACCAGCCAGATCATGAACGGCACTTTGCCGATCCCAAGCCAGGCCAAGGGTCCCGTAGGGGTCGCGCCAGGCGCGTCCGCTTCGACCTCGGCCAGCTCAAAGTCACCTAGGTCGACATCGGCATCGATATCCAGATCGAAATCACCAACATCGAGATCCGGGGCGTCAACAACGTCCAGATCAACCTCGCCCTCGCCCGCCATAAGGCTTCCACCCAGGACCAATGCGATCAGTTCCAGCACAAGCAGGCCGAACAGAAGCGCAAGCGCCAAAGTGAAGGGCGCAAATGCACCCTCGAGCAGAAAGTCGAACATCAGTTGTTTGCCCTCGTTATTGTATACTGTGGTATACATGATAGATGGGAACTCATTGTGAAAATTCAAGAGTTTGTGATTCTAATTTACAACTCTGGGGTATTGCATGCGATGAAGGCGACGCAATCCAAGGCTGCAACTCAGTCCGATTTTCCCGGCGACCCGTGCTAAAATGACGTCCAAACCAAAGCCGGGGTTTTGCTGGCCGGTAACATAATGTAGACGGGCGCGCAGACAGTTACGCGGAAACGGAACATGGCTCGAATTCTCATCACCTCAGCGATCCCTTACATCAACGGGATCAAGCACCTCGGTAACCTGATCGGCTCGCAATTGCCGGCTGATCTGTACGCACGCTACCTGCGTGGCCGGGGGAACGAGGTCATGTTCCTGTGCGCCACCGACGAACACGGCACACCTGCCGAGCTGGCCGCAGCGAAAGCAGGCAAGCCAGTGGCTGAATACTGCGCAGATATGTACGAGGTTCAGGCCGACATCGCCAAGCGGTTTGGTATGAGCTTTGATCATTTTGGCCGCTCGTCCAGCGAGCAGAACAAGACGCTGACCCAGCATTTTGCCGGGAAGCTGGACGATGCTGGGCTGATCCGCGAAGTCAGCGAAAAACAGGTCTATTCCAACGCCGATGGCCGCTTTCTTCCTGACCGCTATATCGAAGGCACCTGCCCCAATTGCGGTTATGAACGTGCGCGGGGCGACCAATGTGAAAACTGCACCAAACAGCTGGACCCGACCGATTTGATCGAGCCGCGCTCGGCCATATCCGGATCGACCGATCTGGAGGTGCGCGAGACCAAACACCTGTACCTGCGGCAATCGGAGATGAGGGAAGAGCTGCGGCGCTGGATTCAGTCTAAGATGAAACCGACCGCGCTCACAGTTGAAGGGGAAAAGGTCGAGCCAGAAGACCAGAACTACTGGCCGAATCTTACTACCTCTATTGCATTAAAATGGCTTAATGACGGAGACGGCCTTCAGGATCGCGGCATCACCCGCGATCTGGACTGGGGTGTGCCCGTCAAAAAAGGCGATCAGGACTGGCCCGGCATGGAGGGCAAGGTCTTCTACGTCTGGTTCGACGCGCCGATCGAATACATCGCCTGCGCCAAGGAATGGGCGGATGCCAACGGCAGGACCGAGGCCGATTGGGAACGCTGGTGGCGCACCGACAAAGGAGCGGATGATGTCCGTTATGTCCAGTTCATGGGCAAGGACAATGTGCCCTTCCACACCCTTTCCTTCCCGGCAACGATTTTGGGCACCAACACTTACAACGAAGAATCTGGGTCATCCGAACGTTGGAAGCTTGTCGACTACATCAAGTCGTTCAACTACCTGAACTACGATGGTGGTCAGTTCTCGACCAGCCAGGGCCGTGGTGTGTTCATGGATCAGGCGCTGGAAATCCTGCCAGCCGATTATTGGCGCTGGTGGTTACTGAGCCATGCGCCCGAAAGCAGCGATAGCGAGTTCACATGGGAGAATTTCCAGCAGTCGGTGAACAAGGACCTGGCGGATGTTCTGGGTAACTTTGTCAGCCGCATTACAAAGTTTTGCCGCTCTAAGTTTGGTGAGGCAGTTCCTGAAGGTGGCGCTTATGGCGACCGCGAACACGCGCTGATTGATGAGCTGACCAAACGAGTCCGCGCGTATGAAGCGCATATGGAGGCGATGGAGGTTCGCAAATCCGCGCAGGAATTGCGTGCGATCTGGGTTGCGGGCAACGAATACCTGCAGGCTGCCGCCCCGTGGTCGATCTTCAAGGAAGACCCTGAACAGGCCGCCGCTCAGGTGCGTCTGGGCCTGAACCTGATCCGCCTCTACGCCGTACTCAGCGCACCGTTCATCCCTGAAGCCTCGGCCAAGATGCTGAGCGCAATGAACACTTTGGACACCAGCTGGCCTGACGATGTTGCTGCCGCGCTGGACGCCCTGCCCGCCGGTCACGCGTTCACTGTGCCGGACGTTCTGTTCGCCAAGATCACGGACGAACAGCGCGAAGAGTGGCAATCCAGGTTCGCTGGACAGCGCGACTGATATTTTGGATCACAACACCATAGTTACGGAGGCCATTTGGCCTCCGTTTTCATTTGAAATGGGGCAAAAACCGGGTTTGGGCGCCAAAACTCCAAAGGATCTTGGCGTAAGTCCGCTTGAAACCGGAATAATTTCCGGGCGCTCCACCCGGCTGACGCATTCAAGAAGCTTGAGATAAAGTTCCAAAACGGCCATCCTGCCAAGAAATCAGCACGACTCGTCGAGGCAACAGAGCTGCCCCGGCGCAATATCCTTAGGTCTAATGAGGCGCCCGCCATGTCCCTTGCATTAAAGAATTCATTTTTTCGACACAGAGGTCCGGTCTTGGCCATCGCGGCACTGACCAGTTTGGGCGCCTCGTTCACGGCGCTGGCCCAGGATCAAAGCGACGCGCCGCCGCCGAAAGTGTCGATTGCAGCGGCCTATACCGAAGAAATTACCGATGAGGCCGTGTTCATCGGGCGCGCCGAGGCCATTAACAAGGTGGATATTGTCGCCCGCGTGAACGGCTTTCTTGAAACTCAGGATGTGGAAGACGGTGCGCTTATCAAAAAAGACGACCTGTTGTTTACCATCGAACCCGATCTGTATGAGGCGACCCTGGAGGCCCGGAAAGCCGATCTGGACCGGGCGGAGGCCAATCTGGAGCTTGCCAAGGTCGATCTGGCCCGAAAGGAAGAGCTGTACAAACGCGATGCCACCCCGGAGTCCGAGCGTGACATCGCCCGCGCCAATGAACTGGTCGCCGAGGCCGAGGTCAAGGCCGCTCACGCTGCCATCCAACAAGCCGAGTTGGACCTGAGTTACACCGAGATCCACGCGCCGTTTGACGGGCGGATTGGACGTGTGGAAACCAGCGTAGGCGACGTTGTAGGGCCGACAAACCCTCCGCTCGTCAACCTGGTAAGCGAAGCTCCGATTTATGTAAATTTCTCTTTAAACGAAAAACAATTTACCTCGGTCCTCGAACAGGTTGGAGAGAGCGCAGCTTCACTTGCTGAAAGCAACAAAAGCCCGAATGTACACCTGACCTTGCCCAACGGAACCAAGCTCGACGAAACAGGTGAGATTGTTTTTGTGGACAACCGCATCGACCCTCTGACGGGTGCGATCACCGTCCGCGCTGAGTTCCCTAACACCGATCGGTTTATCATCGACGGCCAATTCCTGAGTGTTCAAATCGAGGCATTGGAACCGACCCTTCAGGTGCTGGTCCCTCAGGCCGCATTGCAACGCGATCAGCGCGGTGAGTTCGTGCTGGTGGTGAATGACAAGCAGATGGTCGAACAGCGCTACATCACAACCGGCGACGTGGTTGGGACAGCGATTATTGTGACAGATGGTCTGCGCGAAGGTGAAAGCGTGATCGTTGAGGGCCTGCAGCGGGTTCGCCCGGGCGTCGCGGTGGATGCCGTCGTCGCCTCTGAACAGCCGGGAGAATAACGGATGTTCTCAGCCCTGTTCATTAGCCGGCCCAAGCTGGCCCTAGTTATTTCGCTGGTCCTAACGATCATGGGCGGCATCGGCTATTTGGTTCTGCCGGTCGCACAGTTCCCGGACATTACGCCACCTGTGGTCAGCGTGACGACCACCTATACCGGCGCCAACGCCGAAACCGTTGAAAACACCGTCGCCGCACCGATCGAGGCGCAGGTCAACGGTGTGGACGACATGATCTACATGACGTCGACCTCGGCAGATAACGGATCCTATTCGCTCAACGTCACATTCGAAGTGGGCACCGACCCGGACATCGCCTCAGTCAACGTGCAGAACCGCGTGGCTCAGGCCATGTCGTCCCTGCCTGCCGAAGTGACCTCATCTGGCGTGGTTACTCAAAAAGCATCCACCAACATGCTGTTGCTGGTGACGCTGACCTCGCCGAATGAGACTTATGACAGTGTCTTTCTGTCCAACTATGCTTCGATCAACCTGAAAGACGCGCTGGCGCGTGTTCAGGGTGTGGGTAAAGCCGACGTTCTAACCAATCTGGAATACGCCATGCGGATCTGGATGGACCCGGATCAGATGGCTGCTTTGTCCATCACACCCGGTGACGTGATCAATGCAATTCAGGAACAAAACGTCGAAGTTTCGGCCGGTTCCATCGGCGCTCCTCCGGTCCCGGAAGGGCAGACCTTTCAATACACGATCAAAACCAAGGGCCGCCTGACCTCGGCCGCAGAGTTCGGCGACATTGTCATCCGAACCGGGGATGCCGGTTCAATCGTACGGGTCAAGGACATCGCGCGGGTCGAGCTGGGTGCAGAATATTATGCGGCTTCGGGCTATTTCGACAGTGTCCCGGCCACGGTAATCGGCATTTATCAGGCCCCTGGCGCGAATGCGCTGGCCGTGTCGGACCGTGTCGAGGCCGAGCTTGAGCGATTGTCCCGAACCTTCCCGACGGATGTGGAATACGCCGTACCTTTCAACACCACAGACTTTGTCAAACAGTCGCTGAATGACGTGGTCTCGACCCTGATCCTGACCTTCATCCTTGTGATCTCGGTGGTGTTTGTCTTCCTTGGAAGCTGGCGCGCGACGATCATTCCGGCGGTTGCGATCCCCGTGTCGTTGATCGGGACATTCGCGTTCTTGCTGCTTTTCGGTATGTCGCTGAACACGATCTCTTTGTTCGCGCTGGTGCTGGCCATCGGGATCGTTGTGGATGACGCGATCGTTGTGGTCGAAAACGTCGAACGGATCATCGCCGACGAAGGGCTTCCACCGGCTGAGGCAACGCGCAAGGCGATGGGGCAGATCACCGGTCCGGTTATTGCAACCACGTTGGTTCTGTTGGCGGTGTTCGTACCAGTCACCTTTATGCCCGGCATCTCGGGACGGCTTTATTCGCAGTTTGCTGTGACAATCTCGACCGCTGTGGTGATCTCGTCAATCAACGCGTTGACACTGTCTCCTGCGTTGTGCGGTCTGGTGTTGAAGGCACGGTCCGGCCCGCCAAAAGGGTTGTTGGCGGTGTTCGAAAACTTCATCGGTAGCGTTCGCAGTGGCTATGTCGCCATCGTACGCAAATTGCTGATCCTGCCGATCATCGGTCTGGGCATCATCGTAGCGCTGGCCATGGGCACAGGCACGATCATGTCCAACACTTCGAGTGGTTTCCTTCCGCTGGAAGACAACGGATATCTGTTCGTGGATGTGCAACTGCCAGACGCCGCAACGTTGGAACGGACCGAAACGGTCACTGCACGTGTCGACGCACAGATCCAACAGATCCCCGGCGTCGCAAGCACAGTTCTGATCAACGGCTTCTCGATCCTGAACGGCACAACGACAAACGGCGCCGCGATCTTTGTGAACCTCGACAACTGGGATGAACGGAAAGAGGATGACCTGAGCGCTGACGCGATCCTGCAGAAAGTACTGGCGATAGCCTATGGTGAATCCGCTGCATCGATCATCGCGTTCAACCCACCACCCATTCAAGGCTTGGGCAACTCGGCTGGCGTCGAGATGGAGGTGCAGCAGACCGGAGGCGGTACGCCTCAGGATCTGGCCTCGGCCGTTGGGTCGTTCGTCTATTCAGCCAACCAAAGACCGGAAATCGGTCAGGCCTACACCACATTCCGGGCCAACGTTCCTCAGTTGTTCGTGGATCTGGACCGCGAAAAGGCCAAGACGCTACAAGTGTCCGTGGCCGAGGTGTTCCAGACGATGCAGGCGCAGTTGGGGTCATACTATGTGAACGACTTCAACCTGTTCGGGCGTGTGTATCGCGTGATGATCCAGGCCGACGGTTCATATCGTGATAATGTCGACGATATCGCGAACCTGTATGTGCGATCGACCAAGGGTGAGATGGTGCCGTTGGGTACGCTCATCGATGTCGAAAACGTACTGGGTCCGGTCTTGCTGAAACGTCACAACCTGTTCCGTTCGGCGACCGTAACGGCGGTTCCGGCCCCTGGGTTATCCACCGGTGACGCGATCAATGTCATGACCGAGGAATCCACGACTGCCCTGCCCCCGGGCTATGCCTTTGAATGGACCGGTACTGCACAACAGCAATTGGCGACCGGTGGTCTGGTGGTCGTCATCCTCGGGCTGGCGATCCTGTTCGGCTACCTCTTCCTGGTGGGGCAATACGAGAGTTGGACCTTGCCCGTGTCGATCCTGCTATCGGTGATCGTCGCCTTGTTCGGGGCGGTGGCGGCCGTGGCCATCGTGGGCAGCGACATCAACCTCTATACGCAGATCGGGATGATCATGCTTGTGGGGCTGGCCTCGAAGAACGGCATTCTGATCGTTGAATTCGCGATGGAACAACGCGCCAAGGGGTTGTCGGTCAAAGACGCCGCAGCCGAGGCCGCTTATCAGCGTTTCCGTGCGGTAATGATGACAGCCCTGTCCTTCCTGTTGGGTGTTGTGCCGCTTCTGGCGGCCAGCGGCGCGGGTGCCGCCAGTCAGAAGGCCATCGGTGTCGCCGTGTTCGGCGGGATGCTGGCAGCCACTTTGGTCGGCGTGATCCTAGTGCCGGTCCTATACGCCTTGCTGCAAGGGATGCGGGAATGGATCAAGGGAACCAAGGATGATCCGGGCCCATCAGAAGAGGCCGCGTGATCCAAAACAAAAGCCCCGCCAAACTGGCGGGGCTTTTACTTTTTTGGTCAGGCGTTCACTACGACGGGTTCGGTTTTGCGATCCATCCAGCCTTGAATGCCGGCGATCTGCTCGGCACTTAACCGCAGGCCCATCTTGTTTCGGCGCCAAACAACATCTTCGGCCGTGCGCGCATATTCTTTGTCCATCAGCCACGCCAATTCCCGTGCGGTTAGCGTCGCGCCGAAGTCCTCGCCCAGATCCGATGCGGACTTGGCATCGCCCAAAATTGTCTTGGCCTCAGTGCCATAGGCGCGAACCAGACGTTGCGCCCAGACACGATCCAGAAACGGGTAGTCGGCCGACAGTGCCTCGACCAAATCCGGTACGCCACCAACTGGAAAATCGCCGCCCGGAAGCGAAACGCCTGCAGTCCAGGGGCCGGGAAGATCAGGGAAATGCTCGGACACTTTGTCCAGCGCGCTTTCGGCAAGACGCCGATAGGTGGTGATCTTGCCGCCAAAGACATTCAGCACTGGCGCCCCACCGTGCGCGTCAACTTTTAGTGTATAATCCCGCGTTGCCGCGGTGGCGCTGCTGGCCCCGTCGTCATACAGCGGACGCACACCGGAATACGTCCACACGATGTCATCGCGCGTAACCGGTTTTTGGAAATACTTCGAGGCAAACGCGCACAGATAGTCCTGCTCTGTCTCCGTGCAGGTCGGGGGCTCTGCTGGGTCTGGGTGATCCTGATCCGTTGTGCCGATTAGCGTAAAATCGCGCTCATACGGAATGGAGAAAATGATGCGCCCGTCTTCACCTTGGAAAAAATAGCATTTGTCGTGATCATAAAGCTTAGGCGTCACGATATGGCTGCCGCGCACCAATCGCACACCTTCACGAGAGTTGATGTGGATCTTGGTCTGGATGATGTCCCCAACCCAAGGTCCACCTGCGTTGATTAGCATTTTGGCCTGCACCGTCTGCGTGTCGCCGCTCTGCATATCGCGGATGGTAATTTCCCACAGATCATCGACGCGTTTGGCCGCCAGAACTTTGGTCCGCACCAGAATATTCGCGCCACGTGCCTCGGCATCGCGGGCATTCAGCACAACCAGCCGTGAATCCTCAATCCAACAATCGGAATACTCGTAGGCTGTGTGAAACTTGTCCTGCAGCGGCCTGCCTTCCGGCGCGCTTTGCAAATCCAGTGAGCTTGTCCCCGGCAGGATTTTGCGCCCCCCAAGATGGTCATACATAAACAAGCCCAGACGGATCAGCCACGCCGGGCGCCGGCCCTTCATCCAAGGCATTACTGTGCTGAGAAGTCGCGAGGTCGGCGTTTCAGAATCGAACCGCATATCCTTGTGATACGGCAACACGAACCGCATCGGCCAGCTGATATGCGGCATTGCCCGCAGCAGGGTTTCACGCTCGATCAACGCCTCGCGCACCAGACGGAATTCAAAGTACTCCAGATACCGCAGGCCGCCATGAAACAGCTTGGTCGAGGCCGAAGACGTCGCCGAGGCAAGGTCGTTCATCTCGGCCAATGTCACGGACAATCCGCGCCCGGCCGCATCGCGCGCTATTCCGCACCCGTTAATCCCACCACCAATGATGAAAAGGTCCGTGACCTTGTCCGTGTGCCGTTCCATGTCCGGATGATTCTCTTTGTTTGAAAAACCGGGCTCATTAACCCGATGAACGCGCGTTTCGTCAACGTTTCCTTTCGTTTATTTTCGTTTTATCACTACAAATCGAAGTGTTTCAAAAGTGTGGTCAATCAGATCTCTTGGAAACCCTTCGAAATTAGAACAAAAACGAACACACACCGTTTCGGAGCCGACCATGTCCCTTTCCTTTCGTCAGTCAGACATTCTGAACATCGCCAGACAGGATGGCCGTGTGATGGTGGATGACCTGGCCGCTCAGTTCGGGGTCACGGTTCAGACCATTCGCCGCGACCTGTCTGAGCTGGCGGATCTGGGGAAGCTGGACCGGGTTCATGGCGGGGCCGTCATTCGCTCAGGCGTTTCCAATATTGGCTATGAGGATCGCCGGGCCCTGAACGATGAGGCCAAGGCGCACATTGCTTCGGCTTGTGCCCAAGACATTCCGGACGGCGCGTCGGTTTTCATGAATATCGGGACCTCGACCGAGGCGGTTGCGCGCCAATTGGTGAACCACAAGAACCTGATGGTCGTCACAAACAACATGAATGTCGCCAATATTCTGGCCGAGAACGCCGATTGCGAAATCGTCGTTGCAGGCGGTGTCCTGCGCAGATCAGATGGCGGGTTGGTGGGTAATCTCACTGTCTCGACCATCCGGCACTTCAAATTCGACTATGCGGTCATCGGCTGCTCGGCACTTGATGCCGATGGCGACCTACTGGATTTCGATTTTCAAGAGGTCCAGGTCAGCCAGACGATCCTTGCCCAAACACGGCGCACATTTCTTGTGGCCGATCATTCAAAGTTTCAGCGTGCAGCCCCCGCGCGTATCACCTCATTGGCTGAGATCGACACGTTCTACACCGACCGGCCTCTGACGGACCGCCTAAGCAAGAGGTGTCAGGCGTGGAAGACCGACCTTCGCATGTGCCAATAGCCCCCTAAGTAGTTCTCCTAAAAGGTGAACTGGGTAAGAGTTTTCTTGCCAGACCTCCCAGCGCCTGACAGTATCGCGGTATTGCGGTCGTTGCACGGAAGGGGAGAACCGGGCCATGATAGCGCTTTTATTTGCGTTACTTACAGCCACTATGGGGCTGAATTATTTTCGACAAACAACGGCAGCCAATACGTTGTTTTTCTTCACGCTGGCGTTGAGTGTGTACTGGCTCAAATTCCACGCCACCAGCCAACTGACCATCCAGTTGTAGGGGGCGATGATGACACCAGAACTGTCCCGAACCCTGAACGCCATAGGCATGCTGGCGGTCAGTCTAGTGCTGCTTATGGCCTTTATTTACCAACTGACGCTTTATGAACTGCCCTGCCCGCTTTGCCTGCTGCAGCGCGTTGGCTTTGTCGCCGTGGGCGTTGGGCTGGGGTTGAACCTGTTATACGGCGCGCGGCCGCAGCACTATGCGTTGATGTTAATCGCAGCGCTTTATGGCGGCAGCGTATCGGTGCGCCAGATCCTTCTGCATATCGTTCCCGGCACGGGTCATTACGGCTCGCCCGTGTTGGGGCTGCACTACTACACGTGGGCGGCCATTTGCTTTTTCCTGATCCTGTTGGGTACCGCAGTTATGCTTCTGTTTGATCGCCAATACGCTGACGACACTTCGGATCAGCCGCGGTTTGGTGGAAGCACACTGGCCAAAACAGCCTTTTTTGTCATGCTTGGTTTGGCTGTTCTGAACGCCGGCTCGACACTGCTTGAATGTGGTCCTGGCATTTGCGCTGACCCGCCAACCAGCTACAAAGTGATTGACGAACTGGGCACCAACAACTGAGGATGGGAAAACCTTCCCGAACGGAGGCACGAAGATGGGGCTACTTGGGCAGCCGCTTGGCTACTATGACTACCTGACATTTGTTGCGTTGATCTTGCTGCTGGCCGCCGTCATGGCGCTGTTTCTATTCGTGATGGGATTGCCCGGCCGCATCGCAATTAAACGCAACCACCCTCATGCCGAGGCGATAAAGATCATGGGATGGATGGGGTTTCTCGCCATCGTACCCTGGGTCCATGCCTTCATCTGGGCGTTCCACGATGGAACGGTGGTCGATATCCGCCGTATGCCCGATGATGAGCGTGAGGCGGTTCGCAAAGAAATCAAGCGCTTGGGTGGTGAGTTGACGGAAGAATACCGTGACCCGCTGGATCCGGAAGAGACGCAAAAGAGCTAAGGCCAAAGGAAACTACAAAATATGTTTGTCGCCCTCGGCATTACGCTTTTCTACATCATTTTCGTCTGGCTTATTTTCTTCAAGTTCCAGTGGCTGAAGTTCAACATCATGTGGGGCATCGTATCCTTCTGGGTCGGTGCGCACCTGCTGTTGATCTTCCTTGTCGCCCTTCGGTTCTTTCAGCCGTTCTCTATCGACAGCCACGTGGTCCGCTCGACCATCCAGATCGTCCCACGGCTGACCGAACCGACGATATTGACTGAGGTACTGGTCGAGCCAAATACCGAAGTCACAAAGGGCGATCCCCTGTATCGGTTCGACGACACTGTGTTCGCGCTTGAGGTTGAGGAAGCCACAGCGCAACTGGTCGCGGCCGAGCAGAACGCCAAGATCCTTGAACAGGACGTCATTGCCGCCGGGGAAGCCATTGAGCGTGCCAACGCTCAACTTGCCTACGCACAGACGCAGCAGGCCCGATACGAAAATCTTGTACCCGCAGGTGGTGCGCGGCAGGACGAGCTAGATCGCTGGAACGAACAAGTGACTGAGGATCAGGCTCAGGTCAAAGAGGCCACGGCAAATCTGGAAAAGGCTCAGCTTGCGCTAGATTCCCAGATTGACGGCGTGAACACCGGCATCCTTCAGGCACAGGCGCAATTAGACAAGGCCCAGTATTTTCTAGACAATACAACAATCTACGCCCCCGAAGACGGCATGATCGTGTCCCAACAGGCCCGTCCGGGTCTGGTCGTCGGCGATATCCGCCTGGGCGCCATTGCCAGTTTTGTCACCAAGGACAACCCTTATATTCTTGCAACCTACCGACAGCAGAACCTGAAATTTGTCGAGGTTGGCCAACCCGTTGAAGTTGCTCTTGATCTGTATCCGGGTGAAATCCTGACCGGCAAGGTCGAGGCAATCTGGTGGGCAACCCGACAAGGTCAGTACTTGCCGTCTGGCCGCTTGCCCGGGTTTGAGCTGCCAAAACTGCCCGGACGCATTGCCGTGCAAATCTCGGTCGATATCCCGGACGGGCACACCTTCCCTGCCGGTGGTCACGCGGCTGTGGCGATTTATACCGGTCAGGGCAAAAGCTTTGAGTTCCTGCGGCGGATCAACATTCGTCTCTATTCCTTCGCCAACTTCATTCGACCACTGGATATCTAAGGACGCATATGATGACCCGGGCCAGATTATACCGCCGACTGAAGGGTACAGCCCTATGCGCCGCGCTGCTGGTCGGCTGCGCACCAGTTGGCCCGGATTTCGTGCGCCCAAGCTCTCCGGTCGTGAAGCAATGGATCGAGGTCAACAGCCCAAGCACTGGTCAAAGCGGTCTGACCTCGCGCAGCGCTCCGGTGGTGAAATGGTGGCAGACCTTCAATGACCCCACCCTCAATAAACTGATCGCCGAGGCCTACGCCCAGAACCTTGACCTGCAGGTCGCCGGTGCTCGCGTTCTGCAGGCACGCGCGCAGTTGGGCATTGCGTTTGGCGAGCTGTATCCGCAATCGCAGGCCATCGGAGCATCGATTGAACGCCGCCAAGTCAGCGACAACCTCGGACCGATTTCAGATATCCGCCGGATCATACCTCTCGACACCGAGTTTTCGACCTCACAAGTCGGGTTTGATGCCCAATGGGAACTAGACGTCTGGGGCCAGCAACGTCGCGGCGTTCAGGCCGCGCGATCCAATCTGGCGCTGCAAGTGGCCAATTATGACGACGCGCTTGTCACCCTGACCGGCGATGTTGCGGCGCTATATGTCAACATCCGTGCCTTGCAGGAGTCGCTGGCCGTGGCGCGCGACAACATCCAGTTGCAACAGGAATCCGCAGATCTGACCCAATTGCGGTTTGACAATGGCGTGACAACCGAGCTGGACGTGCAGGAATCCACGGCCCTGTTGAACAATACCAAGGCCTTGGTGCCAGAGATTGAAAGTGATCTTCAACAGGCCAAAAATGCTTTGGCCGTGCTGTTGGGAACCACGCCGTCCCGCATGACCAGCCTACTTGGCAATTCTGGACGGATTCCCTCTGCACGTACAAATGTGTCCGTCGGTGTCCCGGCCGAATTGCTGCGCCGCCGCCCAGACGTTCGCGCAGCCGAGCTGGCAGCGGCCACGCAATCAGCGCAGGTCGGGATCGCTTTGGCCGACCTTTATCCGCAATTTATCCTGTCTGGTGCAATTGGCCTGCAGGCCTCGGGCGGGCAGGATTTGTTTTCAGCAGGCAGCAACACCGGGCTCGCGAATGCCGGAGTAGTCTGGAACGTGCTCAACTATGGCCGGATCAAAAACAACGTCCGCGCGCAGGATGCGGCCTATCAGGCGTTGATCGCCAATTACCAGAACACTGTCCTGACCGCCTATTCCGAGGTTGAAAGCGCCATGGTGGCCTATGCCCAATCTCGCAAGCAAGTTGGCTTCTATGAAAAAAGCGTCGCGGCTTCGCGCAAAGCGGCTGATATCGCCATCGACCAGTATCGGGACGGTATCGCCAGCTATTCGCGTATCCTGAACACCCAAACAGCGCTGTTGCGATCACAAGCCAATCTGATTCAGGCCCGCCAGCAGGTGTCCAGCAATCTGGTTGCGGTTTACAAGGGATTGGGTGGCGGCTGGCAGATCCGGCAGAACCAGGAATTCCTACCAGAAACCGTTCTGGCCGAAATGGCATATCGCACAGATTGGGGCGATCTTCTGGAGAAAACCCCAACCCGCGCCAGTCTGAACTGAGTGTTACTTCGTCAGCCCGCGCAAACCGCCTGAAATCAGGATGTTCACCTCGTACAGAATACGTGGTGCTGCCAGACCACCGGGGCTGGCGAGGTAATTCGGGCTCCACTCCGGATCGAACTTCTGCTTGAAAGATCGCAGCCCTTCGAAGTGATAGAACTGCTCGCCGTGCTCATATACGAACCCTCCGACGCGGTTCCAGAAAGACGCCAGTTGCCGGTTCTCGATTCCCGAAAACGGTGCCGCCCCCAGCGAGAACCAATGGAACCCCTGCTCTGCCCCCCAGGTCATCATCTCGGCAAACAAGGCATCCATGATAAAGTTCGACCCGTCCGGCTCATACCGCATCAGGTCCAACGACAATTCGGACTTGTTCCCGCCTTGGAAGAGGTTGGCGAAGGCGACGATCTTTCCCGTATCTGCCTTCTTCAGCACCGCGAAATCGAAATAGGACAGGTATTCATCGTCAAACCCGCCCAAGGCAAAGCCCTTTTCCTCACCAGCCTTATGCTCCAGCCAGTCGTCTGAAATTTTGCGCAGTTCGGGCAATACAGGGCCCACTTTGTCCTTCGGTATGATCTCGAATACGTACCCTTCGCGTTCGGCCCGGTTCTTGGCCTGACGGAACCGCTTGCGAGACTTGCCGTCCAGCGAGAAATCTTTCAACGGCACGCGCGCGACCTCTCCGATCTTCAGAATAGACAGGCCCAGATCCAGAAACGTCGGCAGGTACTTAGTTGATACGCTGTAGAAGGCGCACAACTTGCCCTCACGGTCCGCCATTTCGCGCAATTGCCAGATCAGTTGCTTTCCGGCGGTTTCGTCCCCGACCGGTTCCCCCTTGGTGATCAGCGCATTGCCTGTGTCGGCATAGGCCAGAAATGCGTCATCGTCCGGTGAAATCAGGAATTGCTTGTCGCCGGTCAGTGAAATCTGCGACTCGGTGTCTTCGCTTTCCATGACCAGACGTTCAACAACCTCGGGGATCTCCGTCCGGACCGGTTCCGGAACTTCGCGCCCGAACAAAGAATTCACCGCCACCACGCCAAGAATAACCGCCACCACAAGACTGGATCGCAAAAAGCGTGAGGCGTCACCGTTCCACGCGAACTCCCACCACAAAGCGTTCTGATATTCGACATGCGAATAGGAAAACAGCCCGACCCAAAAGACAACCAAAAGCAAGGCAACCACGCTGACCAGCCACGGGATGTTCAGGCGGAATATCGAGGCCCCGCTGACCCGGTAAAACGCCCCGCGAAACGTGGCCAGCAAGGCGATTGTGCCCAACATGCTGATCGCTTCGTGCGTATCGAGACCCTTGGTCAGCGATGCGACGAACCCGGCAACCATCAGCAGCATGGCCACTATCCATGCGCGGTACAGCTTGCGGAACAGGCCGCGTGAAACAAGGATCAGTAGAACTCCGACAGCGCTGCCGGCAAGATGCGAGGCTTCGACGAAGGACAAAGGCAGGAAGTCTCGCAGTGCACTAAGGTTCTCGCTGCCTGCAGGCAACGCCCCGGACACCAGCAGAATGACACCCGCCACAGCTGCGACACCGGCCGCGACCATAGGCACAATCGGACGGATCACGCGGTAAACCCACGTGGCGGCTCCGCTGATGTGATGTCGGTGCGTCAGGGCCGAGGCCACTGCGATGGATAACGTTGCGATTGCAAATGGCAGGAAGGTATAGATCAACCGGTAAAGCAACAGGGCCGCGATTACGTCAGACCGACCCGAGGCCCCTAGCCCGGCGATCAAAGTCGCCTCAAATGCGCCAATCCCGCCCGGAGCGTGGCTGAGAATTCCGACTGCAATGGCGCCAATGTAGATTGTGAAGAAGAACGGAAACCCGACCCCCAGGTCATCCGGCATCAACACGTACAGTGTCATTGACGCCCCAAACAGGTCGCCCACAGCCGCCAGCGTCAGCAATCCCGGCAACTTGCCGCCCGGTAAATTGAAGCCCAAACCGCCGGTGGCCAGCCTGCGTCCGCCCTTGGAGAGCCAAATGAACAGCGTTGCGAAACCCACAAGCAGGCACAGTCCCATCACGGTTTCGACGGTGTCACTTATGGGCAGAACTTTGGACACTCCATCCGGATGAAAGGTTAGCAAGCCACCCAGAAGCAGAATGAAACCTGACCAGAATGCTATCCAGGATGTGGCAATCACCCCCGCAACCCGACCTAGATCAAGACCCAGAGACGCATAGATCCGATACCGGATCGCCGTGCCGGTGATGTAGGAAAACCCAAGGCAATTCGAGACGGCATAGCCACAGGCCCCAGCCATGCCTGCGACAGGCAATGGGACCTCGCCATCTGCCACGCTTTGCACGGCAAACACATCGTAAAGTGACAGTGACAAAAAGCTGACTGCCGTCCAGCACAGGGCGAAAAACATCAGTTTCCACGATGTGTTCGCGACGTCCGTTTTTACATCAGCCCATTTGACGTGCGAAGACAGTTCATGAAGGACAGTCAGGGCAATAAGGGTAACCAGAATCGGTATCGCGATTCGGACTACGGGCTTTTCTAGAAATCCCGATACCCGCTCGGCCAGGCGCACAGCCCAGAGTTCTTCGGCATTTTCATGAGTTGCCATGCTTTGTCCCTGCTCTCAGGCGCGATCACACTCTGAACAATCGAAACGCGCAGGCCGACTTTCGCACAATTTCGTTCTAGCTCAAAGCGCTACGGGCGTCAGACCCGACCTTTGCGCGTGGACAGCAACAGGTTAGTCTCGGACTTGGTTATCCCTTCCATGCGCCGGATCTGGAACAAAACCTCGTCCAGTTCGGCCAGGGTTTCGGTCCAGATTTCGGCGATCAGATCCCAGCTGCCGTTCGTGGAGTGAACCGCGCGCACCTGCCGCATAGCAGCAATACGAGCCATCGTACGTTCAGTCCCACGGCCTTCGATTTCCAACATCATCAGCCCGCGCACCGGGCTTTGCGCAACGTCCTGTCGGGTGAGGACGGTGAACCCAACTATCTCACCTGACTGTTTGAGCCGTTGCAGGCGACTGCGGACAGTGGTGCGTGTTACCCCCAGCGTTTCGGCGAGTTCGGATAGCGATGCTCGTGCGTCGCGGTGCAATGCACTCAGCAGCCTACTATCCAAATCGTCCATAACTACTTCCCATTTCGCTTATCCGAATGTCATTTTGAACATTTTGCTGCCTTTTCGCAAGCCATCATGAGGGTCTAGATAGTCATATGGATACGCAAAATGTAATATTGGTTGGCGCACCGATGGACGCAGGAAAGCGTCGTCAGGGCTGCCGCATGGGCCCGGACGCCTATCGGGTGGCAGGTCTGGAACAAGCTCTAACTGACCTCGGACACCAAGTGACGGATGTCGGCAATGTCGGTGCCGATCCGTCAGATGTACCGGAGCATCCACACCTTGTGGCCCTGCCCGAGTGCGTCGGTTGGACCAGCGCTCTGAGCCGCGCCGCACAGGAAACCGCGCCGAACGGACTGCCGATTTTTATGGGCGGCGATCACGCCTTGTCCATGGGCACAGTTGCCGGGATGGCAGCACATGCCGACGGGATCGGGCGACCTCTGTTCGTACTTTGGCTGGACGCTCATAGCGATTTTCATACACCCGACAGCACGGGCAGTGGCAACCTGCACGGCACACCGGTTGCTTATTTCACGGGGCAACCCGGATTTGACGCCTTCCCTACGCTGGCTGCCCCGGTCCCAACGGATCGAGTAGGCATGATCGGCCTGCGATCCGTGGACCCGGCTGAACGTGCACGACTGGAACAGGATCAGGCCATGCTGGCAGACATGCGCAGCATTGACGAGCACGGCATCAAAGCGCCGCTGATCGCGTTCCTCGACCGTGTCCGCGCGGCAAATGGCATTCTTCACGTATCTCTGGATGTTGATTTCCTCGACCCCTCGATCGCCCCCGCTGTCGGTACAACCGTTCCCGGTGGCGCAACCGAACGCGAAGCTCATCTGGCGATGGAGCTGCTGCATGAAAGCGGGCTCGTCTGTTCGCTGGATCTGGTCGAGTTGAACCCATTCCTTGATGAGCGTGGGCGTACCGCAAAGCTGATGGTCGACTTGGCCGCATCCCTGCTTGGCCGTCGCATCTTCGACCGCCCGACCCGGAGTTTCTGATGAATTCCCTGCAATCTCCTTCCGCTGTCGTCATGGTTCGACCGCACGAGTTTGTGTCGAACCCAGAGACTCGCCATGACAATGCGTTTCAGACACTGGCACACCGATCCGCCGAAGCGACTTCAGCAGCCGCGCGCGATGAACATGATCGCGCAGTCGAGCAACTGCGCGATGCAGGCGTCACAGTTCATGTATTTGATGATCACGGTCAACAGAACACGCCGGACAGTGTCTTTCCCAACAACTGGTTCTCGACACATCCCGGCGGGTACGTTGCGATCTATCCGATGTTTGTTCCGTCGCGTCGACGCGAACGCCGCACAGATGTTATCGAGTTGCTGAAACAGGAATACCGCGTTCAGGACGTGATCGATTATTCGGGGCTGGAACAGGACGATCTCGCACTGGAAGGTACCGGAGCAATGGTTCTCGATCACGTCGGCCGCATCGCTTACACGGTCAAGTCAAACCGCGCTGATCCCGTTTTGTTGGAGCGGTTCTGTACCAACTTCAATTACGAACCCATCGCGTTCGAAGCTAGGGACGACGCAGGCCGAGACGTTTATCACACCAATGTCCTGATGGGGATCGGCACACATTATGCACTGATCTGCCTCGACATGATCATCGATGCCGAACGTCGCGCGACCGTACAGGCGCGATTGGAAGAATCCGGTCGCACCGTAATCGATCTGTCCCATGACCAGATCGCAGATTTTGCCGGAAACACCATCGAGCTTAGTGGTCGTGATGGGCTCGTGCTGGCTCTTTCCAGTCGCGCCAAAGATGCGCTGACACCCCAACAGACCGACATTATCGAAGACAGCGCCACTCTGCTGCCATTGTCAGTTCCAACCATAGAAACAGCCGGAGGATCAGTACGCTGCATGATCGCCGGCATCCACCTTGCCCGCCGATAGGAGACCATGATGCAACCTTCTGACAAGGCGCTTGTGCCCTTTGTATCCGTCGACAACATGATGCGGCTGGTGCACCACATCGGGCTTGAAAAGATGATCACTCAGATCGCAGCTCAGATTGAATCCGACTTCAAACGCTGGGAGAGCTTTGACAAAACCCCCCGCATCCCGGCCCACTCACCCCATGGCGTGATTGAGCTGATGCCGACCTCGGATGGCGAGGCCTACGGGTTCAAGTACGTCAACGGCCACCCAAAGAACACGTCCGAGGGGCTACAGACCGTCACCGCCTTCGGCCTTCTGGCTGACGTTTACACCGGCTACCCGACCCTGTTGACCGAGATGACGATGCTGACCGCGCTACGCACCGCCGCGACGTCAGCATTGGTGGGCAGTTACCTGGCCCCGAAAAACTCGCGCGTCATGGCGATGATCGGCAACGGCGCGCAGTCTGAATTCCAATGTTTGGCGTTCAAGGCCATGTGTGGAATTGACACCGTACGTCTGTATGACACCGATCACGCAGCGACCGAGAAATGTGCAGCGAACCTCAAGAACACCGGACTGACAGTTGTGTTATGCAAAACACCTGAAGATGCCATCGAGGGCGCGCAGATCATCACCACCTGCACAGCGGATAAGAAATATGCCACTATCCTGACCGACAACATGGTTGGACCGGGCGTGCATATCAACGCCATTGGCGGAGACTGTCCCGGCAAGACCGAGTTGCACCGAGACATCCTTCTGCGGTCTGAGATCTTTGTCGAATACCCCGAGCAAACTCGTATCGAAGGCGAGATTCAGGCGTTGGATGACGATCATCCGGTGACCGAGATGTGGCAGGTGATGACAGGTCAGGCCAAGGGGCGCCAAGATGACCACCAGATCACGCTGTTTGACAGCGTCGGCTTCGCGATCGAGGATTTCTCTGCGCTGCGCTACATCCAGTCCGCCATCGAAGGCACTGATTTCTTTGAACCTTTGGACATGCTGGCCGATCCGGATGATCCACGGGATCTGTATGGGATGCTGATGCGGGCGAGCTGAAGAACCCGCACTTCGCATCAACTAACCCCTGGTTCACCACCGGGGGTTTTTTCTATCCGGCGAGTGACGGCAGGTAGAGTACGATACCGGGAAACGCCACGAGCAGCGCGATCGTCACACCATCGGCGATGAAGAACGGGGTTACGCCTTTGAACACGTCCTGAACGCTCAGATCCGGACGCACGCCTGCAACCACGAAACAATTAAGGCCAATGGGCGGCGTGATCAGGCAAAACTCGGCCATTTTCACCACCAGAATACCAAACCAGATCGCACACATCGGACCAGACATGCCAAAGGCGCTTTCTGCGGCGCTTACCGTCTCGCCCCCGTTCAGGGCCATGACCGCCGGATAGACGACCGGTAATGTCAGCAACAACATCCCAATGGCATCCATGAACATGCCCAAGACGGCGTAGGCCAGCAGGATACAGATCAGGATCAGCATCGGTGACATTTCCAACGAGGTTATCCAGTCCGAAAACGCACCCGGAAGATCGGCAAACCCCAGAAACCGCACGTAAATCAATACGCCCCAAATGATGGTAAAGATCATTGCGGTCAACTTGGCAGTTTCCAGCAGCGCCGACTTCAACTCGGGCCACCGCATCCCGTGGAACAGGGCAAAACAGAAGACGATGAAAGCACCGATTGCCCCGCCTTCGGTCGGTGTGCCCCAGGCTTTTTCTCCAAACGGGTTATAGACAAAGCAGATGATGATCAGGATCACCGCGACAATCGGAAACGCGCCCGGCAGAGACGCAAAACGCTGCTTCCAGGTGAATCCCGTGACCGGCGGACCAACGGATTTAAAAACAACCGCGATACCGACAATCAACAGGCCGTAAACAACAGCCGAGAACGCACCAGGGATAAAGCCGGCGAGCAGCAATTTCCCCACATCCTGTTCCACGATGATTGCATATATCACAAGGATTGCGGATGGCGGGATCAATGACGCTAAGGTACCGCCTGCCGCGACCACTCCGGCCGCAAATTGTTTGTTGTAACCGACCTTAAGCATCTCGGGGATTGCGATCCGGGCAAACACAGCCGAAGTCGCGACCGAAGCACCGGAAACGGCAGCAAAACCGGCTGTAGCGAACACAGTCGAAACCGCGAGCCCCCCTGGTACCCATGCCACCCAACGCTTTGCAGCCTCGAACAACGCGCGCGTCAGGCCTGCGTAATAGGCCAGATAGCCAATCAGAATGAAGGTGGGGATCAGGCTGAGCGTATGGGCGGCAACCTTGGAATGAGGCACCTGCCCGGCAGTCTTAACGGCAACCGTCACTGCCTTGCCAAAGCGGTCCGGGTCGTAGCCGAATTTGGCCCAGAAAATCCAAACCAGCCCAACAAGACCCGCGAGCCCCGCCGCGAACGCCACGCGCATTCCGGTCACAACCAGAACCAGCAGGCCACCCGTGACCCACAGGCCAATCTCTATCGAGTCCATGCGCTAGTCCTGCCCTTCGAATTGTTCGGCTTCGGCAGCGGCCTGAGCAGCCGCATCCTGTATCAGTGGAACGGCTACGGGGCTTTCGGTCCCTACGATCAGCGCGCGACCATATCCCCAAACCTGAAGTAGCAGCCGTAGGCAAAGCACCGAGAACGCCACAGGTGCCAGCAGTTTAGCCGGCCAAAGCGGGATACCGATGTCGATTGAACTGTCCCGGCTCCACATCGGCGCGCCAAAGTCGAACGAGCGGTCAAAATGGGACCAACTGCCCCAGACCAAGGCCAGCATCAGCACCAGGATCAGAAGAACCGAAATAAGCTCGAACAGCCACAGCGCCCGGCCGTGCAGGCGTGAGATGACAATGTCCATCCGTATATGACCGCCATCGCGCTGAACATATGAAATGCCCAGAAAAGCAATCAGCGGCATCGCCTGTTCGATCCAGTCGACATATCCCGGCAAAGGTGCGTTAATCGCATTGCGTCCGCTGACCGAGACAACCGCCAGAACCATAAGACTGAACACGGCAAGGCCGCTGATCAGAGCCAGAAACCGCTCTAACCTCAACAACTTACGGTCCAAAGAACTCAGGAGGCTGTTGTCTTCAAGCACCGTGGCCTGTCCTGCCATTGCGGTGTTCCCCTGTATTTTTTATTGGTGTCCGGATGCCCCGATGGGCATCCGGATTTTGCGTCTAGTTACCGCTGCGTTGTTGTTCCAGCGTGGACTGGACCAGATCATACAGGTCCTGCGCAGGGATACCCTGAGCGGACATATCCTCAATCCACTGTGCCCGGATGGGATCGGCAGCTTTGGTGCGGAACTCTGCGATTACCGCATCATCGATCTGTACTTTTGCGACGCCCTTTTCATCCAGAACGCTGTCCCACTGTTCCAGCAGCGACCCATAATTGGCCAGATAGTGATCAATCGCTTCGTCGATCGAGCTGTCCAACGCTTCGCGATGCTCAGCCGGCAGTGCCTCATAGGCATCGATGTTGACCACGACCGGACAGTTCACGGTGCCCGGGTTCAGGTTGGCCGTCCACCAATCCGCTTCGTTGATGGTGCCAAAGGACAGGTGCGCGTGCTGAGCAAAGGCAACCGTGTCAACGACTCCAGATTCCATTGCGTTGAAAGCCTCAGTCGCAGGAACCGAGGTCGGAACACCGCCGACCGCTTCGAATGCCTTGCCCAGACCACCTGTGGCGCGGACACGCATGCCTTCGAACTCGGCAAGTTCGTCACGCGGGTCGCCGGTTCCAACAATGTTGTACTGCGGCATGGGTGAGGTCATGATGATACGCGCGTTCCACTGCGCCATCTCATCCTTGACGGCTGGGTGATCGTAAACCGCGTGGCTGACGGCAACTTCCTCGTCCAAGTTGTCAACGCCCAGGAACGGCAGCTCCAGAACGGTGATCGCGCGGTTTTTGTCACGATGATACCCGGCACAGAACTGCGCCATCTCAAATGCGCCGATTTCGATTCCATCCAAATTCTCGCGCGGTTTGGACAGGCCGCCATAGCTGACATTGATTGTGAAATCGCCATTGGTCTTTTCGCTGACCAACTCAGACAGTTTCTCAACATGCTCGGTGAACGCACGACGTTTGCCCCAGACCGAAGCATTCCATTCAGTTGCGGCTGCCTCGGACACGAACGCAACACACAAGGCGGCCACAGCAGAGCCGCTCAAAATCTTTTTCATACTGATTTCTCCCTTTGCTGCACCCCCTTACCGAGGCGCTTGCGATCAAAGCTAGCGCCAACATCGGAATGTGCCAACCCCCGGTCAGCATTCATGGCCAGTAAGGAATGGCACCGTTGAGCGCTAACAACCGAAAGGTGAGTCTCAGATGCAATTTAGTTGTAATCGGGTGGCTTATTTCCCCACAAATTTTCATTACAGCCAAAGCTATGTAAAAAAACCACTATTTCCAAAGATGACCTCTTTCTTTACAAATTCCCTCCAGGTTAAAAAAATAATTTACAAACTAATCGTGAGAAATCGGTAATTTATTTCCTTGTTTTCAGCTCTCCGTATTATTGCGCACAAGGAGGAAACAGATCGACATCGCCAGTTCAGCAGGCAAAATCGGTCTGATTCAATATGATCCAGAGGGAGGAGCCTCAGAATGACAACCGCTGCCCAGGCAGAAGCCAATACCTTTCCGCCGTCCGCCGAAACCGTGGCCCGCACGCATGTTAACGCTGAAAAATACACTGAGATGTATGCGGCTTCGATCAACGATCCCGTCGCGTTCTGGGACGAACAAGGCAAGCGGATCGAATGGATCAAGCCCTACACACAAGTCAAAGACGTAAACTATGATTTCGGCTCGGTCGGAATCAACTGGTACGCTGACGGCACGCTGAACGTTTCGGCCAATTGCCTGGACCGCCACCTGCAAACCCGCGGCGATCAAACTGCGATCATCTGGGAACCGGATGATCCAAAAGACGAAGCGCAGCACATCACCTATGCCGAGTTGCACCGCCGGACATGCCGGATGGCCAACATTCTGGAATCGCTGGGCGTGCGTAAGGGCGACCGCGTCGTGATTTACATGCCGATGATCCCCGAGGCCGCCTATGCGATGTTGGCCTGTGCGCGCATCGGCGCGATCCACTCCATCGTTTTTGCAGGGTTCTCGCCTGATGCTCTGGCAGCGCGGATCAATGGTTGCGACGCAAAGGTTGTAATCACTGCCGACGAGGCCCCGCGAGGCGGCCGCAAAACCGCGCTGAAATCCAACGCGGACGCCGCACTTCTGCACTGCAAGGACACCGTTAAATGCCTGGTGGTCAAGCGCACCGGCGGTCAGACCACATGGATCGACGGCCGCGACTATGACTACAACGAAATGGCGCTTGAGGCCGATGACTACTGCGCCCCAGCTGAGATGAGCGCCGAAGACCCGCTGTTCATCCTCTACACCTCGGGCTCGACCGGACAACCCAAGGGTGTGGTGCATACCACTGGCGGCTATCTGGTTTTTGCATCACTGACCCATGAGATCACTTTTGATTACCACGAGGGCGACACCTACTGGTGCACGGCCGACGTGGGCTGGGTCACTGGGCACAGCTATATTGTCTATGGCCCGCTGGCCAACGGTGCGACGACGCTGATGTTCGAAGGCGTTCCCACTTACCCCGACGCGGGTCGTTTCTGGGAGGTTTGCGCCAAGCACAAGGTCAACCAGTTCTATACCGCACCAACCGCGATCCGCGCGTTGATGGGGCAAGGCAACGAGTGGGTCGAGAAGCATGATCTGAGCGACCTGAAACTACTGGGCACCGTGGGCGAACCGATCAACCCCGAAGCCTGGAACTGGTACAATGAGGTAGTCGGCAAAGGCAATTGCCCCATCGTAGATACATGGTGGCAGACCGAGACCGGCGGTCATCTGATGACCCCCCTGCCCGGCGCGCACGCGATGAAGCCGGGCGCAGCGATGAAACCATTCTTCGGCATTCAGCCGGTTGTGCTGGACCCGCAGTCAGGTGTCGAGATCACCGGAAACGGTGTCGAAGGCGTTCTGTGCATCAAAGACAGCTGGCCGGGTCAGATGCGCACCGTTTGGGGCGACCATGAGCGGTTCGAGAAGACCTATTTCTCGGACTACAAAGGTTACTACTTCACCGGTGACGGCTGCCGCCGTGACGAGGATGGTGATTACTGGATCACCGGTCGCGTTGACGATGTGATCAACGTCTCGGGCCACCGTATGGGGACCGCCGAAGTTGAAAGCGCGCTTGTAGCGCATGCCGCCGTGGCCGAGGCCGCCGTGGTCGGATATCCCCATGAGATCAAAGGGCAAGGCATCTACTGCTATGTCACTCTGATGAATGACCGTGAGCCGTCGGATGATTTACTGAAAGAGCTGCGCACATGGGTCCGGACCGAGATCGGCCCGATTGCATCACCTGACGTAATCCAGTGGGCGCCCGGCCTGCCCAAGACCCGCTCGGGCAAAATCATGCGCCGTATCCTGCGCAAGATCGCCGAGAACGACTTTGGCGCATTGGGCGACACTTCGACATTGGCTGATCCGTCGGTGGTCGAAGACCTGATCGAAAACCGTGCGAACAAGTGAGGATGTGATGGACGCTGCCACGATCACCACACCCGCTGTTCTGATCCTTCTCGGCCCTCCGGGTGCCGGGAAGGGAACACAGGCTCGTATGCTTGAAGACAAGTTCGGGCTGGTTCAACTCAGCACCGGCGACCTGCTGCGTGCCGCTGTTGCGGCAGAAACCGATGCTGGCAAAGCCGCAAAGGCCGTGATGGAGGCTGGTGATCTGGTCAGCGACGACATCGTCATTGCCATCCTTCGTGATCGCCTAACTGAGGCGGACTGCGCCAAGGGCGTCATTCTGGACGGTTTTCCTCGCACCACGGTTCAGGCCGAGGCGTTGGATGGACTACTTTCGGAAACCGGACAGAAGATCAACGCCGCCATCAGTCTTGAAGTCGAAGATGGCGAAATGGTTATCCGTATCTCGGGCCGCTACACCTGTGCCGGATGTGGCGAGGGGTTCCATGATACGTTCAAGGTCCCTGTTGTTAAAGGCAAGTGCGACAAGTGCGGAAGCACTGAGTTCAAGCGCCGCGCTGATGATAATGCCGAAACCGTCGCCTCACGTCTGGCGGCCTACCACGCGCAAACCGCGCCTTTGATTACTTATTACCAAGACCACGGCGTTCTGAAAGGTCTGAACGCCATGGGCAATATCGATGACATCGCGGGCAATCTGGAAAGGATTGTCAGCGACGCCATGAACTAAGGGAAGACGGTCCGCCCTGAATAAGGGCCCAATTCCTAAAGGAAAACTTCAAAGTACCCGCCGTGGCGGATCGGAGAAGTCGTGCCTGATGCCAAGCTGGCATTCGGCATTTCGAAAAGCGACCCCGCGCGTTGGAGGTTTAGGACAACGGGTCGCCCATGGAAGAAGCGAAGGAGGAACCCGCAATGGCGGATCAATCAACACACTCCGCGCAGACTGCCGAGGCCGACAAGGGCTATTGGCAGGCGAACCTGCGTCTCATCTACATCAGCCTCGTGATCTGGGCGCTGGTGTCTTTTGGATTCGGCATTCTGCTGCGTCCATTGCTGTCCGGCATTGCAGTTGGCGGCACCGATCTGGGCTTTTGGTTCGCTCAGCAGGGTTCAATCCTGGTCTTTCTGGTGCTGATCTTCAACTACGCCTGGCGCATGAACAAGCTGGACGCCGAATACGGCGTGGATGAGGAGTAAGCGGAATGGACCAGTTTACCATTAACCTGCTCTTTGTCGGCGCGAGTTTTGCGCTGTACATCGGCATCGCGATTTGGGCCCGCGCGGGTTCCACATCGGAATTCTACGCCGCCGGTCGCGGCATTCACCCTGTCACCAACGGCATGGCAACAGCGGCAGACTGGATGTCTGCGGCCTCGTTCATCTCGATGGCGGGCCTGATCGCCTTTACCGGGTATGACAATTCGACCTTCCTGATGGGCTGGACCGGCGGTTACGTGCTGCTGGCACTGCTGCTTGCGCCCTATCTGCGTAAGTTTGGCAAATACACCGTCTCGGAATTCATCGGCGACCGTTTCTACAGCCAGACCGCACGTATCGTTGCCGTGATCTGTCTGATCGTTGCATCGGTGACTTACGTGATTGGTCAGATGACCGGTGTGGGCGTGGCCTTTGGCCGCTTCCTCGAGGTGTCCAACACCTCTGGTCTGCTGATCGGTGCCTGTGTCGTGTTTGCATACGCGGTGTTCGGTGGGATGAAAGGCGTGACCTACACTCAGGTCGCTCAGTACTGCGTACTGATCACCGCCTACACAATCCCGGCGATCTTCATCTCACTGCAGCTGACCGGTACGCCGGTTCCGGCGCTGGGTCTGTTCAGCGACACCGCAAGCGGTGAGCCTCTGCTGACCAAGCTGGACGCGATCGTGACTGAGCTGGGCTTTAACGAATACACTGCCCACCACTCGAACACACTGAACATGGTTCTGTTCACGCTGTCGCTGATGATCGGCACCGCCGGTCTGCCCCACGTGATCATGCGCTTCTTCACCGTGCCCAAAGTGTCTGACGCCCGCTGGTCTGCTGGCTGGACGCTGGTCTTCATCGCTCTGCTGTATCTGACCGCCCCTGCGGTCGGCGCAATGGCGCGTCTGAACATCACCGACATGATGTGGCCCAACGGTGGCATTGAAGGTGGCGCTGTCTCGGTCGAGGATATCGACAATGATCCGCGATATGACTGGATGCAGACTTGGCAGAAAACCGGCCTGCTGGACTGGGAAGACAAGAACGGCGACGGCAAGATCCAGTACTACAACGACAAGAACGCCGACATGCAGGCACTTGCGGAAGAAAAAGGCTGGGTCGGAAACGAGCTGACCAAGTTCAACCGCGACATCCTGGTTCTAGCCAACCCCGAGATTGCCAACCTGCCGGGTTGGGTGATCGGTCTGGTCGCTGCCGGTGGTCTTGCGGCTGCTCTGTCGACCGCTGCGGGTCTGTTGCTGGCGATCTCGTCGGCGGTATCCCACGACCTTGTCAAAGGTGCGATCAACCCGCAAATCTCTGAAAAAGGAGAACTGCTGGCCGCTCGTATCGCCATGGCTGTGGCCATCGTCGTTGCAACCTATCTGGGTCTGAACCCACCGGGCTTCGCAGCGCAAACCGTGGCCTTGGCCTTTGGTCTGGCGGCTGCCTCGATCTTCCCGGCGCTGATGATGGGGATCTTCTCGACCCGTATCAACAACACCGGTGCTGTCGCAGGTATGCTGGCTGGTCTGACCGTAACCCTGGTCTACATCTTCCTGCACAAGGGCTGGCTGTTCATTCCGGGCACCAACTCGTTCACCGATGCTGATCCGCTTCTGGGTCCGATCAAGTCGACCTCGTTCGGCGCCATCGGTGCAATGATCAACTTCGGCGTTGCTTACGTCGTCGCTGGAATGACCAAAGAGACTCCGCCGGAGATCGTTGAATTGGTCGAAAGCGTGCGTATTCCCCGTGGCGCTGGCGCAGCTCAGAACAAGTGAGCATGATGCGGCATATGGTTAACTTTCCTGTGCCGCGTCTTTCGATCAACTTTTCCCGTCCGGCACTCCACCGGGCGGGATTTTTAAACCAGAAACCAAGGAGTGATTGATGCCCCTGTCCCATGACCAGATCACCCGGTTTCTAAAGTCCGTACATCCCTATGATGCCCTGCCCCCGGAAACGTTGGATCAGGTCGCAAAGCAGATCGAGGTATGGGAGGTCGACGAGGACTTTCCCGTATACGAATTGGGGCACACCCTGCCCGGCGTCTTTGTGATCTACGAGGGGCAAGTTGAGATTACCGATGAGAACGACGCTGTCGTGTCCCATCTTGGCCTGCGAAACTCGTTCGGAGAGCGCGGCCTGCTGAAAGACGGCAAGGCCGCGACCAAAGCGCGGGCGCATACGCCATCCGTGTTGCTGGTTTTGCCCCCCGACCTGGTGCGCCAACTTATAGATGGCCACGACGTCGTTTCGAAATTCTTCAATCGGACCCGTTCGAACCGGTCCGGTCCGCAGAGTCTGGCCACAAGTGCAATCGACGTCCTGATGGCCCATAACCCTGCGACCTGCACGCCGGGCACACTGGTTCAGGAAGCCGCCCGGATGATGCGCGACAAGCACATTTCCTCGCTTTGTGTAACCGAAGCGGATGATCTTCTAGGCATCGCCACACTGCGCGACATCTCAGGTAAATTCGTGGCCAATGGCATGCCTGCCGACACGCCGATCTCAGCGATCATGACGGCAAACCCGATCACCCTATCACCTTCGGATATTGGCTCGGACGTTCTGCATGTGATGATGGAACGCGGGATCGGCCACATTCCGATCAGCGAGGGGGGTCGTCTGGTCGGTATCGTGACGCAGACGGATCTGACGCACTATCAGGCGGTAAATTCGGCCGAGCTGGTCCGGCGGATTGCGCAGGCGGACTCGGCGGATCAAATGGCGGCGGTCACTGCTGACATCCCGCAACTTCTGGTGCAACTGGTGGCTGCCGGAAACAGGCATGAAATCGTAACCCGCCTGATCACCGATATCGCAGATACGGCGACCCGCCGCCTGCTGAAACTGGCCGAAGACAAACTGGGACCCCCACCCGTTCCCTACCTGTGGCTGGCTTGCGGATCACAGGGGCGGCAGGAGCAGACCGGCGTATCCGATCAGGACAATTGCCTGATGCTGGATGACAGCGTTTCGGACGCGGATATGGGCTACTTCGCAAAGCTGGCAAAATTCGTCTCGGATGGGCTGGATGTTTGTGGTTATTTCTATTGCCCTGGCGACATGATGGCCACTAACCCGCGCTGGTGTCAGCCCGTCCGTGTCTGGCGCGAGTACTTCAACGGCTGGATCGCCAAACCAAATCCAGAGGCACAGATGTTGGCTTCGGTCATGTTCGACCTCCGCCCTATCGGAGGGGCCTTTCACCTGTTCGACGATCTGCAGGCCGAGACTTTGGCAGCCGCCAACGCAAATTCGATCTTTGTCGCGCATATGATCTCGAACTCGCTAAAACACACGCCTCCGCTGGGTCTGTTGCGCGGGATTGCAACCATTCGGTCGGGTGAGCATCGCAACACGCTGGATCTCAAACATAATGGCGTGGTCCCCGTCGTTGACCTTGCGCGGATCTACAGCCTTCAAGGGCAACTGACCGAAGCCAATACCAGAGCACGCCTGAACGCCGCCGCATCAAGCGGTATCCTCAGTACCTCCGGGGCGCGGGATTTGCTGGATGCCTATGATCTGATTGCAGAAACCCGGCTTGAACATCAGGTCAGGCTTGTGAAGAGTGATCGGAAACCCGACAATTTCCTTCCGCCCTCGGACCTGTCGGATTTTGAGCGAAGTCATCTTCGGGATGCGTTCGTTGTGGTAAAAACCATGCAATCGGCAGTTGGTCACGGCAAGGGAATGCTGGGCTAAAGCGGCAGACACACGGAGAGATACATGTTTCTGGAACTGATCGGCACTATTTTTGCAGGCTTTGCTTTTGCCGGCATCGTAATGGTTCTAAACAAATTGACAGGTGGCCGCCTGCCCCGCTGGATGACACCCGTTGCCGCGGGTCTGGGTATGATCGGCATGACGATCACCAGCGAGTATTCATGGTACGACCGCACCCGCGATACCCTTCCCGAAGGTATGACCGTCATTCAAGAGGTCGAAAGCCGCGCCTTCTATCGCCCCTGGACCTATGCCGTGCCCTTCGTGGACCGCTTTGCCGCCATTGATGCCGGTTCCGTGCGCACCAATGAACAGGTTCCCGAACAACGGTTGGTGGAACTGTATCTCTTTGGTCGCTGGGCCCCGGTCTCAAAACTACCTGTAGCGGTCAATTGCAAAGAGTTCAGCCGCGCCAACCTTGCGGATGGGGCAGAGTTCGCGGATGACGGCCAACTGCTGAACGCCGATTGGATTGACGTCACTGCCAGTGATCCGATTGTTGAGGCAACCTGCGGAGTGTAACATGCTGACCCGGTTAAGCCTGCGTCTGCGCATTTTCCTGTTCTTCTGCCTGCTGGCCCTTGGCGCTCTGGCCGTCAGTTCTCTGGCGCTGTGGATCAGCTATCGGCGCGTCGCTGATCCGGGCCTGCTCGACGCATTCGTTTTTGCCGAGATCCTGATGGGTTTTGGGTTTCTGGCTTTGATTGCAGCAGTTTGGTTATTGTTCGACGACAATGTCGCTAAGCCAATCGAACGGATATCTGCTCAACTCAGAGCGCGCGCGCATGCCGGGGTCAGCACGGAATTGGACGCGCAGGCCGCGCGATATCTGGGCGATCTGGCACCAGCCGCGGCCGGGCTAGCGGACCAGCTGTCCGGCAAAACACTGGACGTGGCACAGGCCGTGGCCGAGGAAACCGCGCACCTGGCGGCAGAGAAACAACGTCTGACGGCCCTTCTGACCGAAATCCCAGTTGCGATGCTGTTGGCCGGCCCTACCCACAAGATCGTTTTGTATGATGGTCAGGCTGCCGAGGTGCTTGCACAGATTGCGCATCCCCGGCTGAATGCTTCGTTGTTGGAATATCTGAAGTCTGATCCGTTGGAAGAAGCTCATGCCAAGTTGGTGAAGACCGGGCTAGAGGTCACCTGTACACTGACCAGTGTTGATGGTGCCCAGAGTTACAGGGCGCGCATGAAACCCTTGGGCAACGCACCCGGGTATATGCTGGTTTTTGAGGACAGTGCTGCAAACATCGCGCCCGAGGCTGCGCGACCCTTGGTCTATGACTTCGACTTGCTGAACACGTCCACGGACGAGGCCATCGACAACCTTGCCCTGCGGGACTTGTGCTTTGTCGTGTTTGACACCGAAACCACCGGACTACTGCCCCACAAGGACGAAATTGTTCAGATCGGGGCCGTGCGAGTTGTCAACGGGCGGATCGTGGAAGGAGAACAACTGGACATGCTGGTTGATCCCGGCATCCCGATCCCTCCGGCCTCGACCAAGGTGCACAAGATCAGCGATCGCATGGTTCAGGGCGCACCGGACATTGCCGATGCCGGGCGCACGCTGCATCAGTTTGCCCGCGATGCAGTGATCGTGGCCCATAACGCGCCTTTCGACATGGCGTTTCTGCGGCGGCATGCCAAACGCATGGATGTCGATTGGGATCACCCCATTCTGGATACAGTTCTGTTGTCTGCCGTGCTGTTCGGGGCAAGTGATAAACACACGCTAGATGCTCTGTGCGAACGGTTGGACATCACCATCCCCGAACAACTGCGCCATACCGCCCTGGGTGATGCGGTTGCTACCGCCGAAGCGCTGGTCAGAATGCTACCGATGCTGCAGGCGCGCGGTATGACAACCTTTGGCCTGGTCGTTGAGGCAACGCGCCAACATGGTCGTCTGTTGGAAGACCTGAACTAGCTCGGAAAACACGCATACCGGACGCAGCTTTTAATGGACAAACCCCGCGCGTCGTGGCACCTGAGGCACGGCCACGGGATGAGCGCGCAATGACGGAAAAACAATTCACTCCAACCCCGGATCAAAGCACCGCTTTCCGTGAAGCGTTGGGGTGTTTCGGAACCGGTGTGACGGTGATCACCACAAACACCGATCAGGGCCCTCGGGCCATCACGGTCAACTCATTCGCGTCGGTATCGCTGGACCCGCCCCTTGTCTTGTGGTGCTTGGCCAAAGACTCCAACCGGTTCGACGATTTCAACGCCAGCCGACACTATTCGATCCACGTGATGGGGCAGGATCAGCAAGAACAGGCCCTGCGCTTTGCCCGGGATGGCAAGGATTTCTCGCACGCAGAATGGGCCCACGACCCTGCGCGCCGACCGCAATTATCCGGTTGTCTGGCCCGGTTCGATTGTCAGGTGCACGCACAACACGATGCGGGGGATCACCTGATCATTGTTGGTGAGGTTCAAAAGGTCATGTACCGCACCGGCAAAGGATTGATCTTTAAGCGCGGTCAATTTGGCGGCTTTGCTGACTTAATTTAGATTCACATGTCATAATGTGATAATGTTTGCCAGTTCTTCACCGAAAGTGGAGACTGCCCAAATGTTCAGCAAAAAGCATAGCTTTGTTTTTGTACACATTCCCAAAAATGCTGGCACATCGGTGTCAGCAGCTTTGAACACGCGCTTCGGCAAGCTCAGCAGACCGGAGAAACTGATTAACAGTGTTGCCAAAAGACTTTCCGGTAAAAAGATCATAACACCTGTCCAAAAACTCAAGGACCATGCCACAGCGGAGGAGTATCTTGAGCACCTGGGCACACAGTACTGGCAGATGTACAGCTTCGCATTTGTTCGAAATCCGTTCGATCGGGCAGTTTCGCTTTATCACTATATTCAGCAAACCCCTGTTCATTATCAGCATGATAAGGTGCGGGACTTTTCGTTCGAAGAGTTCCTGGCGTTCATTGCCAGCGACCCAAAATCGGCCATGCCCCAAACGTCGTTCCTGCTGAACGAAGATGGTGAATGCTTAGTGAAACAAGTCGGACGGGTTGAGACTCTGGACGATGATTTCCTGATCGCCTGCCGACATCTTTGTCCGGATCTAGGGGTGGGACACGTTAACCGGTCAAAGCGGAAACACGTCTCGGACTATTACGGTGCCGGATTGACGGATATCCTTATCCGGACTTACCAGCAGGATTTTGACGCCTTTGGCTACAGCACGGATGTTGCCACCCATGAAACCGGCAGTATGAAACTGAAAATGCACCCAATGCTTGGGCTTTAGATGTCACTCATCCAAGGAGCCATGAACCGCCAGTGCTTCCAATTGAGTCTCTTGCGGCGTGATCACGCGGAAAGCTTCACGCACTCCCGCATCTGACAGCTCACGCGAGACGGTTAGCAGCGTGTTTGGGTTATGCTCATCACACAGCTCGGACATATGGGCGATCTCGGCCTGTGCGACGTCCATGGCGGCCTCGACCGACGGTGCCCCGTAAAGCTGCACAAAATGTTCAGCAAGACTCTGCGCGATCTGATCCAGCTCGGCCTGTTCCACCTGCGTGACGGCGACGAATGTCACCCGCCCAAAAGTTTCCACACCCAACCAGCCATTTGCAAAAGCCTGACGTGCTTTGCCTTCAAGATCGCCCTCGCCCCAATTTGAGAACTCGAATCCGCCCGAGATGCACCATTCCCCGGTTCGGGCCGGAGAGTGGAACACGTTCATGTCGCTTTCGTCGAAATGGATTGCGCGGGCCAGTTTCATCATCCGTTCTCCAACAATTCCGTCAGTGGGCGAAGCTGCGTGTCAGAACCGTGCCGGATCAGCATACCGAACCGTTCATCCGTTCCAAGAAACACACCCGTTTCACCAATGGGCTCTCCGACACCGCGCAGCAGGCCTATCCATTCTCCGTGCACAGGCGCGTTGCCGTCCTCTTGCCAGCGGTTCAGCCATGTCATCGTGTGCCGCGACCAGCTTTCGACAAGCTGCGTTGCCGAGACATCAGCGCAGCCCTCGTCGTAAAGGGCGGTGACGTCCGGGTTTTCGCCCGGCGCCTCACTGGTTTGCAGCAGCGCCAAATCCCAACCGACGATCAGCCAATCCGGTTCCGCTTCTGGATCTGCATCCGAAGCTGCCACGCGGAACATCCCGCATTTCGCCCCGTTTACACAGATCAACCCGTCCCAGCCCAGATGAACCGCGACCTCAGGCGGAGCTAGCGCGCCCAGCGCGTTCTGAAACCCTACGGCACAGAGGGGCAGCATTGCCATCGCTTCGCTCAAGACAACCTCGGGGGCAAAAACGATGGCCACACGCAGACGATCGGCCTGAATGTTATAGACCACGGTACCAGCATCACAGCCCAGCGCGGCCATAGCCTGCGCGCGCTCGAACGGGTCTTCCCCACCCTGCACCGGGTGGCCCGTCAGCAATGGGGGAAAGACCGGCTCGCTCATGCGTTGCCCTTGGCAATCATGCCGCGCGCAATTTGGCGGAACGCTTCGGCTTGCGGACTGTCGGGCTTGCTGACCACGATCGGTGCACCGCCATCAGCGGCAACGCGGATATCCAGATGCAGCGGGATTTCACCCAGCAAGGGAACGCCCAGCGCCTCTGCCTCGGACTTTACGCCGCCATGGCCGAACACGTGCTCTTCATGGCCGCAGTTCGAGCAGATATGCGTCGACATATTCTCAATCATCCCAAGGATGGGCGTCTTGAGCTGGTTGAACATGTCGATCCCCTTGCGGGCATCGATCAGGGCCACGTCCTGTGGGGTCGAAACAACAATGGCGCCGTCCACGTTGAACTTCTGGCTCAACGTCAACTGCACGTCACCGGTGCCGGGCGGCAAGTCGACGATCAGCACATCCAGAGCGCCCCATTGCACCTGACCCATCATCTGTTGCAGCGCGCCCATCAGCATCGGGCCACGCCAGACAACGGCCTGACCTTCATTGGTCATCAGACCCATCGACATCATGGTGACGCCGTGGTTGCGCAATGGCAGGATCGTTTTGCCGTCAGGGCTGGCCGGGCGGCCAGAAACACCCAGCATCCGGGGCTGCGACGGGCCATAAACATCCGCATCCAGCAGACCCACGCGTCGCCCTTCGGCTGCCAATGCACAAGCGAGGTTGGCGGAAACGGTGGACTTGCCAACGCCACCCTTACCCGAAGCCACAGCAATAATTCTGTCCACACCCGGCACGGCCTGCGGTCCGGTCTGCGAAGGTTTCGGCTTGGGCTTCAGATCCGGCGGTGCTTTTTCAGAATGTGCGGTCAGCATCGCGGAAACTGTCGAAACACCATCGACCAGTTTCGCGGCCTGTTCGGCAGCGGCGCGGACGGGCTCCATACGCTCAGCCTGCTTGGGGTCGATCTCCAGCACAAAGCGCACTGTATCCCCTTCAACGTTCAGCGCGCGGACGACACCGGCGCTGACGATGTCCTGTCCAGAAACCGGATCGATGATCTTTCTCAGGTTTGCAAGAACTGCGTCACGAACACTCATGCGTCATTCTCCTTTTGGAACCCGGTGGTCAGGGCTCTGCGTATCGACAAGCTGTGGTTGCCGTTCATTGCACGTGTCTCCGTCTCATTCAGTTCATTTGACGCATTTGGTGCCGTGCCGTTAGGCTGAGGCATGCGCTTTGTCCTCTTGTGCCTGAGCCTGACGCTCTCTGCCACCCCCTCTTGGTCGCAAGAGGCGATTGGTCTTGCCGCGCCGGACGAGGTTGCTGACTCAGGTCTGCTGCAACATATCCTTCCTCGCTTTTCTCTCAAGACCGGGATCCGGGTTATTGCAGATGATGCCGGCGTTTTGGTGCTTGAAACCGCGCCTCCGGGTGATCCTGTGTTTGCGCGCGACGGCGTGATCTATCACCTTCGGATCGAAGAGGACGCCAAACATGAGCGGTTCCGCGACTGGCTGCTGTCCGATATCGGAAAACGGACGGTTGAAAGCTATGCGCCAGAGCAAGGCGCGCCCTTCTCGGCCAGCTTCGACATCGCAGCCGTGGAAACCGAAACAGTGATCGACGGCGATACGCTGCGCGGCGAGGAACTGTCGATGACCCATTGCGGTCGGTGCCATGTGATCGGACCAAAAAACCGGATGAATGGTCTGGGATCGACGCCCTCTTTCGCGGTGCTGCGCGCCATGCCGGACTGGTCGGAACGGTTCGAGGCGTTCTTCGCCCTCAACCCGCACCCCTCGTTCACACAAATCGACGGGCTGACACCTCCGTTTGATCCACAGCGTCCATCGCCCATCTATCCCGTCGAGATGACGCTGGATGATCTGGAAGCCATCCTTGCCTTTGTCTCGGTCATAACTGCAGCGGACTTGGGTGCGCCCTTACAGCTTCAGTGATCCTTTCGTTTTGAGAAATAATCCTCGGTCGTAACGACACGAGGCTTCGGGTTAGACTGGAACGGGTTGTCCTCTTGCTGGAACTGTGCGTTCACGCGGCAATTGTCACACATCTGGATCATCCGCGCCTTGTCCGAGGAGGCAAACATCGGATGTGTACCCGCAAGCTTTTCCATGATCCGTTCCACGGTGGACTTAACTCCAAACAGTGCCCCACATTCTACACAAGCAAACGGCTCCTCTTCATTCAGCACCTGCTGAGACAGGGCTGCATCGCTCAGGTCAAGCTGCGGGACAAGAGCAATCGCGTCTTCCGGGCAGATGCCTTTGCACAACCCGCACTGCAGACAAGCATCCTGCTGGAAGTTCAATTGCGGCTTGTCCGGGTTATCGATCAAAGCACCCGACGGGCACAGCGACACACAGCTGAGGCACAAAGTACAGGCATCCGTGTTGACAGCGATCGCCCCATAGGGCGCGTTTTCCGGCAAGGCCAGCGGCTTTTCAGCTTTGGGGTTCAGCGCCTGCGCGGCCAAACGGGCGATCTGGCGGCGGTTGCCCAATGGCAGCACCGGGTCGGCCAAAGGCTGAGGGACATCTTGCGCATAAAGGACATCAGACAGCGCATCCGGGTCGGCCTCATCCACCAACCCCAAGGCATTCGGCCCCGCAATTGCCAGCGCCAAGGCCAGTTCACGGTCCAACGCATCGCGCTCGGTAGTTGGGGATAGCAAAACGTCCACTCGCGCGAAACCATGCGCCAAAGCAGCCAGCATCTCGGCATGGCCAAAGCCTGAAATCACACTCAGCTCCAGCGGAATCACATCGGCAGGCAACCCACGTCCAAAACGGGCGGCCAGTCGGATCATCTCGGCCCCGTGGGCATTATGCACCAACAAGCGCGGCGCGGTTCCACCGGCCCGCCGATAGGTGCGCGCCAGGATGTGCATCCGCGACAGCAACGCCGAAACCGGCGGATCTTCGTAGGTGATCGCAGTTGACGGACAAACCGCCGCGCATTCACCGCATCCGGCGCAGATCATTGGATCGATTTCAACATGCTCGCCCGCAGGTGTGATCGCCCCTGTCGGACAGATATCCAGACAGTTCGTGCAAGCGACCTGTTCAGCCCGAGAATGTGCACACAGCGTTTCTTCCATCCGCACGTAAAGTGGCTTTTCGAAGGTGCCGATCAATTGGGCCGCCTCAAACGCCAGCCGTTCGACGGAAAATGGATCTTTGGGATCAGCCCGCAGATAGCCTTCGCGTTTGGCCGGGGCCTGAACCAATGGTGTGTCGCCCGTCAGGTCCAGAACGATGTCACAGCCCGATTGTGCCCTGTCACGTGCCTCTGTCCACATAAAAGCTCCGCGACCGCCGGGCTCAAGCTGCTGAAACGCGTCAAGCCGCATCGTAAATCCGCCCAACGCCCCATCGAGCGATTTGATACGCCCACGCACCACGTCGAACGCGCGCGAAAACGGCGCGGCCTCATCCGTGACCAGTACTGTAACTGCAAGCGTAACGGCCAGTTTTTCAGCAAGCGCAAATGCAACGTCGCCGGGACCGATGATCAGGCATGTGCCTTCGCTATAGACGTCTACGCTGGGCGTCACCGGCTGCGGCAACAAGGCTTCGGCGGCCAGGGCAGCCATCTTGGGGGCCGCATCCGCGCCCTCATCAGACCACCCGGCCCTGTCACGAAGATCAACAAAGCCCGGGGCGTCCACATTCAGTTCTTCGGCCAGGGCCTGAAACACTTCCTGCTCTTGTCCGCAGGCAATGATGGTGTCCCCCTGTTGTATCTCCGCGGCCGCCGCTTCCAACTCTCGCGTGCAAAGCGCTGTGAAAACCTTGGAACATTCCATCTCGCAGGCCGAACCGATCTTGTCGGAATTCAGAGGTTGAGACCCGGCGCAATCGCATAACAGTAGTTTGGTGCCCATGATCCTCCCCCGGATACTTCTCCACCTCTTCGCATCGCAGGCTGTATCCCCGTTGCTGGAATGTAAACCCTTTGGGACTGCGGGCCATTTGGCCACGGAAACCCCTTTCTTTACAATAAACAAAGGCGTCCGTTTGCGGGGATCACTATTTTGCTACCAGCCATTACGACTAAGGTCGTACGACGCGGGCTTGGCACCTGAGCGCTTTGTGTACCATAGTGGACCTATGGGAAGGCATGGGAGAGCCTTCCGGGGAGGAGCCAGTGGCCAAGGCCGCAAGCCAGATTGAAATGCCAATCGGCGTCGTCGTGCGCAAAACACCCGGTGTAACCCGCTGGGCGAAATGGAATTGGCGCGCCATTGCTGTGTTGCCCGGTGCCGGACCTGCCGACTGGCACGAAATGCGACGGGAAGGCGAGGCCATTGAGTACCACGCAGCGACCTTGCCCCTGACACTTTGGGCAGATGAAACCGAAGCCTATATGGTGAACCTGTCGGACGGCCAGCCGTCGATCTACCTTGTCCTTCGTGATGCGTTGGATGGCGAAAGGCCCATGGATGCGGTCCTGGTCACCGCGTCACCTTTCGAAGGTCAGGACTATGCCGATACCGGAGAGGAGATCGTGGAGAAAATCCCGATGACCGATGGGTTGATCGCCTGGGTGCGCGACTTCGCTCTCGAACATCATAACGACGAAGTCTTCGTGAAACGCCGCCGGGACAAAAAGCGGATCGATTTGGTCGAGGACGGCAAGGGCGATGCACGCATCCGGCAAGAGTCAGACGTGTACCGCGCCCCGCGGAGGATCGTGCAGTGACCCAAGCCCGCGATTTCTGGTCCCGCCGCAAAGCGGCGGTACAGGCGGAAGCCGAGGCCGAGGTCATCGCGATTGAAGAACAGGCCATTGCCGCCCAACACGCCGAGCTGCAGGAAAAATCCGATGCCGAGATACTGGCCGAGTTTAATCTGCCTGACCCTGACGAATTGCAGGCGGGCGATGATGTCTCGGGCTTTATGGGCAAGGCCGTGCCTGACCGTCTTCGACGTCGTGCCTTGCGACGGCTGTGGCGACTAAACCCGGTTCTGGCCAATGTCGATGGCCTTGTGGACTACGGCGAGGATTATACCGACGCCGCCTGCGTGATCGAAAACATTCAGACCGCATATCAGGTTGGAAAAGGTATGCTTGCACATGTCGAGGCGCTGGCGGCTGAGGCCGAAGACAGCGAGACGGACGAAACAATTGAACCGGATGAACCGCAGGACGAACCTGCGTCACCCGTAACCGCGACACCAGAGCCCGTTCTGGTGGCTGAGGTGGACATAGCGCCGGACCTGTCTGAAGAGGCAGAGGTCACCCCTGCCCCACGCCGCATGAAATTTGAATTCGAAGGATAACCTGATGACCGCAAGTGAAGCGCAACAGTTGAATGTCTCGGCGGAGGATCGCATGCGCGCGGATTTCTACAACTTTTTGGGGCTGCTTCTGTCTGCGCCGCCCGATCAGATGCTGCTGGATCAAGTATCCGGCCTGACTGGCGATGAGACCGATCTTGGACAGGCCATTCAGGCCATGGCCCGCGTCGCCAAAGTGACCAAGCCCGCCGCAGCGGAACGCGAATTCAACGCGCTGTTCATCGGTTTGGGGCGCGGTGAGCTGCTGCCCTATGCCAGTTTCTACCTCACAGGGTTCCTGAATGAGAAACCTCTGGCGCAACTGCGCAACGACATGGCAATGCGTGGCATTACCCGAGCCCGGAACGTTTTTGAACCGGAAGACAACATCGCCTCATTGATGGAGATGATGGCCGGAATGATCGTTGGTCGCTTTGGCGCGGCTGCATCTTTGGAAGACCAGAGGGCATTCTGGAACAAACATATCGGCCCTTGGGCCATGCATTTTTATTCGGATTTGGAAGGCGCCGAGAACTCGGTTCTCTATGCCTCGATCGGCACAGCCGGTCGGGTCTTCATGGAGATCGAGCGCGAAGCCTTCCGAATGACGGCAGCGTGAACCGCTGTCACTCGCCGGCGCCCCAAGGGGTGCTAACTCGCAAATGGGAGAGGAGAAACCCATGAGCAAGACCAAGGAAGAAGGCGCAACGCGCCGCGACTTCCTCAAATTGGCTGGAACCGCAGCACCCGCTGCCGTTGCTGCCGCCAGCCTGAGCGGAAAAGCCGAGGCAGCCGAGCTGCCTACGGACGAGAACCGCATTCAGGACACCGCGCACACGCGCGCATACTTGAAAAGCGCACGCTTCTAGCGCGACGACAGCGCCCGGTTCTAACCCGGACGAGGTCACACCCGACTGACGGTTGCGATTGGCCCTGACGTCGGCACCAGCAGTACCAAGCCAGCCGTGGCTCACACGGCGCGCAAGGGAGGAAAGAAATGCTTAGGAAAAAGACCAACGGGGTTGCGAGACGCCCCCAGCGGACAAGTATCCTGTCCCAGGTCGGCGAGAAAACCGTCGATCGCCGCGCATTCCTGCGTGGCTCGGGCCTGACGATCGGCGGCCTTGCCGCGATCAGCGCCACGGGTGGAACCGTGACGCCAGCCAGTGCTCAGACAGCGGCCAATCAGGCCGTGGAAAACATCAAGTCCATATGCACCCACTGCTCGGTCGGCTGTACCGTCGTTGCCGAAGTGCAGAATGGCGTCTGGATCGGGCAGGAACCCGGTTGGGATAGCCCGTTCAATCTGGGTGGACATTGCGCCAAGGGGGCCGCAGTTCGCGAGCACGCCCATGGCGAGCGTCGCCTCAAGTATCCGATGAAGAAGGAAGGCGGAGAGTGGAAGCGCATCAGCTGGGAAGAGGCGATCAACGAGATCGGCGACGGCATGATGAGCATCCGCGAAGAATCCGGACCGGACAGCGTGTACTGGCTAGGCTCGGCCAAGCATAACAACGAACAGGCCTACCTGTTCCGCAAGTTCGCCGCCTATTGGGGCACGAACAACGTGGACCATCAGGCGCGTATCTGCCACTCAACCACGGTTGCGGGTGTTGCGAACACATGGGGCTACGGCGCCATGACCAATTCGTACAACGACATCCATAACTCTCGGGCCATCTTCATCATCGGCGGCAACCCGGCCGAGGCGCACCCCGTCTCGCTGCTGCACGTTCTGCGCGCGAAAGAGCAGAACAACGCCCCTCTGATCGTCTGCGACCCGCGCTTTACGCGCACCGCGGCGCATGCGGATGAATATGTCCGCTTCCGCCCCGGTACAGACGTTGCTTTGGTCTGGGGTATTCTGTGGCACATCTTCGACAACGGATGGGAGGACAAAGAGTTCATCCGCACCCGTGTCTGGGGCATGGATCAGATCCGTGAAGAGGTTGCCAAGTGGAACCCGGAAGAAGTCGAACGCGTCACCGGCACCCCCGGTTCGCAGCTGAAGCGTGTTGCGCGCACCATGGCCAACAACCGTCCTGGTACGGTGATCTGGTGTATGGGTGGTACGCAGCACACCAACGGCAACAACAACACCCGCGCCTACTGCGTGTTGCAGCTTGCGCTTGGCAACATGGGTACTTCGGGTGGTGGCACCAACATCTTCCGCGGCCATGACAACGTACAAGGCGCAACGGACCTTGGTGTTCTGTCCCACACCCTGCCCGGCTACTACGGCCTGTCAAAAGGTGCATGGGGTCACTGGGCACGTGTCTGGGGTGAAGAACCCGAATGGCTCGCTGGCCAGTTTGCCACGATCAAAGACAAGGAAGGCAAGGACAAACCGCTTCAGAACGAACGCGGCATCCCGGTCTCCCGCTGGATCGATGGTGTTCTGGAAGATCCGGCAAACATGGATCAGGACAACAACGTCCGTGCCATGGTTCTGTGGGGCCACGCGCCAAATTCACAGACCCGGATGACGGAAATGAAGACGGCGATGGAGAAGCTGGACATGCTGGTCGTGATCGACCCGTATCCCACCGTCTCGGCCGTTCTGCATGACCGCACCGATGGTGTCTACCTGTTGCCCGCCTGTACGCAGTTCGAAACCCGTGGCTCGGTCACGGCATCGAACCGCTCGCTGCAGTGGCGCGACAAGGTGGTGGAACCACTGTTCGAAAGCCTGCCGGACGAGGTCATCATGGCCAAGTTCGCCAACAAGTTCGGCTGGGCGGATCGATTCTTCCGCAATATCGAGATGGAAGATCCCGAAACCCCGAATGTTGAAAGCATCACGCGTGAGTTCAACTCGGGCCTCTGGACCATCGGATATACCGGTCAGTCACCGGAACGTCTGAAAAGTCACATGGCCAACCAGCACACGTTCGACAGAACCACCCTGCAGGCCATTGGTGGACCCAACGACGGCGAGTATTACGGTCTACCCTGGCCTTGCTGGGGAACGGCTGAGATGGGTCATACGGGGACACCAAACCTCTATGACATGTCCAAACCGGTGGCCGAAGGCGGCCTTACCTTCCGCGCCCGTTTCGGCGTGGAACGCGACGGTGACAACCTGCTGGCCGAAGGGGTCTATAGTGTCGGGTCGGAAATTCAGGATGGCTATCCTGAATTCACGATGCAGATGCTGATGGACCTTGGCTGGGATGGCGATCTGACGGCCGAGGAACGCGCGGCTATCGACGCCGTTGCAGGACCAGAGACCAACTGGAAGACCGACCTGTCCGGCGGCATCCAGCGGGTTGCGATCGAGCATGGCTGTGCGCCCTTCGGGAACGCTAAAGCCCGCGCGGTTGTCTGGACCTTCCCGGATCCGATCCCAATCCATCGTGAGCCGCTTTATACGCCGCGTCGCGATCTGGTAGAGGACTATCCGACCTACGAGGACCGTCAGGCCTATCGCCTGCCGACACTTTATGCATCGATCCAAAAGAACGACTTTTCAAAGGATTACCCGATAATCCTGACGTCTGGTCGTCTGGTCGAGTATGAGGGCGGCGGTGATGAGTCACGGTCAAACCCGTGGCTGGCCGAGCTGCAACAGGACATGTTCGTCGAGATCAATCCGCGCGATGCCAACAATCTGGGCATTCGTGACGGGGCACAGGTCTGGGTCGAAGGTCCCGAGGGCGGCAAGGTCAAGGTGATGGCGATGCTGACCAACAGGGTCGGTGCCGGCGTGGCCTTCATGCCGTTCCACTTTGGCGGCCATTTTCAGGGCGAAGACCAGCGGCACAAATACCCCGCCGGTGCAGACCCCTATGTGCTGGGTGAAAGTACCAACACCGCCCAGACCTATGGCTATGATTCAGTGACCCAGATGCAAGAGACCAAGTGTACTCTCTGCAAGATCTCGGCAGCGTAAGGAGGACGAAAATGGCTAGAGCAAAGTTTCTCTGCGACGCTGAACGCTGCATCGAGTGCAACGCCTGCGTAACCGCGTGTAAGAACGAGCACGAGGTGCCGTGGGGCATCAACCGCCGCAGGGTGGTGACGATCAATGACGGCAACCCGGGCGAACGCTCGATCTCGGTGGCCTGTATGCATTGCTCGGATGCGCCTTGCATGGCGGTGTGCCCGGTCGACTGCTTCTATCAGAACGAGGAAGGCGTCGTCCTGCACTCCAAGGACCTGTGCATTGGCTGCGGCTATTGCTTCTATGCGTGCCCGTTCGGCGCGCCGCAATATCCGCAGGCGGGCAACTTCGGATCGCGCGGCAAGATGGACAAATGTACCTTCTGCGCTGGTGGTCCCGAAGAAAACAACTCGACCGCAGAGTTCGCAAAATATGGTCGCAACCGGATCGCCGAGGGTAAACTGCCCATCTGCGCCGAGATGTGTTCCACCAAGGCCCTGCTTGCCGGTGACGGTGATGTTGTGTCCGCCATCTACCGTGAGCGCGTCGTGGCGCGCGGGTTTGGCTCGGGCGCATGGGGTTGGGGCACAGCCTACGACCAGAAAGACGGATAAATTCGTCTGACAAGAAAAGACGGTCCCGTATTCATCCACGGGACCGTCACAGCGCGACCAAAGGGATTTGGTCGAGCTTAGGTTGCATGTCCAATCTGCGCGGAGCATTTCATGACCGAAGATATTTACTGGCTGCTGAAACTTGAGTTGCAGGCCGATCAGGATGCTGCATTTGATGCGCTGATGACCGAAATGGTGGATGCGACACTGACAGAAAGTGGTGCGAAATCTTATGAGTGGCATCGTACAGGGTCGACCGTTCACATCTATGAACGCTACGCCAGTTCAGATGACGCAATGATCCATATGCAGAACTTCGGAGCGAATTTCGCCGACCGTTTTCTGGCAATTCTCACCCCCACCACGTTAGAGGTTTACGGACCAGCAAAAGATGACCTGCGCGATACCCTGACACCCGTAGGAGCAGTCTTTCACGAACAAGTCGGCGGCTTTGACCGATAACCCCGTACGACACAGGAGATTCGATAGATGCGCCTGATCCAAATGCTGCTGATACCACTTTTCCTTGCCAGTTTTGCCTGGGCACAGGAAAACACTGAAGTTCCTGCAGAATCTGACCGCAGCGCCACAGGCGGTGCAACCACTCTGCAAGATATCATGGCCCGTCAGCGTGGTGAAAAGGTCGACAGCAGCTATCGGTCCGAAAACACCGGCCAAGGCAATGCCGAAGGCTTGCTTGGACAGCTTGGAACGCGCGGTGTGACCTCGGACAGCGATGTCTATCGTGCACTTCGCTACGGTTCGGCGGATGTGACCGTGTCATCTCATGGACCGGCCGCAACTGTACTGATCCAGGACGGCGGCATGTGGTGGCTAAATTTTCGCACCGGTCCTTTGCGTGAATACGGATCTTACATCATCGGCGGTATGCTTGTTCTGTTGGTGCTGTTCTTCCTGGTCCGCGGAAAGATCAGGATCGATGGTGAAAAGACCGGACGGAAGATTCTGCGTTTCAAAGGGATCGAGCGGTTCGGGCACTGGTTGTTTGCCGGGTCCTTCCTGATACTGGGCATCACCGGCCTGCTGACCTTGTATGGCCGTGATTTCCTGATCCCCGTTTTCGGCAAAGAGGGGTTCGCGACCATCGCTCAGGGCTGCAAATGGCTGCACAACAACCTGGCTTGGGCCTTTATGCTTGGGCTGATCATCGTGACCGTGAACTGGATTTCTCACAACATCCCGAACCGCACCGACCTGAAATGGCTGGCTGCTGGGGGTGGATTGTTCACCAAAGGCAGCCATCCCCCCGCCAAGAAATTCAACGCCGGACAAAAGATCATATTCTGGCTTTGCATTCTGCTGGGCGTCTCGATCAGCCTGTCCGGTCTGTCATTGCTGTTCCCATTCGAAATGCCACTGTTTGCCAAGACTTTCTCGATCGCGAATTCGACCGGTATTCCGCAGATGCTTGGGCTGAACCTGCCCGTGCAGATGTCCCCGCAGGAAGAGATGCAATACGCCCAGATCTGGCACGTCATGGTCGCCTATGCGTTCATCGCGATCATCCTGGCCCACATCTATCTGGGCTCGGTCGGCATGGAAGGTGCCTTTGACGCCATGGGAACCGGAGAGGTTGAAGAGCAATGGGCGCGCGAGCATCACTCGCTGTGGCTGGAAGAGGTGCAGGCAAAAGAGGCCAGCGAAGGGGCGGCCTCGCCCGCCGAATAAATGCGCAAGCTGGTTCTGGCTCTGGCACTGATGCCCCTGCCCGCAGTGGCCGAGTTCTTTACGCTCAAGGGCCATGGCGGACCCATCATGGGGATCGCCACAGCGCCAGATGGTCGGATCGCAACAGCAAGTTTTGACAACTCGGTCGGTGTTTGGACGGATCAATCCCCAAAATGGTTGGAAGGCCACGAAGCGGCTGTCAATTCAGTTGTTTTCAACGGCACCGCGATCTATTCGGCAGGAGATGACTTTACATTGCGCCGGTGGCCCGAAGGTCAGGTTGTGGGTCAGCACAAAGGCAAGATCGTGGGCGTGGCCGCATCCAAAACCCATGTGGCAACGGCCAGTTGGGACGGCACAATCGGCCTATGGCCAGTTGACGGTTCGGCGCCGTCGATCCTCGGCCCTGCTGGCAGTGGTATAAACGCTGTCGAATTCTCGAACGATGGTTCACAGCTCTATTCCGCGGGCATCGACGGGTCATTGCGTATATGGGACGTCGCCACCGGGCAGGAAACCAACCGGTTTGTTGAACATGGCTTTGGTATCAACGAGCTGGTGCTGAACGAGCAGGACAACTGGATTGCCTACGGTGCGGTTGATGGCGTCACCCGCGTCCTCGACCTGACAACTGGCGACGAGCGTGATTTCACTTTGGAACGTCGACCGATCCTTGCATTGGCGCTCAGCCCGGATCGCAGCATGTTGGCCGTCGGAGACGGCGAAGGCTATATCATGGTGATCGACACGGTCGAATGGCGCATCGCGCAGGATTTCAGGGCCACCTTACGCGGCCCGGTCTGGGCGCTGGCCTTTTCGCCTGATGGGCAGAACCTGCATGCGGGCGGCATTGACGAGACCATGTATAGCTGGCCAGTTACCGCGCTTGGAGATCAGGAACAGATGGCCGCGACAGAACCCAGCTTTCTCAAAAACCCTGAGGAAATGGAAAACGGAGAACGCCAGTTTGCCCGCAAATGCTCGATCTGCCACAGCCTGACACCGGATGGTCAACGCCGGGCGGGTCCGTCGCTGCATGGTGTGTTCGGGCGCAAGGCCGGTACGCTTGCGGGATATTTTTATTCGGACACGCTGCAAGACTCTGATATCATTTGGAATGAAGAAACGATAAACGTTCTATTTGACGAAGGGCCGGACCACTACATTCCGGGGTCGAAGATGCCGATGCAGCGGATCACCGAACCCAGGGACAGGGACGACCTGATCGCATTTCTGCGCCGCGCTACGGCACCGGAAAACTGAGCTGGAGGAGACTATGAAAGCCTTTCTTGCCGCTGTCGCTGCCATGGTGGTGATCACAGTCGCCGCGCCCTTTGCACTGCAACAGATCGGTTTCAGTGCTGCGGATGCCGGCACCAGCTCGGCTGTGCGTCTCGACTGAATGTCCGAATACCTGACCACCAAGGAACTGGCCGATCTGCTGCGCATTGGCGAGCGTAAGGCCTATGATCTTGCCTCATCGGGTGAGGTGCCTTGCGTGCGCGCCATGGGCAAACTGCTGTTCCCGCGGGCCGAGGTGATCGCCTGGCTCAACGCATCACGATCCGGCCCGGAAGTGGCCGAACCGCCCCTGCCCCCGATTGTGGCTGGCAGTCACGATCCGCTGCTGGACTGGGCGCTGCGCGAAAGTGGTTCGGGGTTGGCGACCTATTATGATGGCTCATTCGATGGGCTGACCCGCCTGAAAGACCGGAACGCGCAGGCGGCAGCGCTGCACATTCATGAGGATGGCGGGTTCAACACCCAGACCCTGAAAGACGCTTTGGGTGAGGCCCCGGTCGTTCTGTTCGAAGTCGCGCAGCGGCAGCGTGGTTTGCTGCTGGCACCGGGCGCATCGGAAATTCAGGGTTTTGCGCAGCTAAAAGGCCGACGTGTCATCCTACGCCAGGATAGCGCGGCCAGCCAAAGGTTGTTCGATGCACAGCTTGAGGCCCACGATATGACCCGCGACGATCTGGAAACCCTGCCCACCTGCGCCCGCACAGAAGAAGAGTTGGCCATTGCCCTGCATGACAACAAGGCCGAAGTCGGGTTCGGACTAGGCGCATTGGCTGGGCTGTACGATCTGGGATTTGTTCCCACGCATACCGAACGCCTGGACCTGGCGATTTGGCGTCGGGCCTATTTCGATGACCCGATGCTGAAATTGCTCAGCTTTGTGCAGTCCGACCGGTTCCTGACCCGCGCCGATGAGTTTGGTGGGTATGACCTGTCCGGTCTGGGAACGATCCACCACAATGGCGCCAGCGGGTGATCCCCTATTTCGCGTTCGGAAAGAACAGCTGCTGACCATTCAACTCAAAGGCCTCGATGGCTGCCTGCCCGTCCGGGCCGATTAGCCAATCAACAAACCGCTGCCCTGCCGCCGCCCTTACACCCGCGTGTTTTTCGGGGTTCACCAGAATAACGCCGTACTGGTTGAACAAGCGCGGGTCACCTTCGACCAACACTTCAAGGTTTCCACGGTTGCCGAAGGACTCCCACGTCGCACGATCCGTCAGGGTATAAGCATCCATGCCACTGGCCACGTTCAACGTCGCGCCCATGCCTGAACCGGTTTCCCTGTACCACGTACCCGATTCCGCAGCCGGATCTACTCCGGCGTCGTTCCAGTGGCGCATTTCGGCCTTATGCGTTCCGCTGTCGTCCCCGCGTGATGCAAAGGGAACTTCGGCCTCAGATACCGCGGTCAAAGCGGCCACGATATCCGGTCCGTCCTTCACCTTGGCCGGATCTGATTTCGGACCGACAAGAACGAAGTCATTATACATCACGTCAAATCGTTCAACGCCCCAGCCGTCTTCGACAAACTGCTCCTCGTCCGCCTTTGCATGGACCAACAGAACGTCACCATCCCCATTGATTGCGTTACGGATCGCCTGCCCGGTGCCCACAGCAACAACGCGCACGTCGATCCCGGTTTCCGCCTCGAACCAAGGAAGGATGTAATCCAACAGTCCCGAATTTTGGGTCGAGGTCGTTGATTGCACCACGATAAATGGTTCTTCGGCCAAGGCCGGACCTGTAAACAAGCCAAGTGAAACCAATGCTGCCCGAATGAAATTCCGGATCATTCTAAACTCCAGATTTTTTGTTATGTCACCAATCCGCCTGCAAGATACCTGCGCGAGGCATCACTTTTGGGATCGTCCAATACCTGACGCGCATCGCCATGTTCAACCACATGACCGCCCTGCATCATGACGACATCCGATGCCAGCCGGCGCGCCTGACCGATGTCATGGGTCACCATGACAATGCGCACCCCCCCTTCTGATGCGCACAGGATCATCCGTTCAATCACCTGAGTGGCGCCGGGGTCCAGCGCGCTGGTCGGTTCGTCCAGAAACAAGGTATCCGGGTCCAGCGCCAGCGCGCGCAGGATGGCCAGCCGCTGCGCCTCACCTCCCGACAGCGATCTGGCCGCTTGCCGTGCTTTGCCTTCAAGCCCGCCTTGGGCCAGCAAATCAGCAATACGCGTCTTGCGAGCAACACGCTGCAGGCCCTGCCGTTTCAGGACAAAATCCAGATTGGCTGCAACGGACCGGCGCAGCAAGACGGGTTGCTGAAACACCATCGCCTGCCGGGCCTTGTGATCAGCATTCAAAGGAACTCCATCTTGCTCCACGTACCCTTTGTCCGGCGCAATCAGCCCATGCAGGCACCGCAGCAACAGGCTTTTGCCCGCGCCGTTCGGTCCAAGGATCAAGGTCGGCCCCGGCCCGTTCAATGTCAGTTGCGGAACGTCCAGCAATGCGGTGCCATTACGCGCAATCTGCAATCCGTTAACGGCGATGCGCCGCGCCATTTCCGAGACCAGATCACGCATGACGCAACCCCTCTCTCTCAGCCCGCAGGCTGAGCGTGCTGACCATGGCGTTCACCGCTATGGCAATACCGATCAGGATCGCGCCGAGCGCCAGGGCCAGCGCAAGATTTCCCTTGGACGTTTCCAGCGCGATGGTCGTCGTCATCACCCGCGTCACGTGATTGATGTTTCCGCCAACGATTATGACCGCCCCAACCTCGGCAATGGCGCGGCCAAATCCGGCCAGCAAGGCCGTGACCAGCGCCAACCGCGCATCCCACAGCAGTACCGGTACAGAGGCCAGCCGCGACACGCCCAAGGATCGGAGCTGTTCCGAGTATTCCTCGGCCAGCATCTCGACCACCTGCCGCGTCAACGCAGCGACGATGGGCGTCACCAAAACAACCTGCGCGATGATCATCGCAGTCGGTGTGTAGAGCAGTTCAAGCACGCCCAAAGGTCCGGATCGCGACAACATCAGATAAACCAGCAAGCCTACGACCACCGGCGGGAACCCCATCAGCGCGTTCATAAGAATGATCAAAACCCGCCGCCCCGGAAAGCGGGCAACAGCCAGCGCAGCGCCAACAGGCATGCCAATCAGTGCAGAAATCAGGACGGCAAAAACGGAAACTTTCAGGGAAAGCAGCACAATCGCCCAAAGCTCTGGATCCCCATTCAGGATCAGAGTGAACGCTGTATTGAATTCTGATGCAAATCCCTGCATTTTCTTCGGACTATCGCCAGTTTCGTATGAAATGCGCTGTTATTCATAGAATTCTACGCCATTTCGATCTCAAGTACAGACACATTTCCGACATAAGAAACAGGAAACGCGGCCCCGTTTGGGACCGCGCCTTTTCAGTCAGTGCGAAGCGGATCAGTTCAGAGCCGCATCCGTGATCTGGTGCGTCCAAGCGCCGTCTGGCTGCTTGGTGATCACAGGATCGGAACCGCCCGCCAACAGGGTGGCAACGGTGCGCTCAAAATCGGCAGGGTCCAGCGAACCGTTCGAACCAGAGGTCAGCTTCGCGATCTCGCCCATCATGCGTTTCTGGTGCTCTTCGGTCTGGGCGCCGGTCTCATCGTTTTCCAGCACGATATCGGCTGCCTCATCCGGATTTTCTTCGGCGTATTTCCAACCCTTCATTGAGGCGCGAACGAAGCGCTCCATCTTGTCGACAAACGCAGCATCCTCAAGGTTCTCTTCCAGAACATACAGGCCGTCCTCCAACGTCGCGACGCCCTGATCTTCGTATTTGAAGGTCACCAGTTCATCCGGGTTGACGCCGGAATCGATGACTTGCCAGTATTCGTTATAGGTCATGGTGCTGATGCAATCGGCCTGACGCTGCAGCAGCGGGTCCACGTTGAAGCCTTGCTTCAGAACCTCCACACCGCTTTCGCTTTTGCCACCCGTGTCGATGCCCAGTTGGCTCATCCAGCTCATGAACGGGAATTCGTTGCCAAAGAACCAGACGCCCAGCGTGCGATTCTTAAGGTCTTCTGGCGCGGCAATCCCGGCATCCTTCCAACAGGTCAGCATCATGCCCGAGCTTTTGAACGGCTGCGCGATATTAACCAGAGGCAGACCCTTTTCGCGTGCAGCCAGCGCGGCGGGCATCCATTCGACGGTCACGTCAGCGCCGCCACCTGCGATCACCTGCGTCGGTGCAATGTCTGGTCCGCCGGGCAGAATAGTGACGTCCAGCCCCTCTTCCTCGTAGAACCCCTTGTCCTTGGCAACATAGTAGCCCGCGAACTGAGCCTGCGTGACCCACTTCAGTTGCAATGTCACCTCATCCGCAGCGAAAGCCGAACTGGCGGCCAGACTAAAGGCGGCTATCGCCCCGCTGAGTAGCTTATTCATCTTCATATCTCCTAGTTGCTGTTGGTGCCCCTTTTGGGGTCTGTTGAATTATTGTTTTATCCACGTTGCGACGGGTGCCAGAAGGTCACCGCCTTTTCGATCATGGCGACAAGGCCATAGAATGCGGTCCCGGCCAAAGCGGCCACCACAATCTCGGCCCAGACCATGTCCAGCGACAATTGCCCCACGCTGGTGGATATCCGAAAGCCCATGCCAAGCGTGGGCGAGCCAAAGAACTCTGCCACGATAGCGCCGATCAACGCCAGGGTGGTAGAAATCTTTAAGCCGTTGAAGATAAAGGGCATCGCGGCGGGCAATCGCAGCTTCAAGAAGCTCTGCCAATAGGTGGCCGCATAGGTCTCCATCAGGTCGCGCTGCATGGCCGTGGCCTCACGCAGACCAGCCACGGTGTTGACCAGCATTGGGAAGAACACCATCACCACGACAACGGCAGCTTTGGAGTGCCAGTCGAACCCAAACCACATCACCAGGATGGGTGCGGTCCCGACAATTGGCAGCGCTGCGACAAAGTTCCCAACGGGCAGCAACCCAAGTCGGAGGAAATCCCAGCGATCCACCGCAATTGCCATCAGGAATGCGGCGAAGCACCCAATGATGTACCCGCTGAACGCGCCCTTTATGATGGTCTGAACGAAGTCCTCCCACAGGATCGGCAGGCTATTGGCAAAGCGCACCGCAATTACGGATGGCGCCGGCAGTATGACCAAAGACACGTCTAGGCCTCTGACCAGCAGCTCCCATATGACAATGATCGTTATGCCAAAAATGAACGGAGCCAGAAATCGCACCATGCGCGTGTCCGCATAAGGCCCGCTGGCCAGACGGCTATTCAGCCACCAACCCAGGACCCAAACGACGATTGCAAACAGCACTAGTATCATTGCGCCATCCCCATTCTTTTCAGGACCTTCCGTTCTACAAGCCCCAGCAACCCGACCAGGCAGGCCGCCAGAATGGCCGCTGCAAACAAGGCCGACCAGATTTGCACGGTTTGCCCATAGTAGCTGCCTGCCAGCAGACGCGCACCCAAACCGGCCACCGCCCCTGTTGGCAATTCACCAACGATGGCGCCGACCAGCGAAGCCGCAATGCCGATCTTCAGGGACGTAAACAGATATGGCATCGATGCAGGCAAGCGCAGCTTCCAGAACCCCTGCGACCGGCTGGCGCTGTAAGTGCGCAGCAGGTCCAGTTGCATTGCATCCGGGCTGCGAAGCCCTTTGACCATACCGACAACCACAGGGAAGAAACTCAAATAGGCCGAGATTACCGCCTTGGGGATGATCCCCTGAATGCCCACCGAGTACAGCACCACGATAATCATTGGCGCCAAAGCGATGATGGGAATCGTCTGGCTGACGATGGCCCATGGCATCACCGACAGGTCCATGACGCGGCTGTGCACGATCCCGACCGCCAGCAGAATGCCCAATCCAGTACCGATCACAAAGCCCAGCATCGTTGCGCTCAGCGTGACCCAGCCATGATAGATAAGTGACCGTTTCGAAGTGATTTTTTTCTGTACAGTGGTCTCCCAAATCTCGACGGCGACCTGATGCGGCGCCGGCAGGCGGGGCCGGTCCTGCTCCCACGTGGCGGGGATGGCAAAGCTGTTATTCAACACCAGTCCGAATTCGGACATATCCCGACGATCCTTGGCCGAGGGTGGCTGAACCTCGGCTCCGGCACGTTCCTGTTCGGTCAAAACACCTTTGATGTTCATTGGAATACAGGCCGCGTACCAAAGGACGACTATCACCGCGAGAACGGTCAGAACGGCCCAGAAAGCTTTGAAACCATCATTCATCGTCCGCATGCCCCGCCCGCAGACCCTCGCGCACACGATGCGCCACTTCGATGAACTCAGGCGTGTCGCGGATGTCCAAGGGACGTTCTTTCGGCAGCGGGCTGTCGATCACATCCGTTATCCGCCCTGGTCGCGGGCTCATCACCACGATCTTGGTGCTCAGATACACGGCCTCGGGGATCGAGTGCGTGACGAAACCGATGGTCTTTTCGGTGCGGGCCCACAGCGCCAAAAGCTGTTCGTTCAGGTGATCGCGCACGATCTCATCCAGCGCCCCAAAGGGTTCGTCCATCAACAAGATATCGGCGTCAAATGCCAACGCCCGCGCAATACTGGCGCGCTGCTGCATGCCCCCGGATAACTGCCACGGAAATTTTCCACCGAACCCTTCAAGATCAACAAGTTCCAGAACGCTTCTCACGCGCTCATCCTGCTCGGCAGACGAATATCCCATGATCTCAAGCGGCAGCTTGATGTTCTTGGCGATGGTGCGCCAAGGATACAGCCCCGCCGCCTGAAACACGTAGCCATAGGCCCGGTTCCGCCGCGCCTCATCCGGGGTCATGCCATTGACCGTCAGGGTTCCTCCGGTCGGTGTTTCAAGCGCAGCGATACATCGCAAAAAGGTGGTTTTCCCGCAGCCTGAGGGACCGATGAAGCTGACGAAGTCACCCTTGTCGACCGTCAGATTTACGTCTTTCAGCGCGTGAATTGGCCCGTCATTGGTTTGGAAGGTCAGGTCAAGCCCTTGCGCCTGTACCACTGCTTGATTGGAGGATGCTTCACTCATGCACATTCATTCTGTTGGTATTTCATTACTTCGGAAACGCGACGCGTTTCCTGTCGCTTCAGGATCAACAATCCAATCAGCATCGACGATGGTAGAAGAAACCAGATACTGCTTTCCCAGCCTGAAGTATGGAGGAGATAGTTTTCTGAGAACTCGCCATGCGCAAGTCCACCAGTTAGCCAGCAGACCAGTATGGCGCATCCTGAGGCCGCCACAACGGAGGCAGAATTCGCGCGATTGACCCGGTATAAAAACCCCCGGACGCCGAGATACGCAACAAAACTTGGAAACAACCCCACAAGCACGTAATTCAACCACGCTATCGGAAAAAGCAACGCAGTCCCTACAGCAAGTGCGACGCCATTGTCGAAACTGATTGATGCACCGCCAACAAAGATTTGGGCGAAAGCTAGGACTATAGCTCCAAGAATTGCCACGATGCCCGATACGACCAAAAAGGAGGCGAAACGAAAAACGCTGGGACGCCAGTACCCTCGCAATTCAACCAGCTTTCCTTCTGGGCTTTCTGTCTCAGACGCAATTGCGTTGTCAGGTTGAACGTCTGTCTGCTCGCCGACATTGCCCGGTACAATAACAAAAAATCCCGCAAGCACAGCGGCCGGAACCATCGCCAGCAGGTACACACTGTCATAAAGAAACTGCAGCCAGATATTGCCCTCCGGATTGGCCAAGTAGATGGCCAATGCGAAAAGAATCCACCCCAAAACCCCCAGTAATCCCGAGACAATCAAATTGGAGGGGCCCGGTTTAAGCCCAGCTCTACGGCAAAGCACATGCAAAGCTTTTTGAACAAAGAACCCAGGCAATACAGCCGCCACGGCGATCGGCAACCACACAACAGTGGCGTAAAATTGCAGCAGCCGCACCCAAGAACCAAGCTGAACAAATGGAACACGTTCCCAACCAATGACTGGCCAGACAAGCGGAAGCACCAGTGCAAATTGAAACGCCAGAAAGACAGACGCCAGCACAAAGATAAAAAAGCGCTTAAACCTGATATCAACGTGTTTGTGGTAATTCATGATGCTTGCTCAAACCAACCTGACAATTCTTGCGTACCTTTGTCGATTGGTAGGCCATCTATCTTTTGCTGGGCACCCATCATACGCCCGTCGCCGGGATGCCCGTCCGTTCAACCGGCCGAGGCGCGGTCAGCTCTTTCCAGGTGCTTAGCGCTTTGTTCACAGTGGTATTGGCCTCACGTGCAACGAAATCGCCGTGGCCTTCCTGCGTGCGGATTTCCCCATCATGCACAGCCACATGCCCTCGCGTAAGGGTAAAGCGCGGCAGGCCTTTAACCTCTTTGCCCTCGAATACATTGTAGTCGATCGAGGATTGCTGCGCATCGGCACTGATCGTCTTGGACTTTTCAGGATCCCAAACCACCAGATCCGCATCAGCGCCAACCAAAACAGCGCCTTTTTTCGGATAACAATTCAGTATCTTAGCGATATTGGTTGAAGTCACCGCCACAAACTCGTTCGGCGTCAACCGTCCGGTGTTCACCCCATGGGTCCACAGCATAGGCATCCGATCTTCAAGTCCGCCGGTGCCGTTCGGGATCTTGGTAAAGTCGCCCACACCATAGCGCTTCTGCTCGGTGGTAAAGGCACAATGGTCTGTTGCCACAACGCTCAACGATCCCGATTGCAGACCGTTCCACAAGCTGTCCTGATGCTGCTTGTTCCGGAACGGAGGGCTCATAACCCGACGTGCCGCATGATCCCAATCCTGGTTGAAATACTCGCTCTCATCCAGTGTCAGGTGTTGGATCAGAGGTTCGCCCCAAACCCGCTTGCCCTGCAATTTGGCCCGCCGGATCGCCTCATGCGCATCCTCGCAGGACGTATGCACCACATAAAGCGGCACCCCTGCCATATCGGCGATCATGATGGCGCGATTGGTTGCCTCGCCCTCAACCTGCGGCGGGCGGGAATAGGCATGCGCCTCGGGGCCGTTGTTCCCCTCGGCCAGCAGCTTAGCACTGAGTTCAGCCACCACATCGCCATTCTCGGCATGCACCATCGCAATACCGCCCAGTTCGGACAGGCGCTTGAACGAGGCGAACAACTCATCGTCATTCACCATCAGCGCGCCTTTGTAGGCCATGAAGTGCTTGAACGTGTTGATCCCCCGCGTCTCGATCACCGTCTTGATGTCATCGAACACCTGCTCCCCCCACCATGTCACGGCCATGTGGAAGGAATAGTCACAGTTTGCACGGGTGGATTTGTTGTCCCATCGCTTCAGCGCGTCCAACAGGCTTTCGCCCGGGTTGGGCAGCGCGAAATCGACAACCATCGTGGTGCCGCCCGCCAAAGCGGCCCGCGTTCCACTTTCGAAATCGTCACTGGAATAAGTGCCCATGAAGGGCATCTCAAGATGTGTATGCGGGTCGATCCCGCCGGGCATGACGTAGCAGCCCGTGGCGTCCAGTTCCTTGTCGCCCTTCAAACCCAGACCGATTTCAGTGATAACACCGTCCTCGACTTTGACATCTGCTTTGTAGGACAGATCGGCGGTAACGACGGTCCCGTTCTTGATCACAATAGACATGTTTTTCTCCCTGCGGGCGCTTTGCGCCTCATGTTGTTTTGATGTGAGAACCCGGCAGTCAGGCCGATTCCCTTTTATTCAACGATTTCTGCAGTTTCGACGACGGCGTGAAGCAAGACATCCGCACCTGCCGCGGCCCAATCCTTGCTGATCTCTTCGGCTTCGTTGTGGCTCAATCCGTCAACGCACGGGCACATGACCATCGCAGTCGGTGCCACGCGGTTGATCCAGCAGGCATCATGCCCTGCTCCCGAGATGATATCGGTATGCGAGTATCCCAGCCGCTCTGCCGCATCGCGAACCGCTGCAACGCAGCCATCGTCAAACTTCACCGGATCAAACCCGCCAACCTTTTCAAATTCGATCTGCAGGCCCATCTCATCGACAATGTCCTCAGCTGCCACGCGCAGACGGTTTTCCATATCAGTAATGACGTCCAGCTCGGGCGAACGGAAATCGACCGTGAACACAGCCTTGCCGGGGATCACGTTACGAGAGTTTGGATAAACATCGATGTGCCCAGCTGCGCCAACAGCGTGAGGTGCGTGGGACCACGCTATCTCGTCTACCTTCTCCAGAATGCGCGCCATCGCCAGCCCGGCGTTCTTGCGCATTGGCATCGGAGTCGAGCCGGTATGAGCGTCCTTGCCGGTCACGGTGACTTGGGTCCAGCTCAGGCCCTGCCCGTGTGTCACAACACCGATATCCTTGCCCTCGGCTTCAAGGATTGGGCCTTGTTCGATATGCAACTCAAAGAAGGCATGCATCTTCCGAGCACCGACTTCCTCGTCGCCCCGCCAACCAATACGCTGCAATTCATCCCCGAACTTCTTGCCCTCGGCATCTTCACGGTCATAGGCCCAGTCCTGCGTGTGCATTCCTGCAAACACGCCCGAAGACAGCATTGCCGGTGCGTACCGAGTGCCCTCTTCATTGGTCCAATTGGTCGCGATGATTGGATGTTTCGTCTTGATCCCCAGATCGTTGAGCGTACGAATGATCTCCAGCCCACCAAGCACCCCGAGAACACCATCATACTTGCCACCGGTTGGCTGCGTATCCAGGTGCGAGCCGACATAGACGGGCAGCGCCTCGGGGTCGCTTCCTTCGCGGCGAGCAAACATGTTGCCCATCTGGTCCAACCCCATGGTGCAGCCAGCATCCTCGCACCAACTCTGGAACAAAGCGCGCCCTTCTGCGTCTTCATCCGTCAGGGTTTGACGGTTGTTGCCGCCCGCAACACCGGGGCCGATCTTGGCCATCTCCATCAGGCTGTCCCAAAGTCTGTCGCCATTGATCCTGAGGTTTTGCGCCGGAGCTGCCATCTTGTTCTTCCCTGTTGCTTGCGATTTGGCTCGCTTTTGGTGTCTTGATTTGACCATCTGGTCAAACTCACGCTATCACGGGTTCGACATCAGTCAAGAAATTGCATGGTGCCGCCGGAAAATTCGGCATATTTGGTGCCCGCTTGGCGGAAAAAGAGACAGTCAGGAAACATGCCCAAAGACCGCGCCCCGACCCGAATTCAGAAAAAGAACCGCGCCGCGATTCTCGAAGCCGCACTGAACGTTTTTTCGGCGCATGGTTTTCGTGGGGCGACTGTCGATCAAATCGCGACCGAGGCCGGGCTAAGCAAACCGAACCTGTTGTATTATTTCCCGTCGAAAGAGGCGATCCACACAGCCCTGCTGTCAGGCCTGCTAGAGGTCTGGCTTGCCCCACTGCATGATCTGGACGCGGATGGCGATCCGATGGAAGAAATCCTCGCCTATATCCGCCGCAAGCTGGAAATGAGCCGAGATCTGCCGCGCGAAAGCCGCTTGTTTGCGAACGAGCTGGTTCAGGGCGCTCCGCGCATCCACGAATCTCTGTCGCACGACCTAAAATCTCTGGTGGATGAGAAAACGGCAATACTCACACAGTGGATGGATCAGGGCAAAATCGCGCGCCTGCACCCCCATCACCTGATTTTTTCAATCTGGGCGCTGACACAGCATTACGCCGACTTCGACGTTCAGGTCCGTGCCATTCTGGGTGACGAAGATCCCTTTGAGGGGGCCGAACCGTTTATCGACACGCTGTATCGGAAACTTCTTACGCCATAGAAGAACCGCTTTTTTCGGCGGTCCCTATTCTCAGGTAATATTGGCGGAATGCCACACATTCTTGACAACCATGTAGTTGTCCAGCCCCTCGGTGCCGCCTTCGCGACCATAGCCGCTGGATTTCACCCCACCAAAGGGGGTTTCGGGCATGGAAGCCTCCAGCGTGTTGATCGACAGGTTACCAATCTCAACCTCATCAATCAGCCGGTCGATATAGTCCGCGCGATTTGTGAACGCGTAACCGGCCAGCCCATAGGGCACCGAGTTTGCTTTGACGATTGCATCATCCAGTGAGGATACCGGATTAATCACAGCCACCGGACCAAAAGGTTCCTCCTGCATGATCCGGGCGTTGTCGGGCACGTTCAGCAGGACGGTGGGCTGAAAGAAGTACCCTTTGTCACCATGTTTGGCGCCACCCGTGGCAACCGTCGCGCCCTTTTCACGGGCGTCTTCCACCAATTCGGTCAATGCAGGCACCCGCCGGTCATTTGCCAAAGGACCCATTTCCACATTTTGGTCCATGCCGTTTCCGACAACAGTTGCTGCAGCGCGTTCAACAAAAGCTTTGGCGTAATCTTCAAAGATGCTTTCATGCACAAAGAACCTTGTGGGCGATGTGCACACCTGCCCGGCATTGCGCATTTTTCGAACTGCGCTTGAGATCCCGGCCACTTTCACATCTGTGTCTTCGCAGACAATTACTGGCGCGTGGCCACCAAGTTCCATCAGCACCGAAGTCATATGTTCTGAGGCCAAGGTAGTCAGATGCCGCCCTACAGCGGTTGAGCCGGTGAAAGCCACAAGCCTTACAGGATCCTGCGGGATGAGGTGGTCTGAGATTTCTGCCGGCTCTCCGAACACCAGGTTCAGGACGCCCGCAGGAAGACCGGCATCTTCAAAGGCTTTTGCAATATGTATTGCCCCGGCGGGTGTTTCTTCTGCCGCCTTCAGTATGATCGAGCAGCCCGAAGCCAGCGCGCCAGCGATTTTGCGTGCTGGTTGGCTCATCGGGAAATTCCAGGGTGAAAAGGCTGCGACGACACCGATAGGCTGGTGATGAACGGAAAACTTGTGACCCGGAGCCGCAGGGATGACCCGCCCATAGGTCCGCATCGCCTCGCCCGCGTCCCATTCAAAGAACTCTGCCCCTCGGATAACCTCAAGCCTGGCCTGCTTCAGCGGCTTGCCGTGTTCCATGGTGATAGCATGGGCAATCTCTTCCTGACGTTCTCGCATCAGCGCAGCAGCGCGCAGGATTGTGTCGGAACGTTCGCGCGGTGAGGTGCGGCTCCATACGCGAAACCCTCGGACTGCAGCCTCCAGGGCGTCATCCAGATCCTGCTTTGAGGCGCATGGAAGACGACCGATTTCATCCTCGGTCGCCGGATTCACAACCGGAATGTCGCGGCTGGTTGTGCGCCATTTGCCTGCAATGAACAGCTTGAGCTCAGGATACATGAAACCGTTGCCTCCGAATTTGACCATTTCAAATCACGCAAAGGCTGGCATTACTTCAAGTGAATTGGGGGAATACTGATATCAATTTGGCGAATACCTGACCTCATTTCCGCCGTGCCGCCTCATGCAGCGCCGATTTGAAGGCCCGACCGGCGGGCGAAAGATCGGCATCTGCCCGAAACGAGACGCCAATCGGCCCTTGGCCAAATGGGACGTCCCAATCCAAAGGCGATAAGTAGCCGTGGGCGATGTCCTGCGAAACGACCTCGGCCGGCATTAGCCCGATCAGATCCCGCGACTGTAACAGGGCCCGGTTGGTCAGGTAGGACACGGATTCGATCATCACAGGCGGAACGTACTGCTGCTGACCAACGAAGAAATGATCAAGCTGACGCCGCAGCGTGGTTTCAAGCGGTGGCACAATCCAGCCAAAAGGTTTGATCTGCGCGAACGAGATGTTTTGACGTTCGGACAAGGGATGCTGATTGCCGACAATCGCCAGAATACGGTCTTCAAACAGCTTTTCCTGCCTGATCTTATCGCGATGCCGATGGGATGGCAGGCGCCCGACCACCATATCGATCTCGCCCGAAAGCAACCGCGGCATCAGGACTTCGTTCGTGCCTTCGTTAATCTTGATGGCCACATTCGGACGGTCAGCGAGCAGGATTTCAATAGCCGTTGGCAGAAGGCTGGTCGAGGCTGCCAGCAGAGTTCCCACCACAACGCGGCCTGCATTTCCTTCGTTCAGGTCGTCCAGTTCCTGCGCGGCGTTCGAGACCTGCGCAAAGATCAGCTTGCCATGACGGATCAGGGTTTCTCCAAACACGGTCGGGATCACGCCCCGATTGGTTCGGCTGAACAGCTTGACCTCAAAATCCAGTTCAAGATCCTGAATCATCTTGGTTGCTGCGGGTTGTGAAATGCCCAGCTCGCGTGCTGCGTTCTGGATGTTGCCATGCGCACCCACAGCAACCAGCAGGCGCAGTTGGCGCAGTTTCAGCCGGGTCAGGGCGCGATCGACGATGCGTGAGTGACGTCCCACCATGGTCAGATCACAATTGGGTCCAGAAGCTGTTCGACCTTGGCCACCACGCTCATGGCCGCCAGGGCAGAACTGCGTGGATTGTCCGGCAGGGACTTCCCGCTGATCTGGAAATGAAACCGCCCGAATTCGCCTTGGGCCTCGATCTCGTGAGTGTTGCCGTTGGCTGAAGGGTCCGCAATCAGTTGAACCTGCGTGTCATCGAACCCTAGCCCAGCCAAAGCGACTGCCGCCGCCACGTTTGCATTTTTGGGATAATTCAACGCGGCCTCACGAGCGGTGCCATTGAAATGCGTTTCCGGCTTGGTGAGATTTGCGAGGTCTAACTTGTCCTCAGCGATTGAACCTTTCCAGCCCTGCGGTGGCTTGCGCCCGACATAGATAACCTTGTCCAACTTGCCGGTCGCAGCCGCACCAAGACAATCCAGCGCACCGATGGCGCCACTGGCCAGGTGCAGCTTGGCCCCCCCGCCGCGAGCTGAGGACTCCAGTGCATCCGCGACCTGCCGGTCTGCCAATGCGCCGATGGATACGGTGACCATATCAATTCCACGGGACAAAACCTGAGGACCGTACTCCGCCAACGCGTGATGGCCCGCGCAGTCGATCACCAGATCTGCTCTGGAAGTGAGATCTTTTACAGCGCTCACAAATAAATCCGGATCCTGCGAAACGCTGCTTGCGCGAACCAGAACCGCATGAACCTGATGCCCTCGCGCCTGAATGGCATCCAAGACATGCTGCGCGATCGCGCCTTTTCCAATCAATCCAATCTTCATGCGGCAAACTTAACCCAGAGCCAAAGATTCCTAAATTGATATTCTATGGATATTCTAATTTCTGATATCCAATTCCCAGCTTTCGCATTGGATCAGACGATATGATCAGGCTTTCTAAGCAGGATAACCAAAAGGTCCGCCTGATATGAATTACTCTAAACACGATGCAAAAGCCTATGCGCGCGCGCACATGACCGGTATCTGGGCGGCGGCCCTGAACCCGTTCAACGATGATTTGTCACTGGATGAGGCAGGCCTGAGGTCAAACATTCGTCACTGGATCGACGATCTGGATATTCAGGGCCTGTTCGTTGCGGGGAAACAGGGCGAGTTTTTTTCGATGAGCCTTGATGAGCGCAAGCGCAACTTTGAAATTGCGGTCGATGAATGCGCGGGCAAGGCCGGTGTGATCGTCTCGGTCTCGGACCAGAACATGGACACCGCGCTGGAACTGGCCCGTCATGCGCAGGATTGCGGAGCTGATTACATAGTTCTGCACGCGCCTGTCCTGAGCTTCGTTCAGGATCGTGGCGAAGTTCTCTACCAGTACTACAAACGGTTCTGCGATGAACTGGACATCGGGATCGCGATGTGGAGCCACCCTGACAGCGGCTACCTGATGCAGCCCGAGGAGTGCGCGCGAATTGCAGAGCTGCCCAATATCGTGGCGATCAAATACTCAGTCCCACGTGAGATGTATGTGAAACTGACCCATATGGTTGGAGACAAAATCCATGTCTCAACCTCGGCCGAACATGAATGGTTGGACAATATTCTGGAGCTTGATTGGAAATTGTACCTATGCTCGTCCCCGCCCTATCAGATCCAGTCCAAGAACGATCAGCGCATGAACGAATACACGCGGCTGGCGTTTGCCGGCAAAGCAGATGAGGCGCGCAAGGTGTTTGACAGCCTGAACCCGGTTCGGGACGCGATGAAGCGAACCAAACCTGCAGGCAAACCCACCGCTTTTGGAAAATACTGGCAAGAGCTGCTGGGACAGGTCGGAGGGCGTGTGCGGCCCCCAATGCTTGAACTGACGGATGCGGAAAAAGAGATCATCTGCAAAGGGTTCGCGGAAAGCGGCCTGAAGCCATAGCCACATCGATATAAGCAAATCGGATATCTAGATACGGATAATTTCTTTGCGGTTATGAAAAAACAGGCCAAACTTCTGCCAACAGGGAGTGGGACATGTCGAAGTTAAGTGCATTCAACTTTCAGAAATGGATCGACGAACACCGTCACCTGCTGAAACCGCCGGTCGGCAATCAACAGGTCTGGGAGGACGCAGACCTGATGGTCACCGTTGTTGGCGGGCCGAACAAACGGACAGATTACCACGACGACCCTGTCGAAGAGTTCTTCTATCAGCTGGAAGGCGACATGGTGCTGAAGCTGTATGACGGAGAGGAATTCTATGACGTTCCGATCCGCGAAGGTGAGATCTTCTTGCTGCCGCCGCATGTGCGCCATTCACCACAAAGACCGCAGGAAGGCTCAATCGGATTGGTGATCGAACCCAAACGGCAAACAGGCGAGCTGGACGCGATCGAATGGTATTGCTTTGAATGCGGCACCCGCGTTCATCGGGCCGAGATGCAATTGCAGTCTATCGTCAAGGACTTGCCGCCGGTCTACGAAAAATTCTATTCATCAGAAGAAGACAGAACATGCCCGAACTGCCAGACCGTGCATCCGGGAAAAGAGCCGCCAGAGGGCTGGGTCACACTCTGAGATGAACAAACAACAGGGAAGAACATGAAACATTTTGCTAAGATCGCCGCTTCGGCTGCAGCGCTTGCTGTGACATCGCTAGCTGCCCATGCAGATGAATTCCGTCTGGGCCTGATCACGCCACCTCCGCATATCTGGACCAAGGCGGCCGAGTCCTTTGGGGCCGAGCTGAACGAAGCCAGCGGTGGTGCCCATACCGTATCTGTATTCCCTGCCCGTCAGTTGGGCAACGAGGCAGAGATGCTGCAACAATTGCAAACCGGCGCGCTGGACATGGCATTCATGACCGTGGCCGAAGTGTCGAACCGCGCACCTGAGCTGGGTGCGTTTTATGCGCCGTATCTCGCGGATGATATCGGCCACGCGGGGCGCATCCTGCGTTCGGATGCCGCAAAATCGATGCTGGAACCCCTGCCTGGTCAGGTTGGCGTTGTAGGCCTAGGTTACGGTATGGCCGGGCTGCGCCAGATCGTCAGCCGGGGCGATGTGTCTTCGGCAGAGGATCTGTCGGGCCTGAAACTGCGGATCACGCCGTTCACGCCTATCCTCGATTTCTACAACGCGGTCGGAGCTGCCCCGACGCCGATGCCGCTGCCTGCGGTCTATGACGCGCTGGCCAATGGGCAGGTCGATGCCATTGATATGGATGCTGAACTGATCTGGGTGCTAAAATACTACGATCACGCCGACACGATCGTTCAATCCGACCACATGATGTTCCCGATGGTCGGGCTGGTCTCGGCCAAAGTCTGGGCGGGACTGTCCGAAGAAGACCGCGCAATGATCGGTGAATTGATGGCAAAACACGTCGACAGCACCATCGACGCCTACGTTGCCAACGAAGCGAAGTGGCTGGAACAGATCGAGGGAACCGGCAAGGCCTACAAGAAAGTCGATGCCTCATTCTTTGGCGACGCTATTGAGGAGTGGAACGGCATCTGGTCTGAAAAAACCTCGTCCCTTGACGCGCTGCGGGAGACTGCGGCAGAAACCAAATAAAGTTGAACGTTTCAAGGAAAGGGCGCAGGTCAATCCTGCGCCCTTTTCCATAGGGGATCGGCGATGTTATACCGGCTGTCTGCAGCGTGGGCGTGGGTTGAGTTATGGTGTGCTGCAGCACTGGCCGTTTGCGTCACCCTATTGATCTTGTTGAATGTCGTGACGCGCACTGCGGGTAACGCCTTGTTCTGGGTGGATGAACTGGCAATCTATGCCATGGTGTGGATGACATTCCTTGGCGCATCCGCGGCGTTACATCACCGCAATTCGGTCTCGATCACGATCCTTGTGGATCTGGTTCCGCCTCAAGCCCGGGCAATCATCCAAAAAGCGGTCGATGTCGTTGTCTTCATTTTTGCAATCGCGATGCTGTGGGTCTGCTGGCGCTGGTTTCTGCCTTTGGACATCGCCCGCACTGGGTTCGACGCAATGGCTTTTCAGGGCAACACGTTCAACTTCATTTATGCTGAGCCGACCTCGACACTCGGGCTGCCAAAATTCCTGTTTTGGTTCGTGATGTGGCTATTTGCCTTGGGGGCCACGCTGCATTCAACAATGCATCTTGTAGCGCGACCTGAACGAGGGTTGCGGGCATGAGTCCTATTGTCTTTCTGGCGACCCTGCTTTTGTCGGTCCCCGTCGCCATCGTACTGGCGATCACCGCGATCTGGTACATCTGGGAAAGTGGGAACACGGTTCTTTATGACAGTTTCGCCCAGAAGATGTTTGGCGGGCTGGAAAACTACGGCCTGCTGGCTATCCCGCTCTTCATGCTGACCGGAGAATTGATGAATGAAGGCGGCATGACACGCCGCCTGGTCGCCTTGGCGCGCGTTTTCGTGGGCGGGTTTCGGGGTGGGCTGGCCTATATCAACCTGCTGGCGAATATGTTCATGGCCGCCATCATCGGCTCGGCCACTGCGCAGATCGCCGTTATGTCGCGCGCCATGGTCCCCGCGATGGAAGAAGAAGGATACAGCAAGGGCTTCGCCGCTGCCACAACAGCCGCCGGTGGCCTGTTGGCGCCGGTCATCCCGCCGTCGATGATGTTTGTTATTTTCGGCGTTCTGGCACAGATACCAATCGGCGACATGTTCATAGCCGGGATCATTCCCGGATTGCTTTTGGCCGGAGCTTTTGCACTGGTAATCACGTTAATTGGATGTGTTCAGCAATTCCCCAAGGGAGTCTGGATGTCCCGCAAAGATGCCGTACAAGCCCTGATCGCCGCCCTGCCCGCCATGCTGATCCCGGTTTCGATCATTGGCGGCATTCTGTTCGGAATTGCAACGCCAACGGAATCCGCCGCCATCGCTTCGCTAATCGCATTTCTGGTCGGATGGCTGATTTACGGAGATCTGAAGCCGCAGAATCTGGGCGAGATGTTCAAGCGAACAGCCGCAAATGCGTCGATGATCCTGTTCATGATCGCCGCGGCCAGCGTATTTGGCTGGGTCATCATCTACGAGGAAATACCGCAGCAGCTCGCCGGGTTGATCACATCCATCACATCCAACCCGTTCATGTTTCTGCTGATCGTAAATGCCGCCCTGCTGTTGGTAGGGATGGTGATCGACGGGATCGCCGCCATCATCCTGATCACCCCTATTTTGTTACCGATTGCCACTGGATCCTACGACATCAGCCCTTATCAATTCGGAGTTGTTGTATGCCTGAACCTTGTTCTTGGCCTGCTGACTCCGCCTGTCGGGATCGGCCTCTATATCGCCTCATCCATGAGCGGCACGACCCCCGGAGCAATTCTGAAATCGCTTTGGCCGTTCCTGATTGCAGTGGCTGCTGTGTTAATACTGCTCAGCTATGCTCCGATCTTGTCGACCTACCTGATCTAGCGAAATGTGATGTCGCCACGCGACTTTGAACGCCCCGTATGGGGGGCAACATCTGGTAAGAGGCCCGCGCTTTCGGGCCCCTTCATGTTTTCAGTACCCGAGTTACTCGGCAGCTTTGGCCATCGGATTGTTTGGATGCGTCGTCCAGTTGGCATAATCACGCTGAACTTCCAGACCGGTCCGCGGATCGACCTCTCCGGCCGTCATTGGCACCATTGAGATGCAGCCGTCGACCGGGCAAACATCCACGCACAGATTACAGGCGACGCATTCGTCATCCATGACCTCGAACACCCGGTCATCGGACATCGAGATCGCCTGGTGGCTGGTGTCTTCACATGCCGCATAGCAGCGACCACATTTGATACATTGGTCCTGGTCGATCTTAGCTTTGGCCACGTAGTTCAGATTCAGGTATTGCCAGTCGGTCACGTTTGGAACCGCACGACCGACAATCTCGGACACGTTTGTGTACCCTTTTTCGTCCATCCACTTGGACAGACCTGCGGTCAGTTCGTCGATGATCTTAAAGCCGTAGGTCATAGCAGCCGTGCAAACCTGAACGTTACCACAGCCCAGCGACATGAACTCTGCCGCATCGCGCCATGTGGTCACGCCGCCAATGCCGGAAATCGGCAGGCCATGGGTGGCTTCGGCGCGCGCGATCTCGGACACCATCGACAGGGCAATTGGCTTCACCGCCGGGCCACAATACCCGCCGTGGCTGCCTTTGCCATCAATCGACGGTTCCGGGCTGAACGTGTCCAAATCGACGCTGGTGATTGAATTGATCGTATTGATCAGTGACACCGCATCCGCGCCACCGTTTTTCGCCGCCTCAGCAGGCTTGCGGACATCGGTGATGTTTGGCGTCAGCTTCACGATCACCGGCCGGTCATAGTATTTTTTGCACCAGCGGGTGACCATCTCGATATATTCCGGCACCTGCCCTACTGCTGCGCCCATTCCGCGTTCGCTCATCCCGTGCGGGCAGCCAAAGTTCAGTTCGATCCCATCCGCGCCGGTTTCTTCGACGCGCGGCAGGATGGCCTTCCAGGCCTCTTCTTCGCAGGGCACCATGATCGAGGCGATCAGCGCGCGATCCGGGTAGTCGGCTTTGACCCGCGCCATTTCCTCGAGGTTCACCTCAAGCGGTCGGTCCGTGATCAGTTCGATGTTGTTCAGACCCAACAAGCGACGGTCCGCGCCATAGATCGCGCCGTAGCGCGGCCCGTTTACGTTAACAACCGGCGGCCCTTCGGACCCGAGCGTTTTCCAGACGACTCCGCCCCATCCGGCCTCGAAAGCGCGGCGCACGTTGTATTCCTTGTCCGTCGGCGGCGCCGAGGCCAGCCAGTAAGGATTGGGGCTGGAAATGCCCAGAAAGTTTGTTGTCAGATCGGCCATGGCTTCTCCCTTCCCGGCTCAGCCGGTTTTCTTGAATATCATTTCGGTCGGGCGAATACGCCCGGCCTTGAGGTTCGCGACGTAGTTTTGAAACTTTTCGGGCGCCGTCTCGCCCATCATCAGGTGGATGCCCAAGGGGGCTGGTCCGCTTTCAGCGATGCGCGCGAAGACTTCCTCGAAAAACTTCAGTGCGAACTCTGTGCGGTCGGTCTCGGCGGCCAGTTCCAGACCGGCGGAAACCGCCGCGTCCTTGTAGACCTGCGGCGCATGTACAAACGAGGTTTCGGACACGGTTGACCAGGGCAGCGGGAAGGACAGCGGTTCGTCCACATCGCCGCCCATCACATCGAACAGGGCAAATGTCCCGCCCGTGGCCAGCGCGCGCGAAACTTCTGCGAACAGCCCGACCTTATCTTCGATGTTCATGCCCACATGCAACATGACGGCAAGATCAAACCCTGCATCCGGCACCGGCATGTCCAAAGCACTTCCGACGTGAAAACTGGCCTTGTCGGAATGCCCGACCAGATCGCTGAGGGCGGTAGCTGTTTCAACGAATTCTGGCGTCAGGTCGACCCCGGTCACGGTCGAGTCATAGCGATCCACGATGTACCGCGACGTCCCACCGATGCCGCAGCCAACATCCAGCACACGGGTCGCGTGGGTCGGTGACAATTGCGCAAACAGGTTGTCTGTCGCCAGAACGCCGCCGGTGTGGAACTCATCCCCCGCCTTCAGATCGGCCACAGTGGCCGCGTCCGGGTCAATCCCACTGGCCTCAAGCGCCGCGCGAACGCGGTCAGTCAAGGCTCCGGTGGTATAGTGTTGGGCAACGGCTTGTTCGATCTGGGACATGGGAATACCTCAGCAGCGAAAGGAATGGGGTGAATACCCCACCCTATCACGAAACCAGAGTTGCGTGGATGTCCATCGCGGCATCACGGCCCTCGGCCACTGCGGTCACGGTCAGGTCGTCGCCTCCCGCCGCACAGTCGCCCCCAGCCCAGACACCCGCCATCGAGGTACGCCCGGCACCAGACACAGCAATCTTGTTGCCGTCGAGCTTCAGCCCTTCCGGCGCGCCGTCCAGCTTTTGGCCAATGGCCTTGAGTACCTGATCTGCAGGCAAGCGGATCATTTCCCCGGTGCCGGTCAGTTGCCCATCGTGGCTGGCAGTATACTCCAACTCGATCTCGACGGCGGCCCCGTTTCCATGGATGGCCACAGGTTGCACATTGGTCATGATCTTGACGCCGTGCGAGGCTGCGAGGTCCTGTTCGTACCGGCTGGCCCCCATTGCGTCGCGTCCACGGCGATAGGCAATGGTGACATGTTCGGCACCCAACAGTTTCGACTTCACCGCAGCGTCCACAGCGGTCATGCCACCGCCGATCACCACGACGTTGCGACCCACCGGAAGATGCGACAGGTCCGAGGCCTGACGAACGTCCGAGATGAAATCGACCGCGTGGCGGACACCGTCCAGATCAGCACCCTGCGCACGCAGGGCATTCACCCCGGCAAGGCCGATAGACAGGAATACTGCATCGTAGTTCTCAACCAGCCCGTCCAGCGAGACGCCCTCTCCCAGAACAGAACCGGTTTCGATAGAAATACCGCCGATTTTAAGCAGCCAGTCTACTTCGGCCTGCGCAAAATCGTTTGTCGATTTGTACGCGGCGATCCCGTATTCATTCAGTCCACCCGGCTTGGGGCGGCTTTCGTGGATCACCACGTCATGCCCAAACATCGCCAGCCGGTGCGCACAGGCCAGACCCGCAGGTCCTGCCCCGATTACGGCAACCGTTTTGCCGGTGGGTGCGGCCCGTTGGAACGGGTGTTCCCCGCCGACCATCACGCTGTCCGTCGCGTAACGCTGCAGCCTTCCGATTTCGACCGGTGAACCTTCGGCGGTTTCACGCACGCAGACTTCTTCGCACAGCGTTTCAGTCGGGCAAACGCGGGCGCACATGCCGCCCAGAATGTTCTGCGCCAAAATGGTCTCACCCGCTGCTTCGGGCTGACCAGCCTGAATCTGGCGCATGAACAGCGGAATGTCGATGTCTGTCGGACAGGCTGTGACGCATGGCGCGTCGTAACAAAAATAGCACCGATCCGCTGCCACGGCGGCCTCATGGGGGGCCAGTGGCGGATGCAAATCCGTGAAATTCGAGGTCAGCTCATCGCTGGACAGCCGCCCGGAGACAATGCCGGGGGCAATCTGGCCCTGTGCCATCACTCTACTCCCTGTAGATATGTTCGTTGTGACCTCAGCTTGCCACAAAGTAATTTTTTATCAAATGGTAAAATTTGCCAAATGGTCAAAAAATGAAAAAACCGGGCCAAACGACCCGGTTTTCCTTTGTTTCTGCCTGTTTTTCTTGCAGCGAACGTATCAGACCATCTGGGTCAAATGCCCTGTTTTGGTCCAAACGCGCGCCCCTGAAGGCCCAGCCACAGCGGTTGATCGCGCGCCCGGCGGCAATCTCAGCCAATCCCAGGTCGTGAAATCCTCGTCAGATTCCCTCAGCGAACCGTCGATCACAAACAGCTCCAGTCCGTGCGACGCGTCCAGATCCAACGCCTCGCCCGTCGCAAGATTGAACACGCGGACATCTTCATGCGCGTCTTTGAACAGTTGAGTATTCCCCTGACCATTGATCGAGCGTCGTACCTCTGTCCGATCATCCGGGTCAAACTGATGCAGCTTCACCAAGATCGTCGCCCCCTGTTTTGCCGAAGGTGTGTGCGACGAGGTCGGAGGGTTTCTCACATAACTGCCGACCGGGAAATCTCCGGTTTCGTCCTGAAAAACGCCGTCCAAAACCAAATATTCTTCTCCCCCGTCATGGGTGTGGGCCGAAAATGCGCTGCCCGGAGCAAAACGGACGATTGTCGTTGCGCGGGCAACCTCCTCGCCGATGCGATCCAGCATCTTGCGTTCTACACCGGCAGCTGGCGACGCGATCCATTCATTCTGGTCGAAATGAACTGCAACACGTTTGGTGAAATCTGCGTTGATCCTCATGGGGGCACTCCTGAACGGGGACGTGTCCCTAACATGGGATTGCGCCGACATTTTTCAAATTGCGCGCATCGCATCTGGTTTTGACGGGCGCGTCTGCATACTGTACGTCCGACAAGAAACCCGAGCAGCGCCGGACCACGGCAGCCACAAGAACTGAAAGTCCCCGGATGCAGGCCAGCGCCCCGAAATTCAACATCGTTATCATCGGGCAAAACAACCGTCTGCAATACGAAGCCCTTTTGTTTGCCGCCTCGCTACGCCACAGCAGCCCTGATTTTTCCGGTCGACTGTTCGTGGCTGTTCCGCAACCCGGTCCACGCTGGCAGCAAGACCCCAGAATTCAGGACGAGGATCTGCTGAAAGCGCTGCGCCAGTTGGATGCCGAGATCCTGCCGTTCGAAAACAAGGTCTTCGGCAGCGCTTATCCTTATGGCAACAAGATCGAAGCGTTGGCGGCCATGCCTGAGGGTGAGCCGTTTGTGTTTTTTGACAGTGACACGCTGATCACCGGCGATTTAAACAGCGTCCCCCTTGACTTCGATCGCCCAAGCGCGTCGCTGAGGGTGGAAGGAACCTGGCCCAAGCCCACCCTGTATGGACCTGGACTGGATGGGATCTGGAAGGCGCTTTACCAAAGGTTCGGACTGGATTTCGACAGCTCGCTGGATACCAGCCAACCGGTGGATTACTGGCGGCGCTATCTGTACTTCAATGCCGGGTTTTTCTTTCATTCCTGCCCTCACACCTTCGGAAAGCGCTTTCTGGACTATGCCTGCACGATCCGCGACGGCGAAATCCCCGAGATGGCAGGACAGAATTTTGACCCCTGGCTGGATCAGGCTGCACTGCCGCTGGTTATCCATTCGTTCGGCGGCGGTCGCGATGCCCTGCCCGCAGGTCTTCTGGACGGATCGGTCAGCTGTCATTACCGCCTGTTTCCCTTGCTCTACGCCCGTGAAAGCGATCACGCTGTCGAGGTGCTGGAAACCGTGGTTGCGCCAAACCGGGTCAAGAAGGTCCTCAAGGGATATGACCCGATCAAGAAGCTGGTTCTGCAGCGCAAAGGTCACAAGATCAGGGACATGTTCGACCGCGAGAACCTTCCCAAACGCGAGCAGGTTATTCGCAACACGATACGCAAGAATGGTCTTTGGATGCGCTGACAGGAATGTTGTCTGCGCGCGCCCAATCGCCTAGAGATTCAGCAACGCACTTTCCAACAGGAGATTTCCAAGATGTCTGACGGCCCCACCTACGGTTTTGATACGCTTCAAATTCACGCGGGCGCCCGGCCCGATCCCGCAACTGGCGCGCGTCAGACACCGATTTATCAGACGACAGCCTATGTGTTCCGCGACGCGGATCACGCGGCCGCCCTGTTCAACCTGCAAGAAGTTGGTTTCATCTATTCCCGCCTCACCAACCCCACCGTGGCCGTTCTGCAGGAACGTGTTGCCACTCTGGAAGGTGGCGTCGGTGCCGTGTGTTGCTCGTCAGGTCACGCGGCACAGATCATGGCGCTGTTCCCGCTGATGGGTCCGGGCTGCAACGTGGTCGCCTCGACCCGTCTGTACGGCGGCACGGTTACGCAGTTCAGCCAGACCATCAAGCGCTTTGGCTGGTCCGCCAAATTTGTCGACACCGATGATCTGGACGCCGTGAAAGACGCAATCGACGAAAACACCCGTGCGGTGTTCTGCGAATCCATTGCCAACCCCGGCGGCTATGTCACCGACATCCGCGCGCTGGCGGATGTGTCTGACGCTGCGGGCATTCCGCTGATCGTCGACAACACCTCGGCCACGCCATACCTGTGCCGCCCGATCGAACACGGCGCGACTCTGGTCGTGCACTCGACCACCAAATACCTGACCGGCAACGGCACCGTCACCGGCGGCTGCATCGTGGATTCGGGCAAATTCGACTGGTCAGCAAATGATAAGTTCCCCTCTCTCAGTGAGCCAGAGCAGGCGTATCACGGCCTTAAATTCCATGAGACGTTTGGCCCTCTGGCCTTCACTTTCCACGGGATTGCCATTGGCCTGCGTGATCTGGGCATGACAATGAACCCGCAGGCGGCACACTATACGCTGATGGGGATCGAGACCCTGTCTTTGCGGATGGAGCGTCACGTCGAAAACGCTCAAAAGATCGCCGCATGGCTCGAGGCAGATGACCGCGTGGAATACGTCACTTATGCTGGGCTGCCGTCTTCGCCCTACAGTGACAGGGTCAAAGCGCACTACAAGAAGGGCGCGGGTGCCTTGTTCACCTTCGCGGTCAAAGGCGGCTATGACGCCTGTATCAAGCTGGTCAACGCGCTTGAGATTTTCAGCCACGTGGCCAACCTGGGTGATGCACGGTCGCTGATCATTCACTCGGCTTCGACCACGCACCGGCAGCTGACCCCAGAACAACAAGAGGCCGCAGGCGCTGGCCCCGGCGTTGTGCGCGTGTCCATTGGTATCGAAGACGCAGATGACCTGATCGCCGATCTTGATCAGGCGCTGGCTAAAGCGTCGGCCTGATCCATGAGCGGGCACAACACCAATGATCTGGGCCAACCCATCGGATTGCCGGTAACGGGCGATTTCCCTCGCCCGACACCACCCTACACACCGATGGAGGGCCGATATTGTTCCGTTGTCCCGCTTGATGTGAATAGGCATGCGCCCGGGTTATTCCGGGCGTTTGCCAACGACACGGATGGCCACAACTGGACCTACCTTCCCTACGGGCCGTTCGACGGCGAGCGTGAGTTTGAGGATTGGACCCGTGAGACCTGCATGGTTTCCGATCCGATGTTCCACACGGTACTGGATAGCAACGAAACGCCGGTGGGTATGGCTTCATTTCTGCGGATTGACCCGGCGGCGGGTGCGATCGAGGTGGGACACATCCACTTCTCACCCTTGTTGCAGCGTAGCCCGCAATCGACCGAGACCATGTTCTTGATGATGCGGCGCGTGTTCGATGAGTTGGGCTATCGCCGTTACGAATGGAAGTGCGACGCGCTGAACGCGCCGTCCTGTCGCGCGGCCGTGCGTTTGGGCTTTACCTTTGAAGGTATTTTCCGACAGGCCACCCATTACAAAGGTCGCAACCGGGATACGGCGTGGTATTCCATCCTCGACAGCGAATGGCCCCGCATCCGCAGCGCCTTTGAGGATTGGCTATCGCCGGACAATTTCGACCAGACGGGCCAACAAAGGCAACCTTTGAAGGCCCGTGCAAGCGTCTGAGGTTACTCAGAGATTTCGAATTCCATGGTGACGGTGACCGAAACGGACACCTCGCCACCTGCGACTGGTACACCACCTGCATCCGCAGCGCTGAATTCCCGCATCATGGCGACGGGGCGCGCGCCACCGACCTGTTCGCTGATCTCTTGAACTGGTCCGAGTGTCACGTTAGCCGCCTGTGCCAACTGCTCGGCCTTGGCGGTCGCTTCGGCCACAGCATTGGCCCGCGCCTGCGCTTGCAGCGGTTTTGGATCCTGCACGCCAAAGCTCAACCCGCCAAAATCATTGGCTCCGTCCTGGATAACCGCGTCCATGATCGTACCAAGCTGCGACAGGTCACGCACACGCACAACCACTCGGTTCGAGGCGACAAAACCGGAAATCTCGGGCCGATCTCCGCTGGTGCTGTTCCGGTTGTTCCAAACCGGCGACAAAGACACATCGCGGGTCTGCACATCACGCGTTTCGATGCCAAGCTCCTGCAACCGGCTCAGGACCTGAGACACCGATTCCGAAGTGGCCTTCATCGCGTTTGAGGCCTGCGCGTCTTCATTGGTCACGCCCAGAGTAATAGTCGCCATATCAGGCGCGGCCTGCACGGTTCCCGCCGCGTCAACGGTGATGCGACGTTCTTCCGCATGGGTCATGCCCGCAATTGACATCGTCAGAACTGCAGCTAGAAAAGCGATTTTATTCAAGGTCTTCCCTCCAATTTTCTTCCCCCCAACATGGGGTGGCGAGGGTCTGCCGAACAAGGGGAAAGACTGGCTTTTTCTTTCCCTCGGCGGGATCCTGCTTTAATGTCACTCTGCGGGCGAATGATCGTTTGCACAGATGCTGACAACTATGGTTTTTCCGGATTATGAAACCCGCCTTTGCGCTGTCTTTTTCTTCGACCGGAATATCCTTGCACCACCATTCGGATGGTGACTGGTACTGCATTGGCGAGGTTGCTCTGGATGCGCCCGACCTGAATACACAAATCATCGCATTGCGGGATCAGGGCTTTGCCCTTGAAAACGACCTGAACTGCAAGCTGGTGATACCAGCGGATCAGGTGCGTTTTTTGTCCGTATCAACAGAGGGCCTAAGCCCCGAGGAAAGCGCTGAAAAAGTGCGGGCGGAACTGACCGAGGCAACTCCCTATGCGCTGGATGAGCTCGCCTTTGATACCGCAACCGTCGGTCCGACAACCCATATTGCCGCTGTCGCGAGGCAAACCCTGGATGAGGCCCGGACATTTGCCGCCGAGCACGGGTTTGTTCCGGTGCAGTATTCAACCCCGATCGAAGGTCAGGGATTTCCGTCCGAACCTCGGTTCGAGATCGATACCCACGGCACAGTCGTTGCAGCGGAACCGTTCGAGGTTGAGGATTCTGCCAAAACTGATGAAGAACCTATCGCAAACACGACTGCAGATTCCGAGACCTCGACAGAGTTTCCTTCAGCCCCCGACACGGTCGGTGCAGTGGAAACCTTTGAGGTAGAGGAGACCGCAAAAGAAAATGAAGCTGCCGCCGATCGGGCGATCGCTTCTACCGAGCCCCAAACGGAATTTCCTTCCGCCCCCGATGCGACCGCAGCAGCAGAACCCGTTGAGGGTAAAGAACCCGCCAAAGAAGATGATGGCCCTGCCATTCACGCGATCGCTGATACCGAGATCCCACCAGAGTTTCGTTCAGCGCCCAACGCGAACATTGCTGCCGAAACGAAAGCCACACACCCAATCAACCGCTACGCCGTTCCAGCTGCGGCAGCCGCTGTCGTTGCCGGTATTGCCCTGACCGTGTGGTCGTTGACTGGATCTGACGACACCGAACCCTCAGTAGCCGAGGCGGTTTCGATTGAAGAAACTGTGCCAAACCCCACACCTGACGAGCAGATCGCCGAAACACAGGAGGTTGACGACGATCCGGAGCTTGGATTCGAGCCTGAGGCGGCCGCAACCGCGCCAGAGGAAGAGCCGCAAACCGAACCTGTTGAAGAAACCGCCGCTGATCTCAGCGCGACCGATGCTGCAATCCTCGAAGCGCTGAATGTGGCACCGACCCAAGTTGAACCGGTGGGACAAGTGGCTGAGCCCATAGAAATCCCGTCGCAGGTGGGCATCGAGATCTTTGCTCCTGATCCTTTACCCGATCCGGTCCTGGAATCGGCAGAGGACCTGTATCTGGCATCCCTGGACAGCACTGAGTTGTCGCGGGACGCGGTGGCGCTGCCCCCCGTCAGCAGCTTCGAAACTGACCTGCCGTTTGAGCAAAACGCCCTGCCCGCGCAGGCCGGAGTCCAGTACGAACTGGACGAACGCGGCCTCGTCACGCCTTCAGCCGATGGAACCCTGAACCCCGACGGAGTGGTCGTTTACCTTGGCCGACCCGCCAAGGTTCCCCCGGCAGTTCCGGTTCGGTTCGAACAAGAGCCGATAGAGGAAGATCCTACAGCCCGCTTGGCGCAGAAACGTCCAAATCCCCGCCCCGCCAATCTGCTGGAAAGCTTCGAGCGGCAGCAACTTGGCGGACGCACACGCGAAGAACTGGCGGTTCTGCGTCCGAAACTGCGGCCCAAGTCCCTGCAAAGCAGCCCCCGAATTGACGAAACGCCAACGGCTTTGGCAGTCGTTCGCGTTCCGCGCCCCAAAACGCGGCCAGCCGGACTTGCCCGCCCGGCCAGCACAAACACAAGCACCGCCAATCTCGGGTCAACTGCTGCGGTCGATCAAAGCTCGGACGAAGCTGGCTCTTTCCAACCAAGGGCCGTGGCACCGAAGATCCCGTCGACCGCCTCGGTGGCGCGGCAGGCGACTATCGACAATGCGCTTAACCTGCGCAAGCTGAACCTGATTGGGGTTTACGGGACCCCGGCCAATCGGCGCGCGCTGGTCCGATTGCCCAGTGGTCGGTACAAAAAACTGAAAGTCGGAGACAGGCTGGACGGCGGCAATGTTATCGCCATTGGCGACAGCGAATTGCGATACCAAAAGCGCGGAAGAAACCTGACGTTGAAAATACCGCGAAGCTGACGGTTCAAAAGACAAAGGCGGTCGAGGGATATCCCCGACCGCCCTTTGGTGAATTACTTTACGCCGTTAAGCAGCTGAAATTTCACCGCTTTCGATCTGCTCGCGTTCGATGGATTCGAACAGGGCCTTAAAGTTCCCTTCACCAAACCCATCATCGCCTTTGCGCTGAATGAACTCGAAAAAGATCGGACCGATCACGGTTTTTGAGAAGATTTGCAGCAAGATCCGGGTCTCGCCACCGTCCAGCACGCCCTCGCCATCGATCAGGATCCCGTGTTTGATCATCCGGTCCAGAGGTTCATCATGATCCACGACACGTTCCTTGGACATGTCGTAATAGGCCTGGTTCGGCCCCGGCATAAACTTCAGACCTTTTTCCGCAATCGCGTCGGTCGAGGCGTAGATATCTTCGCTACCCACCGCGATGTGCTGAATGCCCTCACCTTTGTATTTCTTGAGGTAAGATACGATCTGCCCAGTTTCGCCCCGGTCTTCGTTGATCGGAATACGGATACGACCGCATGGCGACGTCAGTGCGCGGCTGTAGAGGCCAGTGAATTTACCCTGAATGTCAAAAAAGCGGATTTCGCGGAAGTTAAACAGGCTCTCGTAGAATTTGAACCACTTATCCATGTTGCCCTTGTAGACGTTGTGCGTCAGGTGATCGAGGTAATAGAACCCATCGCCGCGCGGTTTGGACTGTTTGTTCCAGGTGAATTCCTGATTGTAAGGCGATGTTTCATAATACTGATCGATGAAATAGATCAGCGAACCGCCAATACCCTTGATCGCTGGGGCCTCCATGGTCTTGTCCGCCGCGTCATAAGGTTCAGCGCCTTTTGACACCGCGTGTTCATAGGCTTTCTTCGCGTCCACGACACGCCATCCCATCGCAGGGGCACAGGGGCCGTGTTCTGCCACGAACTTAGCGGCAAAGCTTTCTGGATCAGCATTCAGGATATAGGTCACGTCCCCCTGCTGCCACAGCTCAACCATAGGCTTGTCCGTGTGGTGTCCGACCAGTTCAAACCCCATTTTGGCAAAAAGGTCGCGCAGTTCCTGTGGTTCAGGATGGGCGAATTCGACAAATTCAAATCCGTCGGTTCCGGCTGGATTTTCAGGGCTGATGACAGATTTCGGGGCGTTATGCGGGAAAGGACCCATGGCGCGTCTCCGTAAAAACAGGAATTTCTTTGCTGATTCCAAAATACGCCTTACCAAGCGCTGTTTCTGCGCATAGTTTTCGTGTAAACTATGATCACATGCGCAATTTGCGCATATTTTTTAAAGAATATGGAGAAAATCCGCATATGCTGGATTCCACCGATACGCGTCTGCTGTCTGCCTTGCAAAAGGACGCACATCTGACCGCGCATCAATTGGGTGAAATGCTGAACCTGTCACCAAGCCAGGCCGGGCGACGCCGTCAGCGGCTTGAGGCCGAAGGCTATATCACCGGATATGCGGCACGGCTGGATCCCCTAAAACTTGGCCTGCAGGTCCAAGGGTTCATTCAGGTGCATTTGGGCACACATGGCCCGGAACAATCCGCAAGTTTTGCCCGCATGGTCGACACCCGCGCCGAAATCACCAGCGCCTGGACGATGACCGGAGAGGCAGATTACCTGCTGCACGTCTATTGCGACGATCTTTCCGCGCTCAACCGCTTGCTTCACCAGGTGATACTGCCGCATCCTGCAGTGGCACGGGTGCACAGCCAGATCGTGATGGACCAACTTAAACGCGACGCGCCATTGCCCACCTGACCGGACCGAGAGGACAAACATGGACGATTTCCTTTACCAGGCTTCGATCTATCTGGCTGCCGCCGTGATTGCAGTGCCCTTGTCGGCACGTCTGGGGTTGGGTTCTGTTCTGGGTTATCTGGCCGCTGGCATCGTCATCGGCCCTGTCTTCGGTCTTGTGGGGGCCGAGACCGAAAGCCTGCAGCATGTAGCGGAATTCGGTGTGGTCATGATGCTGTTCCTGATCGGGCTAGAGCTTGAGCCGCGCGCTTTGTGGGACATGCGAGACCGGCTTCTGGGTTTAGGCGGCCTGCAGGTGTTGCTTTCCACCGCAGTCATCGCTGCAGTGGCCATGTATGCAAATCACCCCTGGTCGGTCGCCCTGGCCGTCGGGTTGACCTTATCACTGTCCTCAACCGCTATTGTTTTACAGACCCTCTCGGAAAAGGGTCTGATGCAGACAAATGGCGGGCGAGCGACGTTTTCGGTCCTGTTGACACAGGACATAGCCGTCATTCCCATTTTGGCGATGCTGCCTCTTTTGGCGTTGCCTGCAATGCCTCATATCGAAAGCGACGGCTCAATCGACCGCGGCGCGGATGCGCTCCATGAGGCCGGACATCATAGCTTGTCACTTGTCGAGGGCCTGCCCGGCTGGGCTGTTACGCTGGTCACCATCGGCGCGGTTGCCTTCGTCATTCTGGCTGGCATCTACCTAACGCGTCCACTGTTCAGGTTCATCCACGCCACCAGGCTGCGCGAAATGTACACGGCGCTGGCGCTGATGATCGTCGTGGGCATTTCCTTCCTGATGACACTAGTAGGACTCTCCCCTGCTCTGGGCGCGTTTCTGGCGGGTGTAGTTCTGGCAAGCTCAGAATTCCGGCACGAAATGGAAAGCGACCTTGAACCGTTCAAGGGACTTTTCCTGGGGCTGTTCTTTATCACGGTCGGCGCCGGGATTGACGTTGGCTATTTCTTCAATGACCCACTGGACCTGATCGGTCTGGCACTGCTGGTCATACTGGCTAAAGGGATCATCCTGTATCTGGTCGGTCGTGCGTTCCGGCTGCGCGGTCGGGATCACTGGTTGTTCACATTAGGTTTGGCGCAGGCCGGCGAATTCGGCTTTGTTCTGTTGGCCTTTTCAACACAGCAAAACGTCATCCCACCGGATTTGTCGCAAAAACTTTTGATGATTATTGCCCTTACAATGCTGATCACTCCGCTGCTGTTCATCATCTTCGATCTGCTGTCGCGCCGTATGGGTGATGGCGTCCCCGAGGCCGAGCCCGATGAAATCGACGAAAAAGGCCCGGTCATCATCGCTGGCATTGGGCGCTTTGGTCAGATCGTGAACCGATTGGTCCGCGCGAGCGGGTTCAAGACCGTCGTACTGGACCATGATATCGAGACAATCCAGTTGATGCGACGGTTCGGCGTCAAGGGGTTTTTGGGTGACCCCACGCGGCCAGAACTGCTGCGTGCCGCCGGGCTTGAAAAAGCTTCTGTTCTGGTCGCCGCGATGGATGACCCCAAGCAAGTCACACGTTTGGTCGGCTTTGCCCGGCGTCAGCGACCGGATTTGCACATTGTGGCCCGCGCACGTGATCGTACCCATGTCTACCAATTGTATCAGGCCGGGGCGAACGACATTGTCCGAGAGATGTTTGACGGATCGCTGCGGGCGGGTCGCTATGTCCTGGAAAACGTTGGTCTGAGCGAATACGAGGCGGCTCAGGCCGAACAGACGTTCTATCATCACGACAGGGCCTCTGTGCGTGATCTGGCAGAATTGTGGATCCCCGGTATGCCTACCGGTGACAACAAGAAATACATCGAACGGGCGCGGCAGCTTGAGAAAGACCTGGAAACCGAACTGCTGGAACTGGCCGAGAAACACGCAAAGAAGTCAGCCTGACCCGGCCCTGCCGGATCAGGCGGTTTGATCAGCCGTCCGAAACACCCGCTTCGGCAAATGTCGCCATGCCGGAATGACACGCGACCGCGCATTTAAGTATGTTGATCGCCAGCGCCCCGCCCGAGCCTTCGCCCAAACGCAATCCAAGGCTCAACAATGGCTCTTTGCCTAACTTGGCCAATACCGCTGCGTGCGCGCCTTCTGCACTTTGGTGGCCTGCAATCGTGTGATCCAATGCGCCCTCGGACATGTTTGCCAGACAGGCCGCAGCCGCCGAGCAGATAAAGCCGTCAAGAATAACCGGGATACGCAAGGCACGCGCAGCGGCGATGGCCCCGGCCATGGCCGCGATTTCACGCCCGCCCAGACGGCGCAGGATTTCCAGCCCGTCACCCGACCCGCCATGCAAGGCGATGCCTTCGGCCACGACGCGCGTTTTGTTGGCCAAACCGGCATCGTCTACCCCAGTGCCACGCCCAGTCCAGTCTGCGGCGTCGCCACCGAACAAAGCGCATGCGATGGCAGCCGCCGGGGTCGTGTTGCCGATGCCCATCTCTCCAACCACAAGCAAATCGGCATTGTGGTCCACGGCGGTCCAGCCCACGCGCAGGGCCTCAAGCAATTCTTCTTCGGACATCGCGGGACCAGCGGTGAAATCCGCGGTCGGTCGATCCAAATCCAACGCGTGCACATTCATGGTCGCACCAGCGGCTTTGGCCAGCTGATTGATCGCCGCGCCGCCATGTTCAAAGTTCATGACCATCTGAACGGTCACCTCGGGCGGAAAGGCCGACACGCCTTGCGCTGTGACGCCATGATTGCCCGCAAATACGATGACCTGAGGGGCAGAGATCTGCGGCCGGGCATCCCCACGCCAGCTCGCATACCAAATTGCCAAATCCTCAAGCCGGCCCAATGCGCCGGGAGGTTTAGTCAGTTGTCCGTTACGCTCAGCAGCACCTTGCAGCGCATTGCCATCCGGTCCCGGAGCGTTACTCAGGGCCTCGCGAAGGGTATTCAGGTCTTTTAATTCCGGCAGCATCCAAAGCCTCGTTGCATCAGAGTGGTCCTGTGTGTTTAACCGAAGCGTCCGATCCAACAAGACCCCGAAAGGCGCGGGAGTGAACAAAAACGACACCAAACTGTTTTCCGCGTGGGATTTTCCGCTGTCGCTGGTCCTGTTGACGCGTCTGCCGTTGCCGCGCCTGCCGGAATACCTGTTTGCGCGGCAGGCCAATGCGGCCTGGGCTTTTCCCTTGGTGGGACTGGTCGTCGGGGCGTTGGCCTGTGCCGTCGGTTGGACGGCCGGTGCATTCGGCCTACCTGCATTCGCCAGCGCCGTAATACTTGTGGCGGTGCTGGTGATCGCCACTGGCGCGATGCATGAAGACGGGCTTGCGGACACGGTTGACGGATTTTGGGGCGGGTTCACCACCGAACGCCGCCTGGAAATCATGAAGGACAGCCATATTGGTGCTTACGGCGTTCTAACTCTAATCTTTACTCAACTGCTGCGCGTCGCGCTGATCGCGGCGCTTCTGTCGGCCAACGCATTTGCGGGTATTCTGGCGGCGTGCATCGTCTCACGCGCAGTCATGCCCATCCTCATGGCAGCTTTACCCAACGCCAGAAACAGCGGGTTGAGCCATTCGGTCGGCGGCCCAAAGGCCGAGACTGCGGCGACAGGCTTTGGCCTTGCAGTCATCTTATCGCTGCTGCTGATTGGACCAAGCACACTGATGGCAACGGTTTTTTCAGCGCTGATTGTTGGAATCCTGGCACTCGTCGCCAAGGCCAAAATCAATGGACAAACGGGGGACGTCCTTGGTGCCTCGCAACAACTGGCAGAGCTTGCGTTCCTATTGGCATTGGTTGCAGCGATCTAAGTCGTCCCGCCTGTTTCGATCCTCAGGGTTTCGCCGCAATGCTTGCAGTGAACTGCGTCTGGATCGTGACGATACAGGCCACAGTTTGAGCATTTGTGACGCACTTTCTGCGGCATGAAAATCGCCTGCGCCAACCGGACAAACAACGCCACCCCGACGATCATGATGAAGACCGAAAACAGTTTCCCCCCCGGGGTCGCCAACGTGATGTCTCCGAATCCGGTGGTCGTCAGGGTTGCCATAGTGAAGTAAAGCGCATCGATATAGGCGTGCGGGCTGTTTTCTGGGATGAAGAACACCAGAACAGCGGTGGACGTGGCGAACACGAACACCAACAGGTTAATCGCCGCGATCACTGCGTCCTCATGCGTCCGGAAAAAATCGCTGTCCCGCCGCAGATCCCTTAGCAGGTGATAGGAATGGATCAGGCGTAGCGCTCGTAAGATACGCAGGAACGCCAGATTCCAAGGTAGAAACAGATCAAGAAACAGCGAGACGATCACAACAATGTCGGCCATCGTGTAGACTTGACGCAGCAGCTTCCAACGATCCTTCGAAATCCACATCCGCGCCGAGAAATCCAGCACAATGAAGAACCCAATGATCAGGCTGGCAACGGTGAATCCCGTGCCGTGTTCGCCATTTGCCGTGGCGACAAAAAAAACGATGGTGATCGCGTCAAACAGGATCAAGCCATAGCGAAACCAGACGGAAATGGGGTCGTGGCCGATATATAGGTATTTGACTGTCTGTTTTAGGTTCACTGTCTACGCGCCTCTTCTTGCTGGAAAATTAGCCGTAAACGGCGCTTTCACCAAGCCATCAACACGAAAAAGCCGCCCCCTTTCGGGAGCGGCCAGAAAATTGACTGGAGAAGCGATCAGGCAGCCGCGGCCGCGCGCGAGGTCAGAACCTCATCAATCTGCTTAGCCGCCGATACTTCCCCTGCGCCGGACACAGCCGCGACTTCGCGGGTCAGGCGTTCCAGCGCGGCTTCGTACAGCTGACGTTCAGAATAGCTCTGCTCGCGCTGGTCATCAGTGCGGTGCAGATCGCGCACAACCTCGGCGATCGAGATCAGATCACCGGAATTGATCTTTTGTTCATATTCCTGCGCCCGGCGCGACCACATCGCACGTTTCACCTTGGCCTTACCCTTCAGGGTTCTCATCGCCTGGCTGATAACGTCAGGTGAGCTGAGGGACCGCAAGCCGGATTCGGTAACCTTGTTGGTCGGCACCCGCAGGGTCATCTTGTCTTTTTCAAAAGAAATGACGAACAGCTCGAGCGAGTATCCCGCGACTTCCTGCTCTTCGATCGAGATGATCTGGCCCACACCATGGGCGGGGTAGACAACATAATCGTTCGGGCGGAACTCAAGCTTTTTCGACTTAGACATACAGGTTCATCCTTGGTTACGAGAGAGAGGCAGAGACAACAAAAGACCCCAAACCGTGCCAACATCTGGCCCGGTCAGGCGGTAAGTTTGTCAAAAAATCAGAACTCCAAAGCGTACATACTTACGGAGTCATCCCCATCTCATTCATCATTCAGTTTCTGAGTATATCACAAAATTGCGACACCCGAAAGTCCGCCCCCCACAATGGTGAAGAAACCCCAGACTTTTCATAGCGATACAGCAGAAGACCGCTATTCAAACCACCCGGTTCAGTTACCGAATCGCTTAACCGCCTTCGCCGGGTGCTTCGGAGAAATACTTCTCCATTTTGCCCTCTTCGCCGTCGCGTTCTTCCGCTTCAGGCAAGGGGTCTTTCTTGGTCACGATAACCGGCCACTGTTCCGAGAATTTTCGGTTGAACTCGACCCACTGCTCCATTCCAGGCTCAGTGTCGGGACGAATGGCGTCCGCAGGGCATTCGGGTTCACACACACCACAGTCGATGCATTCATCCGGGTGAATGACCAATGTGTTCTCACCTTCGTAAAAACAATCCACCGGACACACTTCGACGCAGTCGGTGTATTTGCAGCCAATGCAGTTTTCGGTGACGACATAGGTCATTGTGGGATTCCCATTCTCGGTTTGGGCGTCTAGCTAATTCAGTCTGGCCTTCTCTTCAAGGTAGGATCAACCATCCCGGGGGCGAGAAAGATCAAGCGCGCGCCTATCTTTCTTTGTTGGACGACCCTTTCCCTCAAATCCCGGATTCTTAGGAGGCACGTCCTTCTTTTCCGTCATATCGAAGTATAACGTTTGTGCCTCGGACGCCGGGCCACGCCGTTCCCCCAGTGCTTCGACGCGTACTACGCGCACGATACGGCCTTGGGGGAAGGTCAGAACGTCACCGGGCCCAATGGCCTGTGCCGGCTTCAGAACCCGGTTTCCGTTCAATCGGACATGACCGCCGCTGACCTGTTTGGCGGCCAGGCTGCGGGTCTTGAAGAACCGCGCCTGCCACAACCATTTGTCGATCCGCAGCTTGGCCTCGGCCATCGCGGATCAGTTGCCGTCCTTCAAACCCATAAGCGCTGCTGCAAACGGGTTATCGGGATCGATCGCCTTTTCCTTCCGGGGTGGACGGGACGAGAAGGTCTTGCCACCTTGCGGTTTGCCACCCTTCTTGCCCTGCGGTTTGCCGCGACCATCCTGCGGTTTGCCGCGCGGTTTGCCTTTGCCCGGCCCCTGCCCTTGCCGCTGTTCACGACGCGGAGCACGGTTGGCCGGACGCTGGCGACCCCAGGTGAAAGTGTAGAACACTTCAACTTCGGTCTCATCTGAGGCGGGTTCGGCTGCTGGAGCCTCGGCTACCGCCTCGGTGCTTTCGGTGGCCTCGGCTGGCGCCTCGGCGGTCGCAACGACCTCTTCGGCTTCTGCTTCGGGTGCCGGGGTTTCTTCGGCGGAAGGCTGTTCCGTCACATTGGTCGCAGGCTTTTCGGCCTCGACCGGTGCAGCTTTCACCTTTTCACGCTCACCGCGCTCGGCCTTATAGCCCAGCCCTTGCATCAGATCCGCGAACTGCTCAAGCGTCATGCCGGTGATTGACAGCATATCGGGCTTGGCCTCGAAGCCACCCCGGCTGTCTTCGGCACGCAGCATGTCTGCCAGACGTTCCAGCATGTCGATACGGATCGAACGCTCACCGGCATCGCGGTAACCGCACATGGTATCGTAGCCCTCGGGCGCACCAATGGCGACCGGAACAGTGACCAGACCCGGAGGCGGCGCGTCAGGGAATTCCTGCAATCCACCAGCCAGCGCCCAAAGAACCAGACGCAGACGCGTAGGCGCGGGTTTCAGCAGAAGCGGCATGAATATTGTAAACTGACCAAACCGGATGCCGTGCTTGCGCAGGGCACCACGGGCGTCCTGATCCAGATCTTTGACCTCTTGCGCGACACCTGCGCGGGGCAGAACGCCTAGCCCTTCAACCATGCGGAAGGCGAACCCTTTGGCCAGACCTGACAACTCTTCGTCGCGCGACAGGTTCAGAAGCGGCTCGAACAGGGCGGCAACCTTTCGGTCGATGAAATGTTGCAGACGGCGCTGCACTTTCTGTTCGACATCCGGGCCTGCGGCCTCATCCACAAAAACCTCGACCATCGGCTTGAGAGGCTCTGCCCCGGCAACCAACTTGCCAACAGCATACTCGCCCCACATCAGGCCACCCTGATCGGTAAAATCAATTTCGGTATCGGGCGCGTTGTAGAAGCGGTCTGCACGCAGATGGAATTGCGGTGCGAGTGCTTGCAGAGAGGCCGATTTGAGAGCTTTCGCCTCGGTTCCCTGTGCGCTTTTGTCCGGGGTAAACCGGAACCCTTCCAGACGACCGACGAATTCTCCTTCGACGGTCACTTCACCCTTGTCATTTACTTCGGCCAAAAGGGCCTCCTTCTGTTTGAGCCGGCGCAACAACACTGACGTGCGCCGGTCCACAAATCTCTGAGTCAAACGATCATGCAGAGCGTCCGACAGCCTGTCTTCTACAATGCGCGTTTCCGCGCGCCAATGTGATTCGTCACGCACCCATCCGTTTCGTTGCGCAACATATGTCCAGGTGCGAATATATGCCAACCTTTTGGACAGTGCATCAATATCCCCTTCTGTTTTGTCGATGCGGCGGATTTGCCGCGCCATGAACTCGTCAGGGATAGTGCCGCGTTCATGCAGGTGCCCGTAGATCACTTCGAGCAGGCTGGCGTGTTCCGCGTGGCTGATACCGCGAAAATCGGGGATTCGGCACACATCCCAAAGCAATCGGACGGACGGTCCATCGCTGGCGCGAGCGATGACTTCGACCTCCTGAGACAGCGATTTCAGAGCGTTCAGGTCGTCTGCGGGTCGGGCCTTGATCAAATGTTCGCTGTCAGGGCTAACCTCAAGCGAGTCGATAAGGGCCTCAACCGAGCCAAATCGCAAAGCGGCATTTCGCCAATTCAGCTTTTTCATCGGCGTGAACCGGCTGTCCATGATCGCCTGCGCGACCCCGTCGTCCAGCGGAGGGGCCTCACCCGTCACGCCAAATGTACCATCAGACATCCCGCGCCCTGCCCGACCTGCGATCTGGGCCAGTTCATTTGGGGCCAGGGGACGCATCCTTCGACCGTCAAATTTGGTCAGCGACGAAAACGCCACGTGGTTCACATCAAGGTTCAAACCCATTCCGATGGCGTCTGTCGCAACGAGGTAGTCCACCTCACCGTTCTGGTACAGCTCGACCTGCGCATTTCGGGTGCGCGGGCTGAGCGCGCCCATGACCACGGCGGCCCCGCCCTTTTGGCGGCGCAGCAGCTCGGCAATGGCATAGACGTTATCGACCGAAAACCCGACAATGGCACTGCGTGCGGGCATGCGGCTTATCTTTTTCGAGCCGGAATAAACCAGCTGAGACATTCGTTCACGGCGAATGAACTGCACTTCGGGCACCAGTGCCGCAATCGGTCCGCGCAAAGTGTCAGAGCCCAAAAACAGAGTCTCATTCGTTCCGCGCGACCGCAGCAGACGGTCGGTGAAAACATGACCACGCTCGGGATCTGCACACAGCTGGATTTCGTCGATGGCTACGAAATCTGCGCCCATGCCTTCCGGCATCGCCTCAACAGTACAGACCCAGTACTGCGCGCGCGGCGGAACGATCCGTTCTTCACCTGTGACGAGGGCAACGACCGACGGCCCGCGGATCGCGACGATCTTGTCATAGACCTCGCGCGCCAGCAGACGCAGCGGCAGGCCGATCACACCGGTTCGGTGCCCCAGCATCCGCTCAATCGCGTAATGGGTTTTACCTGTGTTGGTCGGGCCTAGTACGGCCACGATTCGGGATGACCCGCTCACCTTTGCCCCCTGCCCCAGCTTGTTAGAGGGCCGAGCCCTCGACCCGGGGCTTCAGTCGATTCACGGCATTGGTTACTTCTTCGTGATGAGGATGTATAGCTAAAGCACGCTCGTAAGCGTCCAGCGCTTTGTCGGGTCGATCGATGATCTCAAAAATCAGTCCCAATCCGTAGATAGCCTCGTAGTTGTTGGGGTTCAGCGTCAGGGCGTATTCCAGATCAGCCGCAGCCATACCGAAACGTTCGATCCCAAAAAAGGCCGATGCCCGCACGTGCCAGGCTTCGGCGAATTGTGGCGCGTGATCAGTCAGCGCAGTCAGATGCTGGATCGCGGCCAGCGAGTCGCCGTCCTCCAGCGCCTCGCGCCCGCGCTCAAGCAACAGATCCGCCGAGGCCGAGCCAGACTGTGCCCACAGCGCCTTGAGCTGACGATCTATGTTCATCGCCTGTTCGGGGGTTGCCTCCGACAGTTGCAGCAACAGCTGTTCTTCATCCTTTAAATCCGCCGTTTGGGCGAAAGAAGGAATGGAAAACGTGACTAGAAGCGCTGTTGCCGCGACGATACCTTTGAGATTGGTGCTTGCAATGCTCATAACAACGTTCAGTGTAGCGCTGCGCCCGCGGATGTCCATTCCCGGCGCACAAACATAGTGAGGAGAATCATGAGCGACACTCTGGAAAAAGCGGCAGCCGCGTTGAACGAAAAACTGTCGGGCGGCGATTTTACCGCATCGGCAAAATTTGCCATCGCCGATCTGGGCTCGATCGTTCTGGACGCAAGCGGCGCGCGCGTCAGTGATGAAGAAACGGACGTCACCATGAGCGCGGATGCAGACACGTTCGAACAGATCCTCAGCGGCGAGTTGAACCCTACCGGCGCGTTCATGTCGGGTAAGCTGACCGTAGATGGTGACATGGGCGTTGCCATGCAACTGGCATCGGCACTGGCCTGATGGATCTGTCGCCGGCCCCTTTCTTTGCAGACATGGCCGGCGTCCCCGCCGGTGGTCAGGCTCATTGGCTGAACACAGCGGACAACACACGCATTCGGGTGGGCCACTGGCTGCCCGAAGGCGATGCCTGCGGCACGGTGATGATGTTCCCCGGCCGCACCGAATACATCGAGAAGTACGGCAATTGCGCGGCCGAATTCACTGGCCGCGGCTTTTCCTTCCTGGCTGTCGACTGGCGCGGTCAGGGTCTGGCCGACAGGCTACTGGATGACCCGCGCGTCGGGCATGTCGAGCAGTTCACGGATTATCAACAAGATGTTCAAGCCACACTGAACCTGGCAGCCGAACTGAACCTGCCGAAGCCTTGGTTCGTGATCGGACATTCCATGGGCGGGGCAATCGGTATGCGCGCGGCTTTGGAAAAGAACTGCTTTGCCGCCTGTGCCTTTACCGGGCCGATGTGGGGCATTTTCTTTACCCCAATCATGAAACCGCTCAGCCGTCTGACAGCCTATTGGGGGCCTAGGATCGGGTTGGGGGAAAAAACACCACCGACCACATCCTTGGAAAGCTATGTGGCCTCCCAACCGTTCGAGGGGAATGTACTGACCCGCGATCCGGACATGTTCCAGATGATGAAGGATCAACTGGCTTCACAGCCCGAACTAGCGCTTGGTGCGCCTTCGACCATCTGGCTGCGCGAAGCGTTGGATGAATGCGTCTGGTTGATGGACCAGACCGCACCGGATACGCCGTGTCTTACCTTTCTGGGCAGCCATGAACAGATTGTCGACCGCAAGGCTATCCGCGCCCGCATGGCGAACTGGCCCAGTGGCACTCTGGTCGAAATCCCAGATGGCGAACACGAAGTTCTGATGGAGGCACCCGGCGTGCGCGGGCCGGTCTTTGACCAATTGGCCGCTCATTTCAAAGCCGCGCAAACTGACGCGGTGCCGGAACCGGTTCTGTCTTCCGAAGTCTGATCACGCACCGCTTGTGATCCCCGTCTCGCGCGCCTAGATGTTGGCGAAAGCTATTATCGAGGTGATCCATGCGCGACCTTCCCTTTCCCGTCCGAGACGCAAATGCTGCCGGAGGTGCCGGCAATCTGGGCAACCTACCGGAATGGGATCTGACCGATCTCTACACCTCAGAGGACGCGCCCGAACTGTCCCGCGATCTGGACTGGTTGGAAAAGGAATGCGCCTCGTTTGCCGAAGACTACGAGGGTAAGCTGGCTGATCTGGATGCTGCGGGTCTGCTGACCTGCGTCGAGCGCAATGAGAAGATCAATTCAATTGCCGGGCGCATCATGTCGTTTGCCGGCCTGCGCTACTATCAGCTGACCACAGATGCCGAGCGTGCCAAGTTTCTGTCTGACATGCAGGAAAAGATCACCATCTTCACCACCCCGCTGGTGTTCTTCACACTCGAGATTAACCGCATCGACGATGATGTCCTGAAGGCGCATTTCGATGTGAATGCCGACCTGGCGCGGTACGAGCCGGTGTTCCGCCGTATCCGCGCGATGAAACCCTACCAACTGTCTGACGAGCTTGAGAAATTCCTGCACGACCTCGGCGTTGTTGGCGACGCGTGGGAGCGTCTTTTTGACGAAACCATTGCCGGGTTGACCTTCACTGTTGATGGCGAAGAACTGAACATTGAAGGCACCCTGAACTTTCTGACCGAGCAGGACCGCGCCAAACGCGAAGCGGCCGCGCGCGAATTGGCCGCTGTGTTTCGGAACAACCTCAAAACCTTCGCTCGCGTCCACAACACACAGGCCAAGGAAAAGGAAATCGTTGATCGCTGGCGCAACATGCCGACCGCGCAAACTGGCCGCCACCTGTCCAATGACGTGGAACCCGAAGTCGTCGAAGCCCTGCGTGAGGCGGTCGTGGCCGCCTACCCCAAACTCAGCCATCGCTATTATGAGCTGAAACGCAAATGGCTGGGTCTGGATGTCATGCAGGTCTGGGACCGGAACGCTCCGCTGCCGATGGAAGACACCCGCATCGTTGATTGGGATGAAGCGGAAAAGACGGTGATGGATGCCTACAATGCCTTTGATCCTCGCATGGGTGAGATTGCAGCGCCCTTCTTCTCGAAAGGCTGGATCGACGCGGCCGTGAAGCCCGGTAAAGCTCCGGGCGCGTTTGCGCATCCAACCGTCACCGAGGTGCACCCTTATGTGATGCTTAACTACCTGGGCAAACCGCGCGACGTGATGACACTGGCTCATGAGCTCGGCCACGGTGTCCATCAGGTGCTGGCTGCTGATCAGGGCGAGATGCTGTCGTCAACGCCGCTTACGCTGGCCGAAACGGCGTCCGTGTTCGGTGAAATGCTGACCTTCCGCAAGATGTTGGACAAGGCCGAGACGCCCGAACAGCGCAAAGTGCTGCTAGCCGGTAAGGTCGAGGACATGATCAACACAGTTGTCCGACAAATCGCCTTCTACGACTTCGAATGCAAACTGCACGCCGCCCGTCGCGAAGGCGAGCTGACCCCGGACGACATCAACGCCCTGTGGATGAGCGTTCAGGCCGAAAGCCTTGGCCCGGCGTTTGAATACATGGACGGGTACGAGACCTTCTGGGCCTATATCCCGCACTTCGTCCATTCACCGTTCTACGTCTACGCCTATGCGTTCGGTGACGGTTTGGTAAACGCGCTATATTCGGTCTACGAAAGCGGTGCGGACGGGTTCGAGGACAAGTATTTCGAAATGCTGCGTGCAGGCGGGTCCAAACACCACAAGGAACTGTTGGCCCCGTTCGGATTGGATGCAAGCGATCCCAAATTCTGGGACAAGGGTCTGTCGATGATTTCCGGCTTTATCGACGAGCTGGAAGCGATGGAAAACTAGTCACTTCTGGCTTTTGGTCGTCAGGAAAATGGCGACCACAATCAACACAGCCCCTAGGGCCGCGGCCGGCGTGATTGCGGCCCCCAGAAACAGGGCTGAGTTGATGAACGTAAACACCACGGATGCGGCGAACATCAAGGTCGCAGTCAACGTCGAGACCCGCGCGGCGGCCTCGTACCAGAGGTAGTAGGCCAAAGCGGTCGGCAGCACCCCCAACAAAATCAGGAACACGACATCGTTGGCTGTTGGTATTTGCAGTGAAAATGCGGCCAGCGGGACCAAAAGCACACCCGAGCACAAGAATATCCCAAATAGGAAGTTCAGACGTTCTCCGGTCGTTTCAGAATTTCGCATCGCCCGGCTGCTCGAGATTAGGAAAACCGCCCAGCTTAGCCCTGCGCCGATTTCAAGCAGGTCCCCGAACAGGGGCTCTCCACCGCCTTGGAAATCCTGATAAACCGTTAGGAAGACGCCGAAAATCGCCAACCCCGTGGCAAGTATATCTGTGCGCGTAACGGGCGTGTCCGCAAAGAAATACAAGAAGATCAGCACAAAGAATGGCGCCGTGTTCTCAAGAACCATGGCATTGGCTGCACCGGTATGTTCAAGCCCGATATGGAACAGGATGTAGTTGACCACGGTGGACAGAACGGCCAGCCGAAAATTCCAGTCATTCAACCGGATCGAAACAGCGACCCGCATCACGCGCAGCATGCAATAAATAGCGATGGCTGCGATGAACAGGCGCGTTACCGCGATTTGCAGCCCTCCCAGATCGCTGGTCAGGTAGCGGACTATGACGCTGTGCGTGCCCCACAGGAAAGCCGCAAGAAACCCAAGAACCAGCCCGTTTTGCAAGAGTGGCTGCTTCTCTTTGGTGTCGGGCATCCTTGTGCCCCGCTTACTTCAACTGACTGTCTTTAGAACCGCGCCGATTGATTCCGCCACGCGCCTGGAATGAGCTGTCCCGATCCTGTTGGCAATCCAGGCAAAGTTTAACACCGGGAATGGCGATCCGTCGCTTTTCTGGAATCGGCTCTTCGCATTCAGCGCAATGGGTCAGGCTTTCCCCGACAGGCCGCTTTTGCGCCTTCATCCGGGCCAGTTCGTCCGTAATGGACGCCTCAATCTGTTCACTCACCGCGCCGTCACGCGCCCAGCCGCCTGCCATGGTCTCCCTCCTGATCAGGTGACAGCCAGATTAGTCCAGCCAAGCGCTGCGTGGCAAGTCAGAGGGCGACCGCGCCCTCAAACACCCTGTCAATCATTGCTTGCGTTCCGCGCGAGAATTCCAACGGGCATGGGTAATCAGCCCCGTCGCGGACTGACTGGCAAAATGCCTCGACCTGTAGCTTGTAGTGATCGTCGCCAGGGAACCGCGTGACCTGAACCTCGAGACCCGGCAGATGCAGTTCCACCCGCGCCTCACCAAAAACACGCGCATTGAAAGGCGCGGTCAGGCGGATCACGCCACCCTCGCCATGGAACACCATTTCCTGATGCGGGTGCATCCGGATCGAGACGTAGCTGGTATAGGTGAAATCAGGGAATTGCGCGCGTATTTCGGTGAAGGCATCAATGCCGTCTTCCCAGCGGATTGCAGATTGTACCGAGACCGGTTCTTGCCCGGTGGCGAACCGGGCGCTGCCGATTACATAAACGCCAATGTCGCGCAACCCACCGCCCCCGGTTTCGGCCCGGTTACGGATGTTTCCGGTGTCTGCGCGGTTGTCAAAACTGAACGCGCCCGTCACATGCACGAGCTTTCCAATGGCCCCATCCGCAATCAGTTGTCGCACGAAATGCCACTGCGGGTGGTGCACAATCATGTAGGCTTCGGCCGCCAGCAAACCGGTCTGATCCCTCTTTTCGATCAGTGCATCAAACTCGGGCGCGGACATGGCCATGGGCTTTTCACACAGAACATGCTTACCCGCGTCCAGTGCCTTGAGGCTCCATTCGACATGCAGATGGTTGGGCAGCGGGATATAGACCGCGTCGATCTTGGGATCGGCCAAAAGGGCGTCATAGCTGCCATAAACCGTCAGATCAGGGCAGTACTGCTGGAACGGCTCAGCCTTGGCTGCGTCCGACGTGGCAAGACCCGCGAGCCGGGCCCCGTCCGCCGCGTGAATTGCCGGCGCCATGAACTGTCGTGCGAATTTCGCGGCGCCAAGAACGCCCCATTGAACAGGTTGCTGCATACCGCCGCCTCATCCTTTGTTAGCTTGTGCCGTCTCTATCAGGGAATCGCTTTAAAGTCAGGGGTTTCGTGGTGTTTTCCGCCCAATAACGCACGCAAACCTGAGAATTTCTTGATCCGTTTCATTGTCTGCGCCGTAGCAACTATGTCATCGGGTAATCGGCATTGTCCGCTCAAAGCACCCGGGATTGATGTTGTGACCAACTGGGTGGGAGATTGCCAGACATGCCAACACCGACAGAGACAATTACCGGAATCGTGTTGATGAGCGGAGCCGTCGGCTCGTTCGATGACAACAACGGAGATTTTGACATCCTGCGCGAGGCCGTTGTTGCCGCTGGCCTTGCTGGTGCACTGGATGACCCCGAGGCCAGCCTTACGGTATTCGCCCCAACCGACGCCGCCTTTATCGGACTTGCCCAGGCTCTGGGCTATGCGGGTTCGGACGAAGCAGGCGCGTTGGGGCACATCGTCAAGGCGCTGACCCTGTTGGGCGGAGGGGATCCCATCCCCCTGCTGACAGAGGTGCTGAAATACCACGTGGTCAACGGGGAATTCGACCTGGCTGCGGTCGCCGGCTTGGGCGACGGCGCACAGATCGAAACGTTGCAGGGTTCGTCGGTTGAATTGAACCTTCAAAGCGCCCCACCAAGTCTGGGCGATGCGGATGACGGCATCGCCGATCCGGGTATCATCCAAACCGATATTGACGCCACAAACGGGATAATTCACGCACTAAACGGTGTCCTTCTGCCCGTATCGGTGACGGACATTCTGGGTCAGAAAAACACCGATTTCATCCTCGGAGACGACTCGAACGACTTCTACTTTACCGGGCGTGGTCAGGACTTTGTTCATGGTGGTGGCGGGAACGATGTCATCAATACCGGCAGAGGAAACGACGTCGCGTTGGGCGGCGCTGGAAACGATGTGATCATTGGCGGTCGTGGCAAAGACATTCTGCGTGGTGACGAAGGCGAAGATACGATATTCGGCGGCAGAGGGGCCGATGTGATCGATGGTGGAGCCGACGATGACATCCTGTTCGGTGGGCGTGGCAAAGACATGTTTGTCATTGAAAACGGGGATGGCGATGATTGGATCGTCGACTTCCGGGTCGGAAAGGACAAGATTGACTTGTCCGGCTACAAAGGCATCGCCGGATTTGAAGATATCGAGGATGATATCTCCGGTGGCTTCTTCCAGACCACCATCGAACTAGGGGACGGGGACAGTATTGTCCTTACGGGCGTTGGAGCCGGACATCTGACCGAAGACAGCTTTATTTTCGCCTAAAGAAAATCAGCCCGCCGTTGTCGCGGGCTGAACCAATGGGGTCAGACAGTACCCAGCATGCCCTTTTCACGGGCCAACTCGCGCATCTTTTTCTGCAGCTTCTCGAAGGCACGAACCTCGATCTGACGAATACGCTCGCGGCTGACATTATACTGCGTGCTGAGCTCTTCCAGCGTGACGGGCTGATCCATCAGACGGCGCTGAGTCAGGATGTCCTTTTCCCGGTCATTCAGGACATCCAGCGCAGCCGCCAGAAGCTCGCGGCGGGCGTCAAGCTCGTCGCGAGCTTCGTAATCGCCGGCCTGATCTGCATCTTCGTCCTCAAGCCAGTCCTGCCATTGCATGGTGCCTTCGCCTTCGGACCCGACGGTCGCGTTCAGCGAGGCATCACCACCAGACATCCGGCGGTTCATGCTGATGACTTCAGCTTCGGTCACGCCCAGATCAGTAGCGATCCGCTTGACGTTTTCAGGACGCAGGTCGCCTTCTTCCAGTGCACCGATACGGGCTTTGGCTTTGCGAAGGTTAAAGAACAGCTTTTTCTGTGCCGATGTCGTGCCCAGCTTGACCATCGACCACGACCGCAGAACGTATTCCTGGATCGAGGCACGAATCCACCACATTGCATAGGTCGCCAGACGGAAACCTTTTTCCGGATCAAACTTTTTGACTGCCTGCATCAGGCCCACATTGGCCTCGGAAATCACCTCGGCCTGTGGCAGGCCATAGCCGCGATAGCCCATAGCGATCTTGGCCGCCAATCGCAGGTGCGACGTGACCATCTTATGTGCAGCTTCAGTGTCTTGCTCTTCGACCCAACGCTTGGCGAGCATGTACTCTTCTTCCGGCTCAAGCAGCGGAAATTTGCGAATTTCCTGCATGTAGCGGTTCAGGCCGCCCTCGGGCGTCGGCGCGGGGAGATTTGCGTAATTTGCCATGATTCATGTCCCTCCGACAAATGTTTACTTCGTTAACATGGGATATGGGAATAAGTCCCGATACATTCAAGAGGTACCGTTAACAGTTTGAAATTAACGATTGATAAAGGAAAGCTAAGAACGCGTTACTCACGTATGTTTGCGTATTATGTCAGCGGCGCGCGCAGTTGTTCAATCAGAAATTCCATATCATTTGGCAAATCGGCCTCAAACCGAAGGTTTTCGCCTGTCACAGGGTGCTCAAAGCCTAAAACTGCGGCATGCAGCGCCTGTCGCGAAAAACCGCGCACGGCCTCGGCAGCGGCCGGGTTGAAGGCTTTCGCCGCAAGCTTGCGTTTACCCCCATACACCGGATCGCCAACCAGCCCATGCCCGGCATGGGCCATATGGACACGGATCTGGTGCGTTCGGCCGGTTTCCAGCCAACATTCAATCAGCGCGATGCCTGCCGGGTTGCCAAATGTCTCGACCAACCGCGCCCGAGTTACCGCATGCCGACCACCGTGGAACAGAACCGCTTGTTTCTGCCGGTCGTTTTTGTGGCGCGCCAATTGCGTGGTCAGGCGCATGATATTGCCCGGTTCAAAGCTGACACCCTTGATGCCGCGCAAACGTGGGTCATTCGCATCCGGTACGCCGTAGCAAATCGCGCGGTAATAGCGTTCGACGCTATGCGCCTCGAACTGCGCCGCCAGACCGTGATGGGCCGCGTCAGACTTGGCGACCACCAGCAAGCCGCTGGTCTCTTTGTCGATGCGGTGCACGATGCCAGGGCGTTTGACGCCCCCCACACCTGACAGGTCCTCGCCACAATGATGCAGCAACGCATTGACCAGCGTTCCGTTGGGCGAGCCCGGCGCAGGGTGAACGACCATGCCTGCGGATTTGTTGATGACGATCAGGTCCGCGTCCTCATAGACGACGTTCAGCGGGATATCTTCTGGACCGATATGGCTTTCTTCTGCTTCGGCGACGGAGATCGACACCGAGGCGCCTTCGGCCACCTTGGCCTTGGGGTCCCGGACTTCGACACCGTCGATTGTCACCCCACCGTTCTCGATAAGACGGGTCAGACGGGTGCGCGACAGGTTTTCATCCGCTGGTACATCCCGCGAAAGCGCCTTATCAAGGCGTGGCGGCGGATCGGCCGCGATCTGAAATTCAATCTGGCGGGTGCCCATGACTGTCCCTTCCGAACCCCAAGAACCGCAGGAAACACCTCAGCTTCGCTTGCTGCGGCGCATGGTCATGCTGCTGACCGCGGTGATGATTGGCGGGGTTCTAGTGACATTCGCACTGATTGTCATCCGACTATCGGACAGAACCCCTACCCTGCCCGATCAAATTGAACTGCCGGATGGTGCCAAAGCTCAGGCCGTAACGATCGGCAGCAACTGGTACGCCGTCGTGACCGATGGCAACCGAATCCTGATTTTTGACAAGACGACCGGAAAACAGCGCCAGGAAATCGTCGTGCAGGAATAGCGATCAGCTGTCCAAAGCCATACGGAACACGATCTCAGAGGCTTTACGCAACGCCTCATACTCTTCGGGCGTATCCCGGCGGAACATCTTGTCCTCATCGCTTAGTTTTGTCGGTGTGAACAGTTCGGGCCGGTCGGGAAAGAACTCTTGCTGAAAGGCAGTATCCTGCTTGGCTAGGAATTCGTCCAGCCAAGCGCGCTCATCGGGTTCCAGAACATCATTCCGGCGCACCATGACGGGATCATCGACAAAAATTCGGCGTAACTGGCGACTTTTCTTACGCCCCATTGCACGGGAGATGACACCAAAAGCTTCGCTCGCCGCGCGGGATTGCGACGGGTTAGACACGGCTCCTGCTGAAACCTCCTCGGCCAATGGCGTACCGATCCGCGACAGGAAATCATCAACGACGTTGCCCCGCACCATGCCCGAGCGTTCATACAAAAGCGGAGCAACGGTGACGCCGGGAAAGGCGGTCCGGATTTCGGCGATTTTGGCAGAAAAGCTCAACCGTTCCGGGTGGTTGCGGATAAGATCAAGTTGCTGGCGGATGTATTCAGTGCCGCCGTTGGACAACCGCCCTGCCTTGGCCCGCTGTTTGTAATCCGCCTCGAAGAAATCGGAATACCGGCGGCAATAGTAGGTGATCGTCAATGCACGCGAGGGGATATCAGCAAAAACCTCGGCCAGCCGGTTCAGATTGCAGGAATAGAACATCTCGGACGAAACAACACAGGTCTGATCCGCATGCGCATCGTACTCAGTGGTCATAGCAGACCGAAACGGATCCATCGGATCAGCGCTCTGGTTGATGTGAAAGGCGACGATGTTGTGACTTATCGCCAGACGTGTGCCGCCATCCAGCCGGCGCCGGCCGGTTTCCATATAATGCAAGCCGATCTCGTTCATGACCGAATGTTTCCGGCGCAGAAATCCCTGCAAGGCAGTCGTGCCGGTTTTGGGCATCCCCATGTGCAGCCAAAGCATTACCTAGCTCCTGTCCACGAACTGTGCTGCGTCATGCCTGCTGGCTGGCCGTGAAACCTGCGGTCATCTGCTGCATGAGGTCCTGCATCTCGGGCAGGTCGCGCAATTGCCCGATCTGTTGGCGGTGCAGATCGCAAGACGCATGATGAAGGCGCGCAACCTCGGGGTCAGAGAGCATTTCGTAATAGAAACCACGTTTGCGATCCAAAACCACATCGATCGAGGTATTCATCTCAGCGTTCTGGTTCATCATGTTCCAGTATTCCAGGCCAAGGCTTTCCCCCAAATGGTGAGCGCGACCGCGCATCTTTTTGACCAGATAACTTTCGCAGGATTTCAGAGCATAGTGGTTGACCTGCACGAACTCATAGCCGACCGAGTCACGGGCGGATCGCCAGCTTCTGTCATAATATCGTTCAGGCATCAGCTGACCCGACCCGTTGTACCAATGGCACTCTTCAATGGTTTCGACTGTCGGCTTTTTGGGACGATGAACGCCCAAGCCATCCCAGATCTCACGCTGGAACATGGTCTTAAAGCCCCAAGCCTGCGGCGGTCGGTAGATCTTTTCCGGAGCGGCCTGTCGGAACTGATCCGACAAAAACCGGTCTTCGTACCGCACGACACCTGCGTTTCCGAACAACCGCCATGTCATTGAAATCGTCTTGGCGTTAGGGATGGCATCGGTCAATGCCCGCAGCGTATGATCCCCGGTCTTGATGTTGATATGTTCATCGGCGTCGATCACCACGACCCAATCCTGCGGGCGTGCGACTTCCATCTTCAGGAAAGTATTATAAGCACGCTTTTGCGGGCTGGTTTTGCGGCGTGAATTGTTGTCGATATGCGTCAGCACGCCCTTTTCATCCAACCGTTGCAGCAAGGCATCGGTGCCATCGGTGCAGTCATTGGTCATCACAACCATCTGGTCGATACCAATCGCACGGTTATGGGCCACCCACTCTAGCACGAACGGGCCTTCGTTCTTCATCGGAGTGACACTGATATATCGAGGGTCCTGATCGGTCATGATTGACTGCCCTGTTCGTTGTTTTTGCCCGGAACTAATCGGGATCATTCTGAATTTGCCGGTAAATTAAGTTGAATTAATGGAACTACCAAGGGGAAATCCGGTCAATTACCCACCTGCCCGTTTAAGTTGGTTCGAGAACCGCTTGAGTTTGGGGCAAAGGTCACGCGCCCGGGACAGGTATTTTCGGGCTTTGGCCTTTTCTCCCTTTCGAAGCAATAATTGCCCTGCAGCACCCTGTATTGCCGCTGTATTGTCATCGATGTCGGCTGCTTCCATAATTTGTTGATGTGCCTGCTCTTCTGCGCCAATCCGGTCCAGAAAACACCCCATCGCGAAAATCAGAAACGGATTACCGGGATCACAGGCCAATGCATCCGCCATCGCCAAACGCGCCCGCGAATTGTCGCCTTCCGCTTCATATAGTTCTGACAGACGTTTCTGATAAAGAGGATTGTCCGGACGTTGTGTACAAACCCATTGCGCAACATCAATGGCCTTTTCATTTGGCATCCGGCCCAGACGAACCTGCAGCACGGATGTCAAACTTTTGTGCTCGGGGCTATCCTCGGAAAACTGGGCATCTGGTGACAAGTTCTTCATGGTCTTAAGACCATCTTGCAGCGCCAAAAGACGTTCTCTGTTGCCTTTCAAACGCCGCGCGCGCTCATCCAGAGACAGAACGGACCAATCCAGAAGAATGAGATCAAAGTTACACGGACGGCGGGCAATAACCTTCCGTTGCGCAACATGTGCATTGAAATTGAACCAAGATCTACGAATTGATTTCTGAACAGCCCAGTCGATTGGTGGCAGTGCCCTGAAAGCAAGTTGATCACGGAACAACAGGCGCGACCCAAAAATTGTAACATCCGGCCGCAGAGGTTTGGCCCAAAACGCCAAGCTGAATTCTCGTGCCGCCATCCACCTTTTTTTTTGAGAGCCCAGAACCGCAGCCCTCAACGCGCGCGCTACCGCGTGGTCCTCGGGCCAGAGGTTAATATCTCCCAACGCCCGATCGGCCATCTGCAATGCTTCGTCGCCTCGCCGCAAATAGAAAAGGTTAATTGCCTGTAACACTGGCAGGAACGCATTGTCCGCTCCGGCCTCAAGGATCTGGCTTCCAATCTCCGTTGCCAATGCAGTGCGATCCTCAGCGCGAAAATCAAACAGATGAAACGTCGCTTTTGCGTAAATGTGTGCAGCTTCGGACGGATTTAGAAACCCCGTATCTCCTTTGGACAGTCTCTGAACGACTTTCTCGTTAGCGGCATTGAGTTCGTCTTCTGAGAGAACGTCCCGAAACACCTTGCTTTGATGTCCTGCAATCCGTGAGGCCGCCATCGAAAATGCCGAAACTGCAGGCGCAATTACCAGATCCGCCCGCGACATTGTGTAGAGTTCAAGAAAATCCCGCTTTGCTCGCGTCACGCCTGAGACATCAGCAATGTCTGACATCTGCAATAGATGCGGAAACTGTTTCTGAAACCGGGCAATCAGTTCCGGCTGGTCCGAGAACATAATGGCCCCTTTATCGGTGTTCTTCGCCAGATGTGCCTCATACAGTTCTTCGGGTTCGATCTTTGCGGGCCAGGTCGTGTGCTTCCACGGCAACCCATTCAAAATATCACCGCGGCGGATGTGATAGGCAGATACGCCCTGCCCTGACAGCCTGGCATCCGCGTAATCCATAATTTCGCGTATTTCTTCGGTGAACCCGACCCGGTGAATGAAGTCGCGATACCTTGGCCGGATGGTCTCGACGTCCTCCCACGGGAAGGCCAGCACCTCGAAACCTTCCTCGACCAACACCGACCGTCCGGCGTTGAGATGCGCAATCAGGCGGTCGGGCGACGTGTCGCTTTGGAAGGACCAGATCGGCAAGGCATTCTGTGCCAGGGCTCCGAACTCCTTAGGAGTAAGGAAATGTTCATCCATCCAATCCTGCGCGAACAACTCTTGTGGGTGGTCAAGTTCGGGCGCGTCCGCGCCCTGCGGGAACCAATTCACCCGGTAGGTCGTGCCGAAATCATCGGCCAGCCGGATGCAGGTCAGCATCATCAGCAACCGCGCGCCCATGCGGTCCTTGCGCTGACCGACAAACACGCCTTTGGCGGCGGTCACGAGGCGTCCCTTTCCTTCTCGGCCATGGCCTGCCGACGCAGTCGGCGGAACCGTTGCCGGGCTTTTGCCGCCAAGTCAGGGTGCCGCTCGGAGCCAATAGCCTCAATCCCCCGAATATACATAGGCAACCGACGTCGGGCGCGCATCATCTTGTAATACCCGACCGTATCCAGTGAGCCGTCCATCGCCCCCAGCATTACGGGCTTAAGGATATCCAGCTTGCGCAGCATAGGCGCCGCGAAATGGTTTGAAAACCAGGTCTTGAGCAACATCACGTTGTCGCCCTGCAGACGCTGAACCTGCTGCCGGTCCAGATCAAAGAACGGATCGTAAAAAACGTAAGCCTTACCAGCGGCCTGAACGGTTTGGGCCGCATCGCTCATAGGCAGGTCCCAATCCTGTACGCGGCCGAACCTATAGCGGGTTTCCCAAGGCACCAGTCGTTCATCCAACGTTGTTTGGGGATTGAACGCGATCACATGCGCGCCGGGTACATGCGCCGAAAAGGTCAATGCCCCAAAGCCGCCCATCGATGCGCCTGCAAAAACCACCTGATCGAACCGGTCAAAGAACCCCTCGGCGACCTTGTTTTCAAAATAGGAAATGATCTCGGGGTCGCGATACCACGCTTTGGTGCGCGCGAAGACGCCCATGTGGGACCACCCTTCGTCGCGAAAGAATTTCCAGCCCCACGGCTCGCGCGCGAAGGATAGGTCATTGGCGTTGGCGATATTGTCGAAGCTGACTACCAGACGCTTTGGGTAGCGCTGATGGAACAGGATCGAGTGGCGTTCCAGTTTCTGAAAGAATCCAGTGCCGTCGCCGCCGGGGTACAGTTCGACAAACCAAGGCGGAGCGGGATCCGTCAGGATACGCTCATACCCTGTCTTGCGATCAGGGTGTTCCGGTTTCAGCTGCTCTTTCGAAAGGTCTTCGGCCATGATGATCAGATCAGGTTATCGGCGAGCCAGACGCGAAACTCTACCCATTCCGGGCGCATCTTGATTTCGGACACTTTGGCGCGGTGCCAGTCGCAAGCCTGCGCGTGCAATTCATTCAACTCTTCATCCGCCTTCAGTTCGGCGAGCAGAGGTGCGGCGCGGCGTGCGGCGGGCAAGATGGATTGGTCGGACTCTTTGTTGGCATTCATGTCCTGCCAATAAGCTTGCCCCTGATCTACTTTGATGTGGTTTGTTCTACCCCGGTCGCGCTTGACAAGAAACCCGTCCATGGACCGGACTGAATAGTGGTGGATGCGTCCCAAGGAATGGTCGAACCCGCGCCACGCCCGCCAACCGACTTTATCGGCTGGAAACAGCTTTCCGCCAGCATCTGACCAAGCGATGTCAGGCGCTACCTCCTCGTCAAAGCCCTTTGGGCGATGCGGACCAAACCGAGTGAACTTGCCATTGTTTCGGAACAGCGTTTTCAGCCCAAAAGCGCGGCTTGAATGATAGGGGAACTCTTGATCCCCCATCGAGAATACCTCTGTCACCGGTCTGTCTTCGAAACTGATGTTTCCAGAACTTCCAAACAACTTCCACGCAAGAGATATCGCATCGACCGGTTGACCTGCCTTTTGTTCGACCTCGGAAATCAGGTCATGAAATCCGTTGTCGCCGCAGCGGATATTCCAGAATTCATCTACATCCAGACATAACAGCCAATCGGCCTCCTTGACCTTGGGCTGACGGCGCGCGCGGCGCAGCATCTGGTGCTGGGGATTGCCCCCTTCTTTCACTTCATTGCTGACATGAGTGGCCAAGCCAAGCTCTTGCAATCTTGCAGCAATCTTGTCCGTTCCGTCATCACAGTCGTTGGTGAAAATCACAAAATGATCAATGCCGAGTGTTTTGTGGAACGCGACCCATTCCAGCATATACGGGCCTTCGTTCTTCATCGTTGTGAACACGGTGATGGACTGAGACATATTACCCTTCCCAAATAGTCTTGCCCCACTCATACACATCCCGATCCACGTGGGCGAGATAGGAAATTGCGGTGCGGGCATTCCAACGCGAACTGGTGCATCTCTAAACGGCAGATGCACTGATAAATCGCTAATTTCAGCTGGATAATGGTGCGGTCGAGAAGCATCTGGCGATTTCGAACTAGCTTCTCAGACCCAAAATTTTTTATGAGCAAAACGCCCTTCTTTAGCCATCAGGTTTCCCCAAATGTGTGCTGTGTAAGGAGGTATTGTGTGTTGTGGAGGCTGTCAATCGGCTCAGGTTTTTTCGTCCAGATAGTTATGGCACACGCTTTGCGCATGCAGAGGGTTTTCTGCTTCACACCGTGCCGCTGCCTCCGCATGGCGAAGTTCCTACTCTTTATCAATTCGAACTAATTCGGCAGTATACCGTTCCGGGCCGATATCCGCCATTTCGGAAATCCAGAGTTCTTGGTCCTTGTCTTTTAGCGAGGGAAGGTATGCCTCTGGGTTGTCTTGTTTAAGTAACGCTGGTTCAACTTCCTCTTGTTTGTTTACCATGCTAAGTGACCTGAACGTGGCTGGCATCCCCACGAAGGACAATACAGCGAAGCTAAAACCTCTATGGCCCAGCTTGAGCTTAGGCAGCGGCTTGATCAGCGCAAACCCCGGCACAAGCAACAGCAATAAGCCCGTGACGAAACCTAACTCAGGCGATACGACAGCCAAAAATACTGACCCGATTAACAGGGCAATTACTATACCAATGCCGTTTACTAATTTCATATTTTTCAATACCTTAACTGCTGCACTCAAAACTGAACCCTCATACAAAACTGTGCCAAGAAGTTGGAGAGTTCGAAAATTCCGCAGAACTCTTGGGATTATTTGAGAACCTGAGGAAGCCCCAAATATTGGTAATGGTCACGCGGCAAACCGAAGGACCAAATTGGAGGAATTGCCGTCAGCGGCCCAACCCACTTCGCTTGGGTTTACAGAGCAAGGCGCAGAAACAAATGAGCGCATCTTGGGTGTGAAGCCATAGAAAGATAAGAGTTTACTATTCAGGGAATGAAAGAAAGGCGGGGATACCAGATCTCGCATCAAGTCGGACCCCGAGAAAAGGCTGACGGGTTCTTTCTCCGAATTGTTGCCGCCGGATGGGCGCTAGGATCGAACAAAGTAGGGCAAATGCACACAGTTTGACCGCCCTATGAATGAGCGCGTAGCTTTACTTCCCCCCCCAAAAAACTTAGGGCGTTTTAACGCGCTCTTTCCACCAGTATCTGGTCATAATCACCATCCATGTGTGCAGTTTTTCAACCGATATTCGCCGCTCGACCTTCCGACATTTCAGCCATTTCGACGGCCTTGTCTATCAAGAACAACGCCTCCATCTTGGTTTTGGCTTTTAGCATAACTTCTTCGCTCACCTGGAAGCCAATTGGCCGGCCTGAAGTGGCATCACCGGAAATATCTTTCAATGCTTCCGGAAGCGGAGCACCCAACTGGTCCACTCTCAAGTCAATTTGATTGTCGTAGATCACCAAGAACACGCCATTCCCCCAATAGGTCGCCACTTTACGCCCTTCCTGATTAGCTGACAGAACTGCTGTGCCAGCTAAAGTCATGGCACTACGGAATTCACTGACCGTGCTCGTCTTATAGATTTGTTCAGCGCCTGTGCATTTAACCGCCACAAGTTTTGCAGCCATGGAGTGCATCGTTGAAAGCTGAATTACGTAGTTCTCAAATTCAGCTAACCCAATGAATCCGGGCAATTCTCCGAAACATTGCGGATCACTTAAGCGAACGTCCGGACTATTGTCAAAACACAACTCAAAATCCGCTTCAGCTTCGAGCACCTCGATTGCGGCTCTGCGTTCCGCTGCCATCCTATACGCGTCGGACAACCTCTGCTTCAGATCAGAGAACTCAAAAGGCTTTGTAACGTAGTCTGTGGCCCCAACTCCGAATGCCTCGTCGATGTACTCTTTTTGTACCATGGCGGTCACCATGATAATGGGCGTGTACGTGTGTTCTGGTAGTTTTCGCACTTCTTCGCAAAGAGTAATGCCGTTCATTTGCGGCATCTGCACATCCAGTAGCAAGCAGTCAAACGCTTCGTTAGGTCTCGACAGTATTTCAATGGCCTCCCGCCCACTTCTGGCGGTGACGACATCTTTATAACCGAACGCGTCCAGAACTCTATCTAGCAACTCCAGGATACTCGGATCGTCATCTACAGCAAGTATACGCATAACTTTTCACCAACCTTTTGCACCTCACCAAACGTTAGGCATTGCAGACTTAAGGCAACGTTTGGCCGGCGCATAAAACACTCAGGGTTTCTTCATCCTCTCTTACGAAGGCGGCAAAACGGTGACATAAGGCGGGCTTCCTTATGTCTGTGCATTTTTTTTAATTTGCACAATATTTTCCGCGCAAGTGCGCATATTGAAAAGTAAATCCCTCAAATTCTTGATGCCATTTTGATTTTACTCCTATCAGCCGTCACGGCTGCCTCGAAACATTATCGGAGAGCGAGACGGCGCCTGATCCATCGTGGATTCGAAAGGAATACGCAAAAGAAGCTGTCTTTTTTCAAAATGTTGCCAGGCGCGAGGAAATAAATGAAGCCTGCGGGAGAAAATAACAGCCAAGAACTATCTAAAGTTTTTGGTCAGTCAGTAAACTCAACCAAAGGGAGGGAGGAGATTTAGACACACCTATCCATCTATTCGGACAACTACCGCATAGGGTTGTGGACTTGCTGAACTGAATCTTGCCATAAGTGTGTCAAAAATATGAGTAAAATATGGACAGACCACTCAGGTATAAGCAGACATACCCGCTCTCGGAGGGGTTTCCGAAACTAACACCTGCTAACGGGACTTCAGGCGCACCAAGTGCTTTGGCGCGACTAGAAATTTTTGCTGTCAAAAGCAGTCCGCCAACGTCACGTGGTGACATTGGCAATATTCGCGCGACTACACTTAATTTTCGCAATATTTACGAGTATGGCACCCTGCTGGCAAAATACCTTGAAACCAGAAAGTCAATTTTCATTGACCAGTTAAAGTGGCAAGTTGGTGAAGCTGACGGGATGGAATTCGACCAATACGACACGCCAGCCTGTCGATGGATTGTGTTGCATGAATTCGGTGAAGTTTTAGGCGGTGTGCGACTTCTACCCACGACCGCAGAATGCGGCGTATATAGTTATATGCTGCGCGACGCGCAAAGAGGTATCCTTAAAGGAATACCATCTGACGTTTTATTTATGGACGCCCCGGTAAAGCACTCTGTTTGGGAAGCATCCCGTTTCTTCGTGGCAAAGGATGTTGCATCGTCACGCAGGCTGCTGGTTCAACAGGAGTTGTTTCACCAGATGACTACTGTCGCGATGGAAGGTGGTGCGACCAGCATACTGGGCATCGTCCCCTCAGTCTGGGCACGGTGGTCACGGCGACTGGGCATCAATGCCTCGCCTGTCGGCGCAAAGTTTTCCATCGATGGCACCGTCAGTCAGTCAGTTTTGTTCAACATCCATAAGTAAATGGAACCACTCAGCCACTAGAGCGTCTTTTGTACTCTTGGACGCTCGGCGCAGATTTCTTAGCAACTATGATTGATTTTCAGACTATTGGGAAACCGCGGCTGTTTTGCATGTTAGTGGGGTTTCCAGAATTGATGTTTGGACTTCCAACCGTTGTTCAATTCCGCAGTTTTGCGATCTTAGACTGCTCTTAGGCACGAACACATTGCCAAAAAAAAATGTTAAGAGAATGCGACGGTAGTTCACAACAATAACTGGCAACTCGTCGTTGAAGCCGCTGGCGCCAAATAAAGGTCAAGAAAAAACCCCTTTCTACGACGATTTTCTCCATTTTTGCCGCTGTTTCGACCCACTCGCCTCATAAGTTTAACCCGTTATGAGGATATCGGTGGTTCACCAGTTATGAGACATTCCACATTCGTAAGTGATCGGTTCCAAAAAAAGTTGGAGCTTCGAGCACAAAGAAAGACCGCGCTTGCTGTTCTGGCGGTTGATGATGATCCTGACATTCTGAAATTGCTCCAATCAGCACTTCCTGAACTCGAAAACTGCAAAGTGGTTGCCGCCAGTTCAGCTGATGAAGCGCTTCGGCAGATAGAAGCAGCGGAATCCCCATTCGACTGTCTGCTTGTTGACATTCAGATGCCCGGAACCTCTGGGATAGAGTTGCTTTCGCAAATCCGAAACTTGCCGGACAATCTGGAAACACCTGTTATAATGTTAACTGCTCTAGATGACAGGCAGAGCATCGAGAGGGCATTTTTAGAAGGCGCATTTGATTACATAACTAAGCCCTTCGACTTCTTCGAATTGCGCAGCCGTATGAACGCCGCCCATCTTCTAATGATGGAGAGAAAGAAAACACAATCCTCTTCAGCGTCGATAGAAAGTCTTCGTAGTGAACTGGATTTTAATCAGAAATTCAGTTTTGAAGACCCCCTGTCTATCGACGAGCAGGAACAATGCTTGGGGTATGTCGAATTCGACAACTATGTGGAGCAGCTTTCACGGGGGCGCCGATTTGACTCCTGGGTTACAGCAATCAAATTTCGCGATGCGGGGTACCACTTTGATCTGAGGGAATTTGGAGATTTTCGGCGCGCTGTTTCCGACATTGGATTTTGCATTCAAAAGACAACACAGGCCGCCGGAGGAATCTATTCCTATCGAGGGAGTGGCGTTTTTCTCGTTATTACACATGGACGGGAACGCACCCTGAATATTCCAACCGAAGCTTTTCTAAACCAGGAACTAAGGACCGTTCTCAGTAACCGATGCGCCTCTGTCCATCTTAAGGTGGTGAAGAGTACACCGGTGTCGCTTCGTTCAATTACAAAGGTTGGAGCATTCGCATCTTTGGACACCGCTGTTAAAATGGTGAATCTTCGTGAGACCAATCTCAGAAAGGGCCTTGTTGCGACCTGCCCCTCGATTTCAAAGCACACGCCGCATCGCAAAGAAATGGCCAACAATAGATTGTTTGATACCGTCCTGCGTGAAATGTACGGCGATGACACTTACCTCACTCGCCGGTAGCAAGCTTTGTCTTTGGCAAAGGCCGACCTCGAACAGAAGTCGAGCACTAGGGTTTAGATATCAACTTTAGTCGCGAACCCGTTCGGCATTGAGGATGAGTGGGCCACTGGTACGCATGGTGAACGTCAAAACTGGTTCCGGTATTTCTGACTCAGTAGTCGAAAAATTTATTCTACGGAGCACCGAAGCCATAAGCACCATGATCTCAGTTTCAGCGTACTGAGCGCCAATGCAGATTCTGGGACCATCTCCGAACGGAATGTACTGACCTCGAGGCAGTGTAGATCCCAGGAACCGTTCCGGCCGATAGTCGTTGGGAGCATCCCATAATTTTTCATTTCTGTGCAAAGAGTAAACTGGGAAAAACAACGCATCGCCATTTTCAATCTTTACCCCTTTAATTTCAAGGTCCGCAGCTGCGTCTCTGGCAAAAAACGCGGCGGAGGGATAAAGCCGCAGCGTCTCTTTAACATGCGCGCGCAAGAGTGGCATTGCCTCCAGGTCCGAGAATTCCAATAGGCCTTCTGGGCGAACAGATCGAATTTCTTGTCTAACCCTTGCTTGCATATCTTGGTGCAATGCCAGCAGATAGTATCCCCAGGCCAATGCGTTAGCGGAAGTTTCATGACCAGCGACGACAAAGGTCAAAAGGTTGTCAACAGTTGTCGCTTCATCTTCGAAATCGGTTTTCAAGGCCTCAATCATGAAATCGAGGAAGTCCAATGGCTCGCTACGGCCTTCGGCCCGACGCTGATCTATGACCCGTCTGGCGAGGTCTCGCATATTAGTAACCGGGGCCAAGCTGCGTAGCCAATTTTTCCGCGGCAACCACTTTGGCAAACCCATTAAATCGAAAAGGGACAGATCAGAAATGTACTCGAAATACTTGATCAGCCCCACTCGTACCTGCTCTGAACTGACTTCCTTATTACCTGAAAAAATCACTCTAGAAATATTCGTCAATGTTGATGCAGGCGCAATTTGTGCAATATCTACAGGGCCTTCGTGTTCCGCCAATGAGTCTGCAATCTCGACACCAGTCTCTGCAAAATGCCGAGCCAGAACCGGGAGGTTTCTGGCGGCGAACAATGGAGAATACCTTCGCCTCTGCCGACGCCATTTTTCCCCTTCTGAGAGTATTAAACCGTTGCCTACAGCCGATCCAATAATGTCTCTGGTGAACTTGGCTTTGGGAAACGAACGGCCCTGGCCGACAAGTAATTCGGTTACCATTTCAGGATCGCAGATATAGTGTATGTTCAAAGGTCCACGAACATAAGTTTCACGCAGAGTTTCTGCCGGGATGACTTCAAACATGTTGCGGCCAGCTGACCTTGCAAACTGAAGCAGTGTCACCGGCTTGGTCGCAAGCCTAGCGGTAACAGGAGCGACAGTACCCTGCCTCAACTTCGCAATTTCAACTGCAGTCAAACCCCAACCCTTTTAGAATTATTCCTTCTTTCGGACACATTAAGGTGAAAAAATTCCCACTTAGCAACGAGATCCTCGATTTTGGGTACCCTGCTCTGCAATTGTGCAAAAATTTGCGGTCTCCTATACCAAAAACTTGCGTGAATCGCCCAACAATCGCGATAGGCGTCAAAGGATTGGTGCCAAACTGTGAACCCAATTTGGACCAACTAAGTCCTCATTATGCCGGTATTGGTACTTTCCAAGCGCGAAAAACGAAGACATTTGGATGACAGCCATCGACGCCAATCTGCCGGACCGGGATTCCGGTGAAACGGAAAACCGGCTTCTGCAAAACATCATAGATTATACTGCCATGAGCTTTGCGCTTCTGTGGCAGCGGCAGGCTATTTATCTGGCCACGACCATTTTGACTGCGTTCTTCTTCGATCCCTTTAACGCCATGCTGTTCTATGGGACGATCCTCATTTGTGAAGTGCAAGATTTATTGCTGGCCAAACGCGTACCGCGCTTAAAGCCAGACCAGCACAAAGCAATAGGTATGATGGTTGTTTGGATTCTGTTGAACACGGTCCTGAGCTCAGCCGCAATCTGCCTGTACGCAGTTTCAGTTGCTTTCGCACAGCCCGCCGGTGGTCACTTTACGCCAATGTTCTTCTTGTTTGCTGCGGCGTTGTTTGCAGCAATGAACAACCATCAGTTTCTGTGGGCGATGATTGTCCGTTTGGCCATGTACGGCGTTTCGTTCATGTTGATTGTCGTCAAGGATATCTGGATCGAACGCCCCGAGCTTTCATCTGAACTCTGGCTGCACTTCTTCACCGTTATCTTTGTAATGTATTTTCTGATCGACTGTTCGATGGTGTTTCTGAAGCTCTACCGCAGGAATTTGGAGCAACTCGAAAAGCTCAAAGCAGAGCACGAAAGAACAAAAGCGGCCTACATTGCAAAAACTCAGTTCATATCGACAGTCAGCCATGAGCTGCGTACGCCTCTTACATCGATCAAGGGGTCACTTGACCTAATCAACACAGGCGCGTTGGGTGAAGTTCCAGATTCAATGCAAAGCCTCATACAGTTAGCGTGCAAAAACAGCGAACGGCTAGCATCACTTATCAATGATGTGCTGGACATACAAAAAATGGAGGCCGGTGAAATGAACTACCGTGAAGGAACTATTGATGTACATACGCTCGTTCAGGAAGCGATTTCCGTTAACACCGGTTACACCAGTGCTCACAACGTAGAAATTGTGGAGGACATAAGGGGAAACAAAGATCTGTTCGTTAAAGGTGATGCGTCCCGCCTTCTTCAAGTGTTGGCCAACATGATCTCCAACGCAGCCAAATTTTCCCTTGATGGAGGCGAGATAACGGTCGGATGCGAAAAAGTCCGTGGGAAGATTCGCCTCTTCGTCAAAGACCACGGCATAGGGATACCCGAGGGGTGCCAGGACAAAGTCTTCGATCGTTTTTCACAGATTGACTCTTCCGATGAACGTCACGCAGGCGGTACAGGGCTCGGGATGCACATTTCAAAAGAAATTGTGGAGCATTTGGGAGGAGAAATAGACTACAGAAGCAAACTTGGTGAAGGCACAGAGTTTTTTATTATGCTTCCCGCCATATGCGGGCATGAAGTAGGTACCGCCGGAGACGAGCAGACCTCACTACCCTGCGCCATGCAATCCAAGCAACATTAGCGGAATCCTACTGAGCAATTTCGATGGCACATCAACGTACTACTTCGAAGCAATCCCATGGTTCCCGAGCGGATTTTCCATGGTAGAGTTAACCCTAAAATCACAAGACCTCGTGGCACACTCGAAACCGCCTGTGGTGAAAAGAGGGATTCTGCGTAATGCCAATGCAACTCCAAAAAGAAAATGCTGTTCCGATCATGCGATCGGAACAGCAAACTCGTTACTAAGTACATTTCCTAAGATGCGGTAGGTTCACAACTTTCGGCAAAAAGGCCTCCTACTTGCAGGCCGCGATATCACAAGATTTATATTAAGGTATGAACTATCCAAGCACTGAGAATTTCTCGTGTTTTGTTCGTTTCCGCTGTTCCAAATGATAGAAACTGGAAACAAAGAAGGCAATGGCCACCAAACTGTTAACGTTTTTCAGCTTACCCATCGATTCGGCACTCTCTATTTGAACTAATTCACTCGTTGTCTTGCGCTTAAATATCCAGCATGCCGAACAACATCGGCTTCGGGGGTTCCCGATTATGGTTCAGGATAGCGGCTACAACTTCGCGGGCCTCTCCACGGGCTTCTAGGCTTTCCCCCACTAGCCGACGGGTCCAGCTATCGTCGGGGTCCAACCCTTGAACACCCGCCATTTAATGCTTTGCAAGTTGCTGGGCGTCGATGAACTTCTGAGTGGCAGATCTAGTGGCAACCTCAGGTTGCCGCCTGTACGTAAGCAAACGATGCCGTTCAATTTATGCGTAATCGATGCGAAAATATTGCGTAAAGGTCTACGAAACAGTTGAAATTACAGTGATTTTTTTTGAGCTTCACTCCGAAAGGTATTGTTTTTATTTTCAATAGCTTACAAGATATGGTGCGGTCGAGAAGACTCGAACTTCCACGGGTGTTACCCCACAGCGACCTCAACGCTGCGCGTCTACCAATTCCGCCACGACCGCACTGCCAATGACTTGGTAGAGGGGCATATAGACGGTGGCGAACAGGATGTGAAGAGGCAAAAAACACGCCGATTTGAATTCCGCAGTGCCATCCTTATCTGTACTGCAGACAGCGAATATTTCCCCCTTCCCCGGAGCCCGCCCATGACCGCGCAAGATCCCCGCCCAATTGTCCAGATTGATATCGTCTCAGACGTTGTGTGCCCCTGGTGCATCGTGGGGTTTCGCCAGCTGGACCTGGCTTTGAAAGAACAAAACGTTCTCGCCAATCTCAGATGGCATCCTTTTGAGCTGAACCCCAATATGCCGCCAGAGGGCCAGAATCTGCGCGAACATATCATGGAGAAGTATGGCTCGACGGTCGAGCAGAGCCAGCAGGCCCGCGATCGGTTAACCCAGATCGGCGCCGAGCTTGGCTTTACGTTCAATTTCAATGACGACAGCCGGATGGTAAATACGTTTGCCGCGCATCAGCTGCTGGACTGGGCCGAAACGCAAGGCCGCCAGCATCCGTTGAAGATGGCCCTGTTCGAGGCCTACTTTACCAATCAGCAGGACGTATCCCAATCTGAGGTCCTGCTTGATGCAGCCCAAGCGGCAGGGCTGGATCGGGACGCCGCCCAAGCGGCTCTGACTTCGGGCGATCACATTGCGCCGGTTCGCGAAAAGCAACAGTTCTGGATCAGTCGTGGTGTTTCAGGTGTTCCGTCGATGGTGTTTGCTGGCAAGTACCTGGTGACCGGTGCGCAAGGGGCCGAAACCTATTCTGACCTGTTGCAGCGGTGCCTGACCGAGGCTGCGTGACCTCTTTTCTTCGCCCTGCCCCGGCGGTAAGGAGCACTTATGGAATGGAAGATCACTGACGGGCTGACCGATTACAATGACGCCGTCGCCTTCATGGAGGCGCGCGTGGCTGCAATTGCGGCCGGAGAAGCGGATGAGTGTGTGTGGCTGCTGGAGCATCCGCCGCTATACACCGCCGGCACCTCAGCCCGGATCGAAGACCTGACCGACCCGGATCGCTTTCCGGTCTTTGAGGCCAAGCGTGGCGGTGAATACACATATCACGGCCCCGGCCAGCGCGTGGCCTATGTAATGCTGGACCTGAACAAACGCGGCAAGGATGTGCGCCGTTTCGTCAAGCAACTGGAAGAATGGGTGATCGCAGCGCTGGCCGAGTTCAACGTGCACGGTGAAATCCGTGACGGGCGCGTTGGTGTTTGGGTGCGGCGCAACGACAAACCACTGACCGCTTCGGGCCAACCTGCCGAGGATAAGGTGGCGGCGATCGGATTGCGCTTGCGCAAATGGGTCAGCTTCCACGGCATCTCGATCAATGTCGAACCTGACCTCGAACATTTTTCGGGCATCGTCCCCTGCGGCATCACCGAACATGGGGTTACGTCGCTTGTCGATCTGGGGTTGCCGGTCACCCTGATGGACGTTGACGCGGCCCTGCGCAAAACCTTCTCAGAGGTTTTTGCCTCCAATGGGTGCTAAAATGATACCTGCGAATCGTTCAAAATCAATGCGCTGTTAACAATCTCACAAATTCTGACGCTTCTGTTTCCATACTGAGCCAAAATTTCCCAATGGCTACAGTGCAAATAGGGCAAATGGGTGAAAAACTCACTCAAATAGATACATCGCGCGTATTTGCGAGTAGTATAGGCTTACCGTTCTTAGAGTGAGTGGTGTTTTAACCGGTGATCTTGGGTCATCCTGAGCAATCGGAAATGTATTAGTTAACGAGTCTGCCGTTCCGACCCCAAATCGGAGCGGCAATTCACATTAAACTCTATGGATTCTCTTCTGTATGCCCAAAACGTGACGACCCGACACACGCGCGGTCGATCTGCTCAAGCTCAAGCGTGGCGTGACCAATGGCAAACCGGTCGCGGAGCGAATGTCTGACGCTGGCTCTCACCCCTTCCGCATCAGCCCAGGCCGCCGCGTCCACGACCAGATGGGCCGTTAATGCAGGCTCTCTCTCCTGCATGCTCCACAGGTGGATATGGTGAACCTCGGACACTCCGGGTACACCCTCGATGGCCGAGGCAACTTCTTCCGGGTCCAGATCGGGGGGCGCTGCCATCATCAGAACGCGGATCGTTTCGCCAATTTCACTTTTGACATGCCACAGTATGTAGACCGAAATCAGGATCGTGACGGCGGGGTCTACCCATGTCCAGTTGAACAGGATCACCGCGGCGCCGGCAATAATCACAGCCACCGATCCCAAGGCGTCCGCAACATTGTGCAGAAACGCCGCCCGGATATTCATGCTGTCCTTGGCCATCGAGTAAGTTAGCGCAGCCGTGACAAGGTCCACAATCAAAGCCAGCGCCGCGATCCAGACGACCATCCAGCCGTTGACCGGCTCAGGCTCAAAAAACCGCATCACACCCTCGTAGAACAAGTACACCGACAGCACGACCAGAGTGGTGTAGTTGACAAGCGCGGCTACGACCTCGGCCCGGCCATAGCCGAAACTCATGCGTGGGTCGGCAGGTCGGCGGGCGATTTTGCGGGCAAAAAAGGCGATGACCAACGCGATGGCGTCAGAGAAATTATGCAGGGCGTCAGCGATCAACGCCAGCGACCCTGAAAAAATGCCCCCAATGACCTGTGCCAGCGTCAGGAACATGTTGACGGCAATGGCCCAAGCAACGCGCGCGTCTCCTGCCTCCGGGTCTATGTGATGGTGCGCGTGGCTGTGCCCCTTATGAGAGTGATCATGTGCCATCTGAAATGTTTGTCCCTTGTTACGGCTGCACATTGCATGTAATTCCTCTAGTAACTAGAGGTTCAAGAGCCCTGAGGAAAAAAGATGTATTCAATTGGGTTTCTGTCGCGTCATACGGGGGTCAAGGTTCCGACCATCCGGTTTTATGAAGACAAAGGGCTGTTGCCGCGCCCGGACCGAACAGCGGGTAATCAGCGCCGGTACGACGACACTGCATTGAAACGGCTGCTTTTTATTCGCCATTGCCGCGATCTGGGTTTACCGCTGACCGATGTCGTAGGTTTGCTGTCTCTGGAAGGCGCGTCTGGCCGCGACCTTAACCAAGCTCATGAAATTGCCGAAAGACAGTTGGCCGACCTGCGGGACCGTATTTCCCGCCTGCGCAGCCTTGAGGCCGAACTGACCCGAATTTCCAAAGCCTGCGATGGCAAGCACGACCATGTCTGCGCCGTGCTTCACGCATTTGGCGATCACAGTGAGTGCGCGGGGCCACACGCGCACTCGAAGTAACTGCTTGCCGGTCAGCTCAGCGCGGCTTTGATCTTTTCGGCATGCTGCGCGATCAGGTCGAAATCGCCCATCGTTCCGGGTGCCCGCACGGCAACACCATCATGGCGTGGCAGGATATGGAAATGCAGATGGAACACCTCCTGCCCTCCGGCGGCCTCGTTGAATTGCTGGACCGTGACCCCATCCGCATCGAACGCTGCAACGACGGCCTTGGCCATTTTCTGGACCGTTGCGGTCACAGCAGCCAGTTGTGCAGGCGTTGCATCCAGAATGTTGCGGCAGGGGGTTTTAGGGATCACCAGCAGATGCCCGTCCGCGCGCGGCATGATATCCATGAAGGCCACCGTATCGTCATCTTCGTATACTCGGTTCGAAGGGATTTCTGCGCGCAAAATCTTGGCAAAAATATTCTCGGGATCATAAGCGGTCATTTCAATTCTCCGATTAACGCGTTGCCGACAGTTCTGCGGCGCACCCTGGCCCGGGTCAAGCGGGGAACGCAATTCCCAGCCGCCCCCTTGAATTCGAGGCGCTGATACCCAGATGAATGCGGAATTTGGTGAAAATTTCGCGGGTCGCCCTCCTGCCCGCGACAATTAATCTTGATCCAGATCAAACTCGACCATTGAAGGTCGTCCCCCCGCAATCTAAAACCAGCAGGAATCCCGCGCGTTGGAGAGGTCCAACTGCGCGGTGCAGTTGCAACAGGAGGCACCTATAATGGCAGACGCAGCCATTCATGGTCACGACCATGAAGACCAGCGCACATTTTTCCAGCGCTGGTTCATGTCGACCAACCACAAGGACATCGGGATTCTATACCTGGTCGTCTCGGCACTTGCCGGTCTGATTTCAGTTCTGATGACTGTTGTCATGCGGATCGAATTGATGGAACCCGGGGTGCAGCATATGTGCCTGGAAGGCTTCCGACTGTTCGGCAGCGGAGCCGAGCTCTGCACCCCTAACGGACACCTGTGGAACGTTATGATCACCTACCACGGTGTTCTGATGATGTTCTTCGTGGTCATCCCCGCGCTTTTCGGCGGATTTGGCAACTATTTCATGCCGTTGCAGATCGGTGCACCGGACATGGCCTTCCCGCGGATGAACAACCTGTCCTTCTGGCTTTATGTCGCTGGTACGTCGCTGGGTGTGGCCTCGTTGCTGAGCCCCGGTGGTAACGATCAGCTCGGTTCGGGCGTTGGCTGGGTTCTGTACCCGCCGCTGTCGACGACCGAAGGCGGCATGTCCATGGACCTTGCGATCTTTGCCGTGCACGTATCGGGCGCCTCCTCGATCCTCGGCGCGATCAACATGATCACCACCTTTCTGAACATGCGTGCCCCGGGCATGACTCTGTTTAAGGTGCCGCTGTTCAGCTGGTCGATCTTTGTCACCTCGTGGCTGATTCTGTTGTCCCTGCCGGTTCTGGCGGGTGCGATCACCATGTTGCTGATGGATCGCAACTTTGGCTTCACCTTCTTTGATCCCGCCGGTGGCGGCGATCCGATCCTGTATCAGCACATCCTGTGGTTCTTTGGCCACCCGGAAGTGTACATCGTGATCTTGCCTGGGTTCGGAATTATCAGTCACGTCATCGCCACCTTCTCGCGCAAGCCGGTCTTCGGTTACCTGCCGATGGTTTGGGCGATCATCGCGATTGGTGTGCTGGGCTTTGTCGTGTGGGCGCACCACATGTACACCGTTGGCCTGTCACTGCGTCAGCAGGCGTACTTCATGCTGGCCACGATGGTCATTGCGGTGCCGACCGGGGTTAAGGTCTTCTCGTGGATCGCGACCATGTGGGGCGGTTCGATCGAGTTCAAGACACCGATGCTGTTCGCCTTCGGCTTCCTGTTCCTGTTCACCGTTGGCGGTGTGACCGGTGTGGTTCTGTCGCAGGCCGGTGTGGACCGTGCGTATCACGACACCTATTACGTGGTTGCGCACTTCCACTACGTGATGAGCTTGGGTGCCGTGTTTGCGATCTTCGCGGGCGTGTACTTCTACTTCTCGAAAATGACAGGTCGTCAGTACTCGGAATTCTGGGGCAAGGTTCACTTCTGGCTGTTCTTCATCGGCGCCAACCTGACCTTCTTCCCGCAGCACTTCCTGGGCCGTCAGGGCATGCCGCGTCGTTACATCGACTACCCCGAGGCATTCGCTCAGTGGAACTATGTATCGTCGATTGGTGCGTTCATCTCGTTCGCTTCGTTCCTGCTGTTCTTCGGCATCGTGATCTACGCCCTGCTGCGCGGCGCGAAAGAAACACGTCCGAACCCGTGGAACGAATACGCGGACACGCTGGAATGGACCCTGCCTACCCCGCCGCCCGAACACACGTTCGAACAGCTGCCAAAGCAGGAAGACTGGGATAAAGGCCACGCCCACTAATCCCGGCAATATAGACTGACAAAGCCCCGCAGATGCGGGGCTTTTCATTTTTCACGCCTCAAGAATTAAACAACGCTGGCATAGACTTGCCCGAGAATAAGCCGCTAGACTTATCTGCAATAGCCAATTGCGCAGGACCCGGTCGGTCATGATCCTTCACGACGGAATTACTGTACGACAGATGGTCAAGGGCTCCTTTGGCTTTATCTGCATCGTGCTGACATGGACGCTGCTGGTTGTTCTGGCGGACGAGCTCACGACAATCGAGCTGATCTCGAACCCCAGCCCGCCCGTCACCATGCTCGGGCTGGCAGTGGCATTCTTTCTGGGCTTCAAAAACACATCGGCCTTTGCGCGATGGTCCGAGGCGCGCAGCATCTGGGGCGAGATCGTCAATGCCAGCCGGGACTGGGGCAACACTATTAGCAATCTGGTGCTGCCCGACGGCACACCGATTGATCCCGCGCTGCGCGACGAACTGATCGAACGTCACATCGCATGGCTCAATATGCTTGCCTTTCAGCTGCGCCAGCCCTCGCCGACAGGACGCAGCCGACGTCCATGGATGTTTGGACACAAACCTATTTCAGACCGCACCGAGCTGCATCAAAAGCCCGAATGCTGGCGTGAACGCCAATTGGAAAGCGACTTGCCCAGGCTTGAAGGCAAGAGCAATCGCGCCGCCTATCTGATGTTTCTTCAGGGCGAAAAGCTTGCTGAGTTGGCGCGCAGCCGTGGCATTGACCCCTATTGGCACGTCGCCCTGATGGACCGCCTCGCGCGGTTTACGACGACACAAGGGCAATGTGAGCGCATCAAAAACACACCGTTCCCAAGACAGGTTGCCGAGGTCGGTCGCGTCTTCAGTTGGATATTCATCTTCATGCTGCCGCTGGCGTTCAACGACGAGCGATCGATCATCCCCGAAACAGATATCTCTGTATTGCAGCTCGTGATTTTCGACTGGCTGACATTTGCGCCGGTTGGGGCGCTGGTCTGCTGGATCTTCTTTGTCACCGAACGCGTCAGCGCCTCGATGGAGGATCCGTTCGAAGGGGATGTGACCGATGTTCCGATCTCGGCCCTTTGTCGCAGCATCGAGATTGACTTGCGGCAGATGACCGACTGCGGGGTTGCGCCTCAACCCGCGCAACCCATCGAAAAAGTTCTGTTTTAGAGCGACCCGATTTGGCGCGTGCGCAACGCCATTTCAGGGTGCGTTCGATAATCTGCCCAAATTAGGGTATCATGTATCCAGAAACCCTGGGATCGGAGCCATCAGATGCCCGAAATTGACTTTTGGTTTTCCATCGGCAGCACATACAGCTACCTGACAATCATGCGCCTGGATGATTGGTGTGATGAGCATGACGCGACCGTCAATTGGCGCCCGTTCAACGTGCGCACCATAATGTCCGAACAACAGAACATTCCCTTTGCGGGCAAACCGGCCAAATCCGCATATATGTGGCGTGATATCGAGCGGCGCGCCGCAAAGTACCACCTGCACGCAACGCTTCCTGCACCCTACCCGATCTCGGATCTTGCGCTGGCCAATCAGGTCGCTGTGCTGGGTATGTCGGATGGCTGGGGCAAGTCCTTTACCCAAAACCTGTACCGCATCTGGTTCGAAGAAGGGATTGAGGCGGGCAGCGAAACGGCGCTGTCAGAAGCGCTGCATCGGTGTCAGCAGGACCCACGCCTGACCCTTGCCCGTGCCCGCAGCCCGGACACGATCTCGGCCCTTGAAACCGAAACCGAACAGGCCACAAAGCTGGGCGTTTTTGGCGCCCCCAGCCTGGTCGTTCGCGGCGAGGTTTTCTGGGGCGATGACCGGCTGGACGACGCGTTGTCGTGGGCCAGAGTTGGGCACGTCATCTGATCTTTCCTGTTAGACACCGGCAGGTGTTGCGCTATTTTTGCACCATGCCGTATCGATGGAATCAAACCTCAAGTTCCGAGCAAGAGTTGCGCCTGTGGCCGCATAACTCTCTGCCCCCACGCTGGGCGATGCGTGTGGTGTTGGCGGTCTTCCTGTTTGGCTTGATTCCCCTGATGGCTGTTCTTGGGTCGGTTTTGCTGTGGGGTTTGCTGCCATTCATGCTGTTGACCGTTCTGGGACTGTGGTTCGCGATCCAGTCCAATTACCGTGCACGCAGCGTTTTCGAGGTGTTGACCTTGACCGGCTCGCAGGCCCGTCTGGTGCAGCATCACCCACAACGGGGGCAGCAGGAGTGGTCCTGCAACCGCTATTGGGCGCGTCCCGAAATGCATGAGCGCGGCGGCCCGGTCCCGAATTATGTAACACTGACCGGTGACGGCCGCGAAGTTGAAATTGGTGCCTTTCTGTCTGAGGAAGAGCGGATTTCGCTGTTTGATGAGCTCACAAAAAAACTGCGCGAACCTGTCGCGCAGCCTTAGCATCTTAGCAAACAATAATGCCTAGCAGCTGCCGCCTGGCGCAGCGCAGAGCTGATCTTTGACCATCGGGCCAACCTTGCCGAAATCCATCTGGCCGGTGTAACGGGTTTTCAGCTCACCCATCACTTTGCCCATGTCGCGGATCGACCCGGCGCCGGTGGCCGTGATTGCGGTCTGAATGGCCTTGCTCACCTCGTCATCGTCCAATTGCTTGGGCAGGAATTCCTCGATGACCTCGACCTCGCGCAGTTCCCGTTCGGCAAGATCCAATCGGCTGCCCTCTTCATAAGCACGGGCGCTTTCCTTGCGCTGCTTGGTCATTTTACCAAGAATTTCAAGCACCTCTGTATCGCCGCAGCCTTTGGCTTCTTCGTTGTCAGACGCGCGCGAGGCGATGTCACGGTCCTTGATCGCAGCATTAATCAGGCGCAGCGTCGACAGACGCTCGGCATCCTTGTCTTTCATTGCTTGCTTCAGGGCAGTGTTCACCCTTGATCGCATATCCATATGTTCTGTCCATCCCCATGGCAAAGGAACCCCGACCATATCGAAACAAAAAGCGTGATACAACAGGGGGTGCATGTGGTTAACTTATTGATTTTAAACAATAGCCTAAAAATTGAACAGACTTGACCCGAGCGTACAACCCCCTTAGGTATGCGCCGGTTTACCTTGCAGGAGAGTCGCGCCATGGCCCAGAACGCCCCGTCCAAGCCCACCGCATGTCTGGCATTGGCCGACGGTACATTGTTCTACGGTATGGGCTTCGGCGCCACCGGCCAAACCGTGGCTGAACTGTGCTTTAATACCGCCATGACCGGATATCAGGAAATCATGACCGACCCCTCTTATGCGGGACAGATCGTGACGTTCACCTTCCCTCATATCGGCAATGTCGGCGTGAACCCCGAAGATGATGAGACCGGCGATCCGGTTGCCGCCGGGATGGTGGTCAAATGGGATCCGACTGAGCCATCGAACTGGCGCTCGGCCGAGGAATTGAAAACCTGGCTCGCCCGCCGTGGCCGCATCGCCATCGGTGGTGTGGACACCCGCCGCCTGACCCGTGCCATCCGTCAGCAAGGCGCACCTCATGTCGCGTTGGCGCATGATCCCGACGGTAACTTTGATATCGAGGCACTAGTCGCCGCCGCGCGCGGTTTTGCCGGTCTGGAAGGTATGGATCTGGCCAAAGAGGTCACCTGCGCCCAAAGCTATCGCTGGGACGAAATGCGGTGGGCCTGGCCGGACGGGTACAAACGTCAGGAAGCTCCGATTCATAAAGTTGTCGCCGTGGACTTTGGCGCAAAGCGCAATATCCTACGCTGCCTCGCCTCGGCCGGATGCGACGTCACGGTTCTGCCTGCAACGGCGACTGCCGCCGAGGTGCTGGCACATAATCCCGATGGCGTGTTCCTGTCGAACGGCCCCGGAGACCCGGCAGCCACCGGTGAATACGCCGTGCCTATGATCAAAGAGGTTCTGGACGCCACCGACCTGCCCGTCTTTGGCATCTGTCTGGGACACCAGATGCTGGCGCTGGCTTTGGGCGGCCATACCGTAAAGATGAACCACGGCCACCACGGGGCCAACCATCCGGTCAAAGACCTGGATACCGGCAAGGTCGAGATCACGTCGATGAACCATGGCTTCGCGGTGGATGGCCAGTCCCTGCCCGACGGAGTTGTGGAAACCCACCGTTCGTTGTTTGACGGGTCCAACTGCGGCATCCGCATGACCGATCGACCTGTCTATTCAGTGCAGCACCACCCCGAAGCCTCGCCTGGCCCACAGGACAGCTACTATCTGTTCGAACGCTTTGCCGACGCTATGGCAGACAAGAAAGCACAGGCTTAACCACTTCATCGTTTAGTGTTAACGCGCTGTTAACCTTGATTGAGCCACCCTGACGCGGGTCACCGTGTCAGGGGTTTTTTATGGTTGAACATAACCTGCAGCAATTCACGCGCGCCGCGCCGATTTCTAATCGGTCGCGGAAACCCCTGGGCACCTGCTTGGTCGAACGTGGTTGCATCACCACCGCGCAGCTGGAAATGGCGCTGCATCTACAGTCCAGACAACAGGCCCCGCTGGGCGAGATCCTTGTCGGAGAGGGCTGGATCAGCCGTCAGGAAGTCATGGATGCTTTGTCCGAGCAGACCAACTTGCAAATTGCCGATCTGAAAGACACGCCCCCTTCCCCGACTTTATGTGACATCAAACCGGCCGAGTTCTGGCTGAAGCATAATGTAATCCCATGGCAACGCATCGGCCCAATCCTGCTGATCGCGACCGCGGATCCGAACCGCTTTGCCGCGGTGCGCGCCGCCCTGTCCCACACCGAACACACGATTGCACCAGTACTTGCATCGGTTAGTCAGATTGATCATGCGATTGCCAGCGCGTTTTCCGACACTTTGGCAAAAGGCGCGGAAACCCGGGTCGACAAGGATCAGAGCTGTCGATCATGGACGCCGACAAAGCGCGCGGGTCCGATCGCGGCCATTGCGGGACTTCTTTTCTTTTTTTCAGCCTTTCCTCTGGTTGGTCTGGCTGCTCTTTTGACCACGGCCACAGTTTCACTGCTTTTGTTCATGGTTTTGCGCATGGCGGGCTTGGTCTCATATCTTATGAGATGCCGCCAAGTGTGCCCAGCGCCCGAGCCTGTCCCGCTGCGATTGCCACGCGTATCGATGATGGTGCCCCTTTACAAAGAACGAGAAATAGCAAGCGCTTTAATTAAGCGGCTACAACGCCTGACCTACCCAAAGGCGTTGTTGGATGTCATTCTGGTGCTGGAGGCCTCAGATGAGGTAACGCGCACCACATTAAGCCGAGTGGATCTGCCTAGCTGGATCAGAACGGTGGAAGTCCCGGAACTGAATGGACTGACGACCAAGCCCCGCGCGATGAACTACGCGCTGGATTTTTGCCGTGGCGACGTTCTGGGTGTGTGGGATGCCGAGGACGCGCCGCAACCGGATCAGATCGAACGGGTGGTCCGGCATTTTGCGCGGGCTGACGAAGACGTCGTCTGCCTGCAAGGTGTTCTGGATTATTACAACCCGCGCACAAATTGGCGGTCACGCTGCTTTACCATCGAATACAACAGCTGGTTTCGGATCATCCTGCAAGGCATTGCGCATCTGGGTTTGGTCGTCCCCCTTGGGGGCACTACATTCTTTTTCCGCAGAGACAAACTACTGGAGCTTGGCGGTTGGGATGCCCACAATGTAACGGAAGATGCAGATCTGGGCGTGCGCCTCAGCCGCGCGGGCTATCGAACCGAGATGGTTGATACCACCACCTATGAAGAGGCAAACTTTCGCGCCTGGCCGTGGGTCAAGCAGCGCTCGCGCTGGCTAAAGGGGTTCATGGTTACATATCTGGTGCACATGCGTGCGCCGCGGCGTCTGCTGGGCGACATCGGGCTCAAGCGATTTCTTGGCATTCAGGCGTTCTTTCTGGGGACTATCGGTCAGTTTCTACTGGCACCGGTCCTATGGTTGTTCTGGTTGGCGACACTGGGCTTGCCTGGCCCGTTCGATCCGCTTTTGTCTGATTGGGCCTTCTACGCACTCATCAGCCTGTTTCTGGTGGCCGAGATCACCAATCTGATCGTTGGAATGCTGGCCGTAGCAGCGCCTGAAAGACGATTCCTTATGCCGTGGGTTCCAACAATGCCGCTTTATTTTCCGCTAGGCGTGTTAGCCGCCTACAAAGCCCTGTGGGAACTGGCCAGCAACCCGTTCTTCTGGGACAAAACTCAGCATGGGCAGGCCCGCGAAGAAGTACAGCCGCACTGACGGTCACTTTTCGCGCAACACGGCATCCTGTTTCAGCCGGGTCATGAACGCCACCGAGATATGTTCTTTCAGCGCGCGCTCAGCCGCCTCTTCATCCCGTGCGGTGATCGCTTCGACAATGCCCTTATGCTCACTTTGCGCAATCTCGCCACGGCCCTGAACGGCAAGCGAGGTCGTAGCCATCAGAGCCATTGTGCGGTGCACAAGATTCAGCTGCTGCACCAGATACCGGTTGTGCGAAGCCAGATGGATCTGTTCATGAAACCGTCGGTTGGCCCGCGACAGTGCCGTTGGATCATTCACCAACGCATCGTCAGCGGCGACCATGTCCTGCAGCACTTTGATCTCTTCTTCGGTGGCGTGTTTCGCGGCCAGCTTTGCGGCCAACCCTTCCAACTCGCGCCGGACCACATAAAGTTCGGCCATTTGGTTGTGATCCAATGAGGCCACGATCAGTGATCGTCCGTCACGCTCTAGCAGGGACTGCGTCTCAAGTCGCTGCAACGCTTCGCGGATAGGTGTACGAGACACGCCAAATCGTTCTGCCAGCTCACTTTCGACCAATCGGTCGCCGGGCTTGTAAACGCCCACATCAATCGCTTCGAGAATAAGGCTATAGGCGTCTTTGTTGGGCTGACGGGATTGCGGCATGGGGTGTTTTTTCTCCTCGTTCGGACATGTCTATCCGCCTCAGGCCCGTGCAATCAAGTGTAGCATTGAAAACCTGTGCATGGCGGCCTAAACCCAACCCATGGTCAAACCTTCTTTTTCGCACGTCAGCCAATGGGTGTTCGACCTCGACAACACGCTGTACCCGCCTCATATGCAACTATTCGGCCAGATCGAGGTTCTGATGACGGATTACGTGGTGCAGGCCATTGGCGTCGACCGGGCCGAGGCGGATCGTCTGCGCTCGCACTATTGGCGAGAATACGGCACCACGCTGGCCGGCTTGATGGCCGAGCATGACCTGGACCCCGAACCCTATCTGTACGCCGTGCATCAGGTGGACATGAGCCACATGGACCCCGACGCCGAACTGGCCGACCACATCCGGTCCCTGCCAGGCCGTCGCATAGTTTACACCAACGGCAGCGCGCCTTATGCCGAACGTGTGCTAAAAGCACGCGGCCTCAGCGGCTTGTTCGATGCAGTTTACGGAGTGGAACATGCGGGCTACCGCCCGAAACCCCAACAGGCCGCCTTTGAGGCAATCTTTGCACAGGATGGAATCGACGCCGACAAGGCGGCTATGTTTGAAGATGATCCGCGCAATCTGGCCGCTCCGCACGCGATGGGAATGCGCACTGTTCACGTCGCGCCCCAGCCGCACGAGGCCGATCATATCCACCATCACACCGACGATTTGACTGCGTTTCTGGCCCGCCTGCGATAGGCTGTCACACTGCGACGATCTGCACATTCTGCAGGTGCATCATCGACCCTATATGCGCCTCAGCGACGAACAGAATCGGAGACCCCATGAGCGCGATCGAGATGCCCGGACGCCTGCCCATCTGGCAGCGCCTGTTATTTGCAGTTCCCCTGTTTGGCTGGCTGGCCAAGGATGCCGCTCATGCAAGGGGCGCAGATTGGGGTTATACAGCGGCCGCGATTCTCAGCATGTGGGGCTGTTCTGCCCTGTTGTTCGGTCTGCCGGGCCTATACATCCCGGCCGTGATGATGGTGCCGGTGATGTTCCTGATCCTTATCCTGATTTCACGCGGCTGACACGCGGGACAGGATGTCACTTGGCGCCCGATGCAGAACCGAACTAGGGTCTGCCAAACACTCGGAGGCCAAGGTCATGAAAGACAGCTGTGACATCCTGATTTCCGGCGGCGGAATCGCTGGTCTGACCGCTGCGGCGGCCTTTGGAACCGCCGGGTTCGACGTTATTTGTGTCGACCCGACGCCCCCGATAACCGAGCGCGATGTAGACGGCTCTGATTTGCGGACCACCGCCTTTTTGCAACCGGCGCACGGCTTGTTAGAGCAATGCGGGTTGTGGCAACGGCTGGACGCACACGCGGCCCCTTTACAGATCATGCGGATTGTGGACGCAGGCGGAGATGTTCCTGAACCCCGCGTGGTACGCGATTTCAACGCCGCAGATATTTCGGACCAACCCTTTGGCTGGAACCTGCCCAACTGGCTGCTGCGGCGCGAGATGGTGGCACGACTGGCCGAACTGCCCAATGTCGATTTCCGCCCCGGTACAGGCACCGTCAGCCTGTTCACCCGCACTGCCGAAGCACGCGTGGGGCTAAGTGACGGCAGCCGCATTCGTTGCAAGCTGGTGGTCGCCGCTGACGGGCGCAACTCTCCCATGCGCGAGGCGGCTAGGATCAAGGTCCATACAACGCGCTATGGCCAGAAAGCATTGGCCTTTGCGGTCACACATCCGATTCCCCATGACAATGTCTCGACCGAGATCCATCGCTCGGGCGGGCCCTTCACCCTGGTCCCCTTGCCTGACTGGCAAGGGCAACCGTCTTCGGCGATTGTGTGGATGGAGCGCGGACCCCGCGCGGTTGAGTTGCTGAACACCGAGTCCGAGGCGTTTGAGGCGCTGATGACCGAACGGTCCTGTGGGTTGTTCGGACCCTTGAAGCTGGCTTCGCGCCGGACCATCTGGCCGATCATCAGCCAGTCAGCAGAACGTCTGTCAGGCGAGCGAGTCGCACTAATGGCCGAAGCCGCCCATGTGGTGCCGCCAATTGGTGCACAGGGATTGAACATGTCGCTGGGTGATCTGAGCAGCCTGCTGGAACTGGCGCAGGCCCGCCCCGAAGGTCTGGGCGATGCGCAGATGCTCGATGCCTATCACAAGGCTCGCCATACCGAAATCGAGATGCGGGTCAAAGGCATCGACCTGTTGAACCGCGCCTCGATGATTGAAGCGCGGCCGTTAAGGGACGTTCGGGCGATGGGGTTGAATGCGCTCTATTCCTTGCCGGCTGTTCGCAAGAGTTTGATGCAAATGGGCCTCGGCGTACGCTAAGGCCCGAACAGTTTCACAGAACCTGATCCAGCACGCGCTTGAGCCGTCCGATGGTGCCGTCGATGTCGTACAGTTTGTCCAGACCAAACAAACCAAGGCGGAAGGTGCTGAACCCTTCGGGCTCGTCACATTGCAGCGGCACACCTGCTGCGATCTGCATGCCCAAAGCCGCAAATTTCTTACCATTCTGAACGTCCGGGTCTGAGGTATAGCTGACCACGACACCCGGCGCGCCAAATCCGTCTGCCGCAACAGAGATAATACCGTATCCCTTCAAGAGCTCCCGCACTCCATTTCCCAGATTCCATTGAGCATTTCGAAGAGTTTCCCAACCGCTTCGCTCGGTTTCGACCATCGTATCGCGGAACGCCTTCAACGCGTCCGTGGGCATGGTCGCGTGATACGCGTGCCCGCCATTTTCATAGGCCTGCATGATCTGCCGCCATTTCTTCAGATCAACGGCAAAGCTGTCAGACGTCGTCTCCTCCAACCGCGCTTCGGCACGCTCAGATAACATGACAAGACCCGCACAGGGCGACGCGCTCCAGCCTTTCTGGGGGGCCGAGATCAGTACATCCACACCGGTGGCCTTCATGTCGACCCAGGCACAACCCGAGGCGATGCAGTCCAGCACCATTAACGCCCCAACCTCATGCGCCGCCGCGGCCATGGCGGTCACGTAATCGTCGGGCAGAATGACACCGGCCGAGGTCTCCACATGTGGGGCAAATACAACGTCCGGACGCTGTTCACGGATTGTTGAAACAACCTCGTCAATCGGTGCGGGGGCAAAGGGCGACGGGCTGGAATTGCCGGTTTCACGGGCTTTGAGAACCGTCGCTGACGCCGTCAGATCACCGGATTCGATGATCTGGCTCCAACGGTAGGAAAACCACCCGTTCCGCACGACCAGTACATTGGCGTTGCGCGCAAATTGCCGGGCGACGGCCTCCATCCCATAGGTGCCACCACCAGGGATAATCGCCACACCATCCGCATTATATACATCCTTCAGCAAGCCCGAGATGTCGCGCATCACCTGCTGAAACTGAACCGACATGTGGTTCAGAGACCGATCCGTAAACACGACCGAGAACTCTTCGAGCCCAGAGGGATCGACGGTGTCCAATAGCGCTGGCATGGTTTGTCCTTTCAAATTGTCGTCAGCGGCCTCACGACCCGGGTTAATTTGCCGAGACCCGTACTGAACCCGAATATCTGACCTAAGGGAACTAAAAACAAAACACTCAAATGATATTTTGTTGGTCGAATCTGGCAAGAAATGACGCCAATTAGTGTCAGCCGCCCTTTACACTCTGACGTGTTTCTGACCAGATGCACTCACTTTGTAGAAGAAAGGTATTTCGACAGGTGAATGCGCATAAGCGGATCAGTTTTCAAGTTGTACGGGACGAAGTCAAACGGCGGATCGAGAGCCGGATTTGGCCGCAGGGATCGCTTCTGCCAACCGAAACGCAACTTGCCGAGGAATTCAATTGCGCACGCGCTACAGTGAACCGTGCCCTGCGCGAACTGTCCGATCAGGGCTTTGTCGAGCGCAAACGCAAAAGCGGGACCCGGGTCAAAAAGGAACCCAGCAAGCATGCCAAGCTGGAATTTTCTTTGGCTCGTCAAACGGTTGAAAACCAAAATGCAACCTATCGGTACTCGCTGGTCGAACGAAACGTGGTCGCAAGCCCCGGTTGGCTGGCTTCGCAGATTGGTGTATCGGCGGACATTCGCGTCCTACAAGTCATCTGTATGCACTATGCAGACAACCGTCCCTTCCAATTGGAAGAACGCTGGATCAACATAGATGCGGTGCCCGAAATCGAACATGCCGATCTGACCAACCACGGCCCACATGAATGGCTACTGAACGCCTCTCCGTTTACCGAGGCAGAGGTCTCCTTTTGCGCGATCTCCGCGGACGGACGATTGGCGGAATTCATGGGAACAACGCCCGGAACGTCGATGATCCAGCTAGAGCGCACGACCTGGAAGAACGGAAATCCGATGGCATTTGCCCGGATGACGCACCATCCCGGATATTGCATCCGCACGCGGTACTGAACGGGCTTATCCGATCGGTCCCGGCAAACGTTCCTCGCTTAGCAGGACGTTTGCTTCGACATCTCCTGCGCCGGGCAAGGTCATGATCCGACGGCGCAGGACACGCTCAAAATCCGACAGGTCGCGGGCAACAACCCGCAGGCGATAGTCGTACAGACCCAGCACATGCTCGACCGTCTGAACTTCGGGAATCGCACTGACGGCACGCTCAAAATCTTCCAGACTGACCTGGCCCTTACGCGCCAGTTTCACGCCAAGAAACACCGTCACGCCGAATCCCAACGCCTCGGCATTCAGGCGCAGTCGGCGACCTTTGATAATGCCCGAGGTCTCCAGCCGGCGGATGCGCCGCCAGGTCGCCGGTTGTGACAAGCCCAGCTTACGCCCCAACGCCCCCGCACTTTGCGATGCGTCCTGCGCCAGCGCACATAGTATCTTTCGGTCCAGCTCATCCAATTCGGTCATACCGGCAGAACCTCTTCGCTTTTGACTCTGGCGATATGCATCAAGGCCTCAATATCTGCGATATGCGGCAGGGTCAGAATGCGGTCGCGGTAGAGTTGTTGGTAGTGTGACATGTCCCTGGCAATCACCGACAGGCGCACATCCACCCTGCCCAGAAATGTTTGCAATTCGATCACCTCGGGCACTTGCCGGGCGGAAGCAGTAAATTCGTCAAACGCGCGCGATTGCGTCTTGTCCAACGTGACCCGCAGCGAAACCTCGACCGCATACCCAAGCGCCGCCCAGTCGATCACGGCCTCCTGCCCCTGGATTATTCCGGCGGCCTGCATCTTTTCGACCCGGCGCCAGCAGACACCCTGGCTGATACGGCAACGCTCGGCCAGTTCCGCAGCAGTCAGGCTGGGATCGGCCTGAAAGTGGCGCAGGATTCGGCGGTCTATGTCATCAAGCATGAATTTTTCGCATTTTTGGCGTTACACGAATTATTCTTCATCTTTTTCACAAATACTCAAGTGCAACCCTATCGCCAATACAACATCCGGCAGGTAAAACCCTCGGCAATCTAACCAGAAAGGACCGGCGACATGCGCGTCTATTACGATCGCGATTGCGACATCAACCTGATCAAAGACAAGAAGGTGGCAATCCTGGGCTATGGCAGCCAAGGCCACGCCCACGCACTGAACCTGCGCGACTCGGGCGCGAAAAACCTTGTCGTCGCTCTGCGCGAAGGCTCGGCATCCGCCAAAAAAGCCGAAGCCGAGGGTCTGGAAGTCATGGGCATCGCCGAAGCGGCAGCTTGGTGCGACGTCATCATGTTCACCATGCCCGACGAACTGCAGGCCGAGACCTACAAGAAATACGTGCATGACAACATCAAGCCGGGCTCTGCCATTGCCTTTGCCCATGGCCTGAACGTGCACTTCGGATTGATCGAGCCGAAAGAAGGCATTGACGTCATCATGATGGCCCCCAAAGGCCCCGGCCACACCGTACGCGGCGAATACGTCAAAGGCGGCGGCGTGCCTTGCCTGGTAGCTGTTGACAGCGACGCGACCGGAAAGGCTCTGGAAATCGGCCTGTCCTATTGCTCGGCCATCGGTGGCGGCCGCTCGGGCATCATCGAGACCAACTTCCGTGAAGAATGCGAAACCGACCTGTTCGGCGAACAAGCCGTTCTGTGCGGCGGCATCGTCGAACTGATCCGTTGTGGTTTCGAAACTCTGGTTGAGGCAGGTTATGCGCCTGAAATGGCCTATTTCGAATGCCTGCACGAAACCAAGCTGATCGTTGACCTGATCTATGAAGGCGGTATCGCGAACATGGATTATTCGATCTCGAACACTGCCGAGTACGGCCAGTACGTCACCGGCCCGCGCATTCTGCCTTATGAGCAGACCAAGAAAGCGATGAAAGAGACGCTGTCGGACATCCAAACCGGCAAATTCGTGCGTGACTTCATGCTGGAAAACGCTGTTGGTCAGCCGACCATCAAAGCAGCACGCCGTCACAACGATGAGCATCAGATCGAGCAGGTTGGTAAGAAACTGCGCGACATGATGCCGTGGATTTCCGCCGGCAAGCTGGTCGATCAGGAAAAGAACTGATCCTGCCAAGCGAATGCGAAGGGGCGGCCCATCTGGCCGCCCTTTTTTGTCCAAGCCTCTAAGCGAAACGAAGATGGTCCAGCACCCCACATCCCGCGATTGGAGCGGTGTTATCACCCTCGGCCTGATCTGGGGCGGGACGTTCATGGTCGTTGCCATGGCACTAGAAGGGTACGGACCTATCACCGTCGCCACCGCGCGCACTACGTTGGGTGCCATGATGTTGCTGGGGTTGATGGCGGTCACAAACCGCAAGCTACCTTCCGGATCCGCCGCCCTTTGGACCTCGGTCATTGTGATCGGTATCTTGTCGTCTGCCCTGCCCTTTGTTTTGCTAAGCTGGGGACAGCAATACGTGCCTTCGGCCTTTGCCGGCCTGTCGATGGCCGCGATTCCGCTGATGGTTCTGCCGCTGGCACATTTCTTTTCAGACGAGCCTTTGAACCTGAGAAAACTGGTGGGCGTGACCCTTGGATTCAGCGGTGCGTTGGTGTTGATTGGCCCCGGTTTGGCGCAACTCGGCCACGGGTCAGAACCTCTGGCGCAGCTAGCATGCATCGGGGCCGCCTTGTGTTATTCCCTGGCGTCGATCTTCACCCGTCAATGTCCGCCCATTGATCCTGTGGTTCTGGCCGCCCTGACCCTGCTGGTCGGCGCAGTAATCCTGCTGCCGATCATGTTCGTGACTGAAGGCGTCCCGACATGGGAAGGTACCCGCCCAAGCATTGCCATCATCGTTTTGGGGTTGGTCCCTACGGCATTCGCAACACTGCTGCGCGTATCCGTCATTCGCAGCGCAGGATCGGTGTTCATGACCCTCGTTAACTACCAAGTGCCAATCTGGTCGATGGTGTTCGGCGCATGGGTTCTGTCCGAGGCGTTGCCGGTGCGCTTTTTCGTGGCGCTGGCTATGATCCTGACCGGGCTGGCCATCAGTCAGTGGTTCAGCCTGCGAAAGATGCTGACCGGGCGCTAGCCTGTGACGGCCTCGACCTCGGCAACGATGCCGTCGACAACCTGGATCAACAGCGCGTCATCTTCACATTCCGCCATGACGCGGATCAGAGGTTCCGTACCCGATTTGCGGATCAGCAACCGCCCCTGCCCGTTCAGCCGCGCCTCGGCGTCAGAAATTGCAGCCTGCACACTGGCGGCCTCAAGCGGGGCTTGTCCTTCGCCATAGCGCACGTTCTTCAGCATTTGCGGTACGGTTTCGAACTGCACCGCCAATTCCGATGCTTTGCGACCCGTATGAACCATCTCCGCCAGGAAATGGAGGCCCGCCATCAAGCCGTCACCTGTGGTCGCGTAATCGCTCATGACGATGTGGCCCGATTGTTCGCCGCCCAGATTGAACCCGCCTTCGCGCATACGTTCAACGACATAGCGGTCCCCGACGCCGGTGCGCTCCAGACGCAAACCATGGTTTTCAAGATGACGTTCCAGGCCTAGGTTCGACATCACCGTAGCAACCAACGCACCGCCTTTCAGGCGGTCTGCCTCGGCCCAGCTGGTCGCCAAAAGCGCCATCAACTGATCGCCATCCGCGACCTGACCATTCTCGTCGATCATAACGACGCGATCGGCGTCGCCGTCCAAGCAAATCCCGACATCTGCACCATGGGCCACGACGGTTTCGGCAGCCAGCTGCGGTTTGGTCGAGCCACAGTTTAGGTTGATATTCTTACCATTCGGCGTAATGCCGACCGGGATCACTTCGGCACCCAATTCCCACAAAACCTCGGGCGCCGTGCGGTGCGCGGCCCCATTGGCGCAATCGACAACAACTTTTAGCCCGTCCAAACGCAAGTCACGCGACAGCGAAGATTTGACGCGTTCACCATATCGGAACCGCGCATCATCCACCCGTCTGGCACGGCCGATATTCCGTGCCTGCGCAGGTTTGACACCTTCTTCGATCAGCTTTTCAATCTCAAGCTCCGCCTGATCAGACAGCTTGTATCCGTCAGGACCAAAGAACTTGATACCGTTGTCCTCGGCCGGGTTATGGCTGGCCGAGATCATCACCCCAAGGTCCGCGCGCATCGATCGTGTCATCAGACCGACAGCAGGCGTTGGCACCGGCCCAAGCAGCAACACGTTCATCCCGGTCGAAGTCAATCCGGCAGTCAGGGCGTTTTCCACCATATAGCCGGACAGGCGCGTATCCTTACCGATCACCACACGGTGGACGTCGGATTGATCGCGGCGGAAGTAACGGCCAGCGGCGGCCCCGATGCGCAATGCCATTTCAGCCGTGATTGGATGGGTATTGGCGGTGCCCCGCACCCCATCGGTTCCGAACAGCTTGCGCATAATGTCACTCCGTCATTTCTTGCCTGCCTCCGGCTTACCGGACGGCGGCCCAAAGGCGCAAGGCCTGAGCGGTTTCTGCAACATCGTGCACGCGCAGAATTTGAACGCCTTGTGACAATCCAGCCAGCCCGACGGCGATTGATCCAGGCGCGCGGGCGTCCTTGCGCGGCTCTTTGCCAATTTGTCCAATAATACCTTTTCGGGACACGCCCAACAGGATCGGACAACCTAAACCATGAAACAGGCTGATCCCCTGCAGCAAGGCCAGGTTATGTGCCTCGGTCTTGCCAAACCCTATGCCCGGATCAACGATGATCTGATCCCGATCCAATCCGAGGTTTTCGAGACGATCCACCTGACCTTCAAGAAAATCGTACACATCCAGCAGAACGTCGTCATAGCTCGGATTGTCCTGCATCGTACCCGGTTCGCCCTGCATGTGCATCACACAGACCGGAGCGCCAACTTGTGCGCAAAACGGTGCCAGCTGCGGATCAAAGGTAAAGCCGGTTACGTCGTTGATCAGCCCTGCTCCGGCCTCCCACGCTGCTTTGGCGACGGCGGATTTGCGCGTATCGATGGATATTAACGCATCAGTGCGGGATTTGATGGCTTCGATCAGGGGGCGGGTTCGCGCGATCTCTTCATCTTCGGGCACGAAGGTTGCTCCGGGTCGGGTCGATTCGCCGCCGATATCCAGAATGGTTGCGTCTTGTGACACCATCTGCTCAGCCGCAGATTGGGCCGAACTGACCGAATTGTGCAGGCCGCCATCTGAGAAGCTATCTGGGGTCGCATTCAGAATGCCCATAATGTGCGGACGATCCATGGCAAGGCCGGCGACATCGACACGCGGACGCGTCAGACGGTCCAGCACGTCGCCCGGCACATCCTCCACAGCAATGACCCTTGGGGACTCTTCACGGCTTAACCGTTCGACATTGGTAAACCACAGCGGCTGGCCCGCAATTGAGACAGCCCCCGAAGGACGGTTCGGACCGTGCTGAACCAGAGGTCGAAAATACGCGGTCACAGTTGTGCCTGATCCACCGAGATTGCACGCAACGGGGTTTCCGGGGCGTCGGGCAGCGCACCGCCGATCACCATCATCTCGCTCGCCTCAAAAGTGGCAGCAAACCACGCCGCCAGCGCGACAGCATCCGAAGGTGCCGCCGATTGGCCATCAACAGCATCCAGCACGATTTTCGAGGGCGCCCAGACGCAAATCTGGCCATTCTTCATGGCCCAATCCAGCTCGGTCCGCGTTGAAACGACAACGCAGCGGTGATCGCGGGCAGCCAGAACCCAGGCGTTCTGTTCAATCGCCAACAGATCAATTCGGCGCTGGGTCATCGCGTGGCCAGTCTGTGAAACAGGCATATCCGCCGCACCGACGCACAGGATTAGGGGTCGTTCGCGGTTTTCCAACTGATCGATCCACCCGGTCAGATTGGGCGAGGCAATGGCCTCATTCGACAGGAAAGCCAGACGGGGATGCGGGCGTTCCTCTTCGACGACGTCGTGGTGAGTCTTGTCTTTTCCGCGCACGATCTCGACACCCAAAGCGCCAGGGCCACGATCCAGTTTTTCTATTCTGACAAAAGCTCTTACGGCCTGTGGCTCAAGTAAAATTCGCTCGGCCACCCGGTCTGCCAAAGTCTCAAGCAGGTTAAGACGTTCCGCCGCAAGCTCAAACGCGATCGCCTCAGTCACCCGGTCATAGGACAGGATGCGATCCACGTCATCGTCGATGGGATCACTCAAGGGGCGAACTTCCACTACTATGTTAAAACAAATACGCTGGGTCGTTCCACGCTCGGCCTGAAACGCGCCGATTTCAACCTCGACGATATGGTCGCGCAGAGAAATTCGATCCAACGGCCCCCGGGCAGCGGTCGCTTCGGACCGCTCGGACGGGTGCGCAAAGGCAAGACGGATTTCAGAGCTCATACAAGCGGACCTTTTCGGGCTTTGTGGACGTATTTGCCCAAAATAAACGATGCGCGGGCGTATAACACCGCAACATGCGTCTTTCCAGCCATCGAATGCGGCGTCAGGTGACGCGAAACCAGCTCATCATTCCCGATGCGGCATGTCCCAGCATATGGCAATGCAGCAGCCAATCGCCTGGATTATCTGTGACCAGAGCGATTTGACGTGTCTGGCCCCGGTCCACCAGTACGGTGTCGCGCCAAGGCCCCAAACTGCCATCCGGCAGGATGAGCCGGAAGTGGTGACCATGCAGGTGCATGGCATGAGGGAAAGCGGTTTCGTTCACAAATTCGATCCGGTGCACCTGACCCAGACGCGCATCCAGAAACGGATCCTTGGGTCGTTCCGCGTATCCGTTCAACGCCCAGAACCGGCCCAGTTGAGCCAGCTCACGGCCTGTCAGGTCCTGATCGCCAAGCTTGGCCCCTTCCAGCCATCGCATCGCACCGCCCTGCAGGGACATGCGATGCAGCGGTGCCTGATCATACTGAAATTCAGGCATATTGTTCGCAGGCAATGGTTCAATACCCTGCCTTTGCGATGTGGACGCTTCGGAAACTTGAAAGCGTACCAAGCCATAGCCGCCATCCCGCTCGATACTTGCGAGACCCGCGACTTCCCCGGACGCGGACGTCACATCCACGACAAGGTCTGCCCGTTGTGCGGGCGCAAGTGGGAAGCTGTCCTCTACAGGCAATGGAACTGCCAGAGGCATGCCATCCAGCGCCACGATCCAACCCGCCAGCCCGTCCAACGCCAAATCAAATATCCGAGCGTTCGATGCATTGATCAGACGCAATCGCAATCGTTCCCCCGATCCAACAGGATAAGCCGGATCAAAGCCGCCGTTGACGGACACCAGATTACCCAGCCGCCCCGCGTGGCTAAGGTCGTGTCCATTGTCAAAATCGTCCGCGATATGCGCGGTTTCAGGGTCTAGCCGCCAATCGTCCAGCATCAGCGTCAGATCCTGATCAACATCCGGCGGGCTAGATTCTTCAACGATCAGGGGTCCATAGAGACCTCGGGCAACCTGTTCGGTAGACCGGTTATGCGAGTGATACCAATAGGTTCCTGCATCGGGCGCAACAAAGTCATAGTCGAAGGATTGGCCCGTCTCGACCGCGTCCTGCGTCAACCCAGGCACGCCATCCATCGCGTTGTCGATCCGGATCCCGTGCCAATGCACTGCCGTCGGTTGAGACAGATTGTTTATCAGCTTGCGACTGACGCGCCCGCCCTGAGGCAACCGGATGTCGACACCGGGAACGCGACCGCCATAGGTCCAAACCGGCGTAGCTGGATATCCGTCAGGCGCAATCTGTTGCACCGCTTCTTGCGCGACCAGATCAGAGCTGACCGCATGCGCTACCTTTGGCAGCAGGGCAAGCGCGGCCGAAGTTTGCAAAAACCGTCTGCGGGATAACATCATGGCGGACCTCCTGGCCCGCTACATAAGGCAGAAAACGCCCCGCGCAATCAAGGTTCCAGCGCGGGTGCGTCAATCAGTTGCTCGCGGTCCGATAGTTGTGGCGGTAGAAAATGTGAACGCCGATCCGGGCCGTTTCTTTGTAGACGCGCGACCATGACGGGCGCACGGCCTTGGTATGGTAATGGGTCGCCCCTTCGGTCAGCCCGACGCCAACGCCGTCGATTGCCGCACGGGCAACCTTGGACACACGCTCATAGGCTCTTTTCTCGCGGATAACTTCTTTCTGACCATCGCAGGTGTAGGTGAACTGGCATTGGTACTTCTTACCGGTTCCCTGCTTGATCACCCCGCACAGCGAACTTGGAAAGCGGCTACTTTTGACCCGATTCAGGATCACCTCGGCCACGGCAAACTGACCGCGAACGCTTTCGCCGCGCGCTTCGAAGTAAAGCGCCTCAGCCAGACATTTGAAATTCTCGTCACCAGCGGCAGTCGGCAGTTGATCCAGCCAATCCTTGGAATAGGACACCTGTTGCAGCACAGGTTCTTTACGTGGCTTAAACAGGCCTAAGTAATCACGAAACTTTTGCCCGGGCAATTCGCTCCGGGTTACTAGTTCGCGTTTGGCAGATTCGGTGGCTTCCCTCTCGGCGACGGAAACACTCGGCAGCACGGTTGCCGCCAATGTGGCAACAGCCAATATGTATCGTAGCATCAGATAACCTCGCACAGGCACAATTAGCGCCGTACCCTCCCCCGGCGGGCGCGATGAGGCTCATACCGAATTCAAACGGCGACGTCCAGTTCTGACGGAAAAGCAAGTGGAAAATCGCCGTTTCGTCAACAATATTTGACGACGGCGCTTTCTGTTACCTACTAATTCTAGAGTGCCGCCCTTCTGTCAACCCCCAAGTCTGGACGAAATCGCCAGTTGAGCGGCAGCCAGCCGAGCGACGGGCACCCGGAAGGGTGAACAGGACACATAGTCAAAGCCCAATTCCCGGCAAATGGCGATTGATTCGGGGTTCCCGCCATGTTCGCCGCAAACTGACAATGTGACTTCTGGTTGTGCTTGCCTGCCGCGTTCAGCCCCCAGTTTAAGCAATTCGCCAACTCCGTCCGCGTCCAACACATGAAACGGATCTTCGACAAAGACACCCTGCCGGACATAAGCCGACATGAACCGGCCTGCGTCATCGCGGGACAGGCCATAGGTCATCTGCGTCAGGTCGTTGGTTCCGAAACTTAAAAACGCGGTTTGCGGCGCGATCTCGGCTGCCCGCAAACAGGCCCGAGGGGTTTCGACCATCACGCCCAACCGGTACTCAAATTCCTGCCCCCGTTCGCCGGCGACGGCCGCTGCCACGGAATCGATGCGCGCCTTGACCAGTTCGACCTCGCGCTTGGCGGATACCAGCGGGATCATCACCTCGGGCACCACCGGTGCGCCGTCTTTGCTGGCCTCAAGCGTCGCCTCGAAAATCGCACGCGCCTGCATGTCGTAGATTTCCGGAACTGTCACGCCCAGACGAACTCCGCGCAGGCCCAGCATCGGGTTGTATTCGGTCATGGCGTCGACCCTGCGTTCGACATCTGAGACCGGCAGGTCCAGCGCTTCGGCAAGTTCGCGTTGGCCGGTGCGCGTGGTCGGAAGAAACTCGTGCAACGGTGGATCGAACAGGCGGATACAGACAGGCTGGCCTTCCATGATCCGGAATAGCTGCGCGAAATCATCGCGTTGCATCGGCAGCAAGCGTTCCAAGACCGCTTCGCGACCGGATGAGGTCTGCGCAAAGATCATTTCGCGCATCACGATCAGGCGGCCGGGGTCAAAGAACATGTGCTCGGTCCGGCACAACCCGATCCCTTGTGCCATGAAGTTCCGCGCGGTTTGCGCGTCTGCAGGTGTGTCCGCATTGGCGCGGATGGCAATATCCCGCTCTGCGTCCGCCCAGCCCATCAGGGTCTGGAAACAGTCATCCAGCGCAGCCTCCAGCATGGTCGGTTGCCCAGCCAACACCTGACCCGAGCTACCGTCGATGGTCAATGTGTCGCCTGTATTGAATACCCGCCCGTCGGGAGCCATCAGCTGTTTTTTCTTTGTCTGAAACCGCATCTCGGACGCGCCGACGATGCACGGCAGGCCCAAACCCCGGCCAATCACGGCCGCGTGGCTGGTCATGCCGCCCTTTTCCGTCAGGACCGCCACGGCGGCATGCATACCGCGCACATCTTCCGGGGAGGTTTCACGGCGCACCAAAATGCACGGCTCTCCCCGCGCGGCGCTTGCCTGCGCCTCGGCCGAGGTGAACACGATCTTGCCGGTCGCAGCACCCGGACTGGCGGCAATTCCGGTGGTCAGGATGTCCCGTTCCGCATCAGGGTGAACCTGTCGGTGCAACAGCTCGTTCAGGGAATGCGGATCCACCCGCATCACCGCCTCTTGCGGCGGGATGATCCCGTCTTCCGCAAGCCGCACGGCGATGCGCATCGCGGCCCGGGCACTGCGTTGCACCCGTACACCGTCCAAAATGTGAACGTGGCCGTTTTCGATCACGAACTCGACCTGCATTTCCTCGCGCAGCTTGACCCGCATCAGCGCTGCATGCGTCTTGAGGTCCGCAAAAGCCTCGGGCGCGACATCTTCCAAAGACACTCCGCGCGGGTCCTTTTCGAGGTACAGCGCCGCGACGCCTTCCCCTAGCGCATCCCGTCCCTGACTTTGGCTCAGATACCGACCGGTGATCTGAGGCAATCCAGTGGTCGGATCAATCAGTTGCAGCACACCCGATCCGCACTCGCCCTGCCCGACGCCGGGGATCATCTCCTGGATCACAAGCCCCAAGCCTGCATCTGCCGGAGCGCCCTTGGCCTGACGCAACAATCGAGCCGAGGTGCCCTCCCATGCCCGGGCCATCGAACGCAGCACTGCAATCAGCTGCTCTCCGCGATCCTGTGGAAAGGCTTCGTCCGTCTCGTCTTCGTAAGCCCGCAGAGATTCCTGCAGACCCTCACGGCCATCTGCATCGATCTCGTCAAACACATCGGGGTCCAGCCGCGCAACATGAACGGCATAGCTTTGGACAAAGCGCAGATACAGCGCTGCGGCGGCCTCGACCCCCATCGAATCCGACAGGTCGACATAGCGCGCGTCATTCATGCCGATGTTCAGGATGGCACCCGGGCCGCCCCAATCGGGATCTTCGGAACTGGGCCGGACACACAGCAGCGCAGTCTGATCAAACTGCTCAAGAACAGCAGCTAAATCCGGCACCTGTCCGTCTGATATCTGATGCACCGCATCAAACGACAACGCGACCGTTCGTGGAACCGGCAGTTCCAGACGAACCAGACGTTGCAAACATTTCGCGCGCCCGCCATGCGTGTTGGCGGCAACGGGCGCTTCGGACGTGATAAGCGTAGTATGCGGATTATTCTGCACTGCGGCACCTTTTGGTTTCACCGCAGCATAAGCCCCTGCACCAATGGCGCAAGGGCGTTCTGGATCAGCCGTCGATGCGGCTCAGATCGGCAACACTGGAACAGACCTGACGGATCTGGCTTAGCAGGTTCAGACGGTTACGGCGCAGGATGTCGTTGTCGGTATTGACCTGAACATCCTCAAAGAACGCATCCACCGGGCCGCGCAGGTCGGCCATGGCCGACATCGCACTTGGGAAATCCTCGGCTTTCAGCGCCGGGTCGATCTTGGCCTGTGCAGCTTCTAACGCGCCGAACAGAGCCTTTTCACTGTCAGTCTCCGCAAATTTGATATCAGCGCCATAGGAATACTCGACCCCGTCCTTTTCCTCGGCCTGGGTCAGAATATTGTTGGCGCGCTTGAACCCCTGCACGAGGTTTTCGCCATCCTCGGTCGCGATCACGGCATTCAGCGCGCGGGCGCGCTTGACCAGCAGGTTGAGGTCATCATTGCCGTCCATCGCGATGCAGGCGTCGATGATGTCGTGGCGAATGCCCTCGTCGCGGAGGAAGGTTTTGAGTCGGTCGTGGAAGAAGGAGAGGAGATCGTCAGACGCGTCCGGGACTTTCTTCTCCAACCCCAGAAATTCAGCGGTCGGCTGGTCGCCGAGATTGTCTTTGACCGCTTTGAAGGCTGCACCGAAGACGCCGTGATCCGCGATTTCTTCCAGGAGGTCCTCGACATCTGATTTCGGCAACGCGTCATTGATGGCACCCTCTGCCCGAACCAACTGGCTATCAAAGAACCGATCCAATCTTAGACGCAAATCGTTTTCGAGTATCAATCGCGCCACGCCCAACGCCGCGCGGCGTAGGGCAAACGGGTCTTTCGATCCCGTGGGCTTTTCCTCAATCGCCCAGAACCCGGTCAGCGTGTCCAACTTGTCGGCCAGCGCCACAGTTACTGACAACGGCGCGGTGGGCACATCATCCGACGGCCCCAACGGCGAGTAATGTTCCTGCGCCACGGCGGCCACGGCGGCGTCCTCGCCGGCGGCTTCGACGTAATAACGACCCATAAGCCCCTGAAGTTCCGGGAATTCATAAACCATCTCGGAGCTTAAATCGGCCTTGGCCAAACGAGCGGCTTTCTCGGCCTGATCGGCATCCGCGCCCGTCACCGGGGCCAATTCGCGGGCAAGCGCCGCGATGCGGTCGATCCGCTCGGCTTGAGTTCCCAGCTTGTTGTGGAAGGTCACATTCTCCAGCGCGCGGGTCCATTGGGCGATGTCCGATTTGGCAACGCGGAGGTCATTCTCCCAGAAGAACTTGGCATCGGCCAAACGGGCCGACAGCACCTTTTGGTTCCCTGCCAAAATGGTCGCGCCGTTGTCGGTGGTTTCACGGTTCGCAACAGTGATGAACCGCTCAATCCGGCCCGTTTTGGGGTTCTTCACGGAAAAGAACTTCTGATGCTCTTTCATCGAGGTCTGCAGAACCTCGGGAGGCAGTTCCAGAAACTCATCATCGATCTGCCCCATCAGGACAACTGGCCATTCGACCAGACCTGCGACCTCTGCCAGCAGGCCCTTGTCGTCAACGACCTCAAGCCCCGCCGCAAAGGCAAGGTTCTGGGCGTCGTTCCAGATGTGCTCTGCGCGCTCCGCAGGCGACAGCACCACAAACGCGCGCTTCAGCTTGGCGGCGTAATCCTCGAAGGACGAGACCGCAAAGCGACCCGGCGCCATGAAACGGTGACCTTCGGTGGTGTCGCCGGACTGGATGCCGTCGACCTCCATTGGCACAACCTGCGCGCCGGTCTCGTCGGTCAGAATGCACAGGATCGAGTGCAGCGGACGCACCCAGCGCAGACCGCCATTGCCCCATCGCATGGATTTCGGCCAGGGGAAGTTGCGGATCGTCGCCTCGAGTACCTCGGCGATGATCTCGGCAGCGGGACGGCCCGGTTTTTCGATGGTGGCGAAATAGACCGCGCCTTTGGGGGTCTCACGCTCTTCCAGCTGATCGCGTGTCAGACCTGCGCCCCGAAGAAATCCTTCGATGGCTTTGTCCGGCGCGCCGACTTTCGGACCTTTGCGTTCCTCGCGGATCATGGGGCTTTCCGAAAGCAACCCTTCGACCACCAGCGTTAGGCGGCGCGGCGTTGTCAGCGTAGCAGCAGATGCGTAGGTCAAACCGGCCTCAACCAAACCATCGGTGATCCGCTTTTTCAGGTCTTCACCGGCACGAGTCTGCATGCGCGCGGGGATTTCCTCGGAAAATAATTCGATCAGCAGGTCGGGCATATTCGGTCCTTAGAAATTAACGATCGTCTGAATGACGATGGCATTAGCGATATCCACAAAGAATGCGGATACAAGGGGCAGCACGATAAAGGCAATAGGCGAAGGGCCATATCGCTTGGTAACGGCGGTCATATTTGCAATTGCGGTCGGGGTGGCGCCTAGGGCGAAGCCTCCGAAACCGGCGGCCAGAACGGCGGCGCGATAGTTTGAGCCCATGACGGGAAATAGAACCCAGATCACGAAGGCGATGGCAAACAGTGTCTGGGCGGACATAATGACCACGATTGCCAGACCCAGTTCCGCGATAGTCCACAATTGCAGGCTCATCAATGACATCGCCAAAAACGCACCCAGCGAGAATTCCGAGATCAGCGCCAGTGAGGGTGTACGTTCAATCGGTGGACGGTTGGGGAAAAAAGTTGCACGCAGATTTGCGATAACGATGCCCATGATCAGACAGGGCACAAACAGGGGCAGCTTCAGACCAGCGGCGCTGATCACCTCTCCCAAGAAATACCCCGCGATAATCGCCAGATTGAGAAACAACAAGACCCGCATGATTGTGACGTGGTCGATCTTTACCGCCGTTTCGTCGGGATCCATCGGCAGGCCAACGGTGTGGTCCTCATCCGGGCGCGCGGGGCTGAGGTTGCGCCCCTCAACCAAAAGCCTTGCGATCGGTCCGCCAATCAAAGCGGCCAGAACCAGCCCGAGAGTAGCAACGGCAACCCCCAACTCGGTCGCGCCGTCCAGACCGGTGGCTTCGGCCACCTCGGGTGCCCAGGCGATTGCGGTTCCGTGGCCGCCGATCAGAGATGCCGAACCGAACAGAACACCGGCCTGCGCCGGATAGCCGAACATAGACGCCCCAATTGCCCCGATCCCGTTTTGTGCAACAATCGTCGCCAAGGTCAAGATCAGTAGTAAAAACAGAGGCTTGCCGCCTGATATTAGGTCAGAGAGCCGCGCATTCAATCCGATGCCTGCAAAGAACACCACCAACAGAAAATCCCGTGTGGCGAGATCAAAGGACAGCTCAAGATCGAAGGCCAGATACAATAACAGCACAACCAGTGAGGCCAGCAAGCCACCCGTGACAGGTTCGGGAATGTTAAACTGCCGTAATCCGGCGACGCGCGCGTTGATCTCGACCCCCAAAAGATAAACCGCAAAGCCCAACGTAGCGGTCAGGAAATCAGGTATCTGCAGGGTCTCGGCGGTCATCACATCCTCAGTTCTGTGGCCGGTCCGGGCATTCTTCGCCGATCACGGTGCCGTCATAGGCCTTTTCGCCGCAATTGTTCAGCGCGTGCCAGACAAAGCCTTTGCCACCCTTTGTAACCGCAACAATTCGGTCAACGCCAAAGTGGATGTTTTTTGCGCCCAGAAAGGCCTTGGCCTCGCCTGTTTTCAGGGCATCCGCTACCGCCACGGCGTCAAAGCAATCGAACCATCCGGGCGCGGTCAGCGGCTCTGCATTCTCGACCTCGACATGGGTTTCCTCAATCTGCGCAAGCGTCAGGTCCGTTTCGAAACAGGCACGGTAGCGGATGGGTGAGCTGTCTGCGTCAATCGCCTGAAACGCACTGTAGGAAATAGGCGTCGGCGCCTCGGCCCCGCCAATCATCAACATGACGTCCTGTCCGGGCTTGGATTCCACGTCATAGTAAAATCCGTAGATCTGCAGGTAATACATCCCGACACCGGCTACTGCCGCCGAGATCAGCACTATGATCGCAAGCACTTTTCCTGTCATCGTCTTTTCCTTCTGCTCACGATGCCTCTTTCACGAACGGTGAAAATAGGACAAGTTCCAATAGATTACAGGCCGCAAAGAGACGTTTTAAATGGACAGCACCCTTGCCGTAGGATTCTTCGGAGCGCTTTTTGCGATCATGAATCCAATCACGAACCTGCCAGTGTTCCTTAGCGTCACGGATGGCCTTGCCCCGACCGATCAGCGCAAAGTGGCTACAAAGACGGCGCTCTATTGCCTGATCCTCGGCGCATCGTTTGCGGCTGTGGGAAGTCAAACGCTCAGCCTGTTCGGCATCAGCGTCGATGACTTGCGCGTCGCGGGCGGTCTGGTTGTTCTGATGATCGGCCTGAACATGCTGAACGGAAAGCCCAGCACGTCGCATCACGGAACCGAGGGGGAACGGCAAGCCTACCCCGAACCTGACACGGTTGCCTTTTATCCGCTGGCCTTTCCGATCCTTGTCGGACCGGGCACAATTACCACGTTGATCCTGTATGCGAACCACATCCACAAGCCGGTAGATGCCATTGTTTACGCTGGCGTTTTTCTGGCCGTTCTGTTGTTGCTGTTCGTGACATTCTGGAACGCCGCAGCCATTGCCAAACGTCTGTCTGACAATGCCCGTGTTATCATGAGCAGGTTCATGGGCATGATCCTGTCTGCCATCGCAATCAGCATGATCGCGGCTGGCCTTAAGGTCTTGCTGCCCGGACTGGCCTGAGCGGCGCATCAAGCCTCGAACCCGGCGGCCTCGGTCAGCAGAAATGCGTCCGCGCATTGCTTCGCCAAAGCCCGCACGCGGCCGATATAGGCCTGACGTTCGGTTACCGAGATCACGCCGCGCGCGTCCAGCAGGTTGAACACGTGACTGGCCTTGATGCACTGATCATAGGCCGGGTGCGCCATGATGATGCGCTTGCCGGTTTTTGGGTCGTCATGCTCTTGTGCCAGAATGGCCGCACATTCGGCCTCGGCTTCTTCGAAGTGGCGCAACAACACTTCGGTGTTGGCCACGTCAAAGTTCCAGCGGGCGTATTCTTCTTCGGTCTGTTTGAAGATGTCGCCATAGGAAAGCGGGCTTGGTGACTGCGGATCATTGAATGGCATGTCCATCACGTGATCGATACCAAGTACATACATCGCCAGACGCTCCAGACCATAGGTCAGCTCGCCCGAGACCGGTGCGCAATCATGGCCACCGACCTGCTGGAAATACGTGAACTGGCTGACTTCCATGCCGTCGCACCAGACTTCCCAACCCAAACCCCAGGCACCCAGAGTGGGGCTTTCCCAGTCGTCTTCGACAAACCGGATGTCATGCAGGTTCATGTCGATGCCAATCGCCTCAAGCGAGCCCAAATACAGTTCCTGCAAATCCGGCGGACTGGGTTTGATCAGCACTTGATACTGATAATAATGCTGCAACCGGTTGGGGTTCTCGCCGTAGCGTCCGTCCGTCGGACGGCGCGAAGGCTGCACATAAGCTGCGGCCCAGGTTTTCGACCCCAACGCGCGCAAGGTGGTCGCCGGGTGGAACGTGCCTGCACCAACCTCCATGTCATAGGGCTGCAGAATAGCGCAGCCTTTCGAGGCCCAATAGGTCTGAAGCCGCAAGATAATCTCTTGAAAAGAACGTGGTGCGCTGGACTGGTCGGTCATGACATTCCCTTTGGACGCCACTGCGCCCGGTTCCGTTGGGTTTTGCCCTTCCTATGCAAGGGGCCGTTGGGCGTCAACGGGCGGCAAAGCCTATGCTGTCACTGCGCAGCCACACTGTAAATTCCCCGTATTCCGGGCATGGCTTTCGGTACGTGAGTTCGCGTAGGGTCCGGCAAAGATAAAACACTGCGGACACGGGCAGACAATGACTCGCATATTCACGGCAATTTTGTTTCTTTTTCTCATCGGCGCGCGCGCTGTTTTTGCACAGCAGGACGCAGGCGTCTGGGTGCAGGTCGAAGCGCAGCCCTCGCTGCGCGAAGCGCAGGAACGTGCGCGGGCCTATGCCAGCACCCTACCGGACGTAAACGGGTTTCGCTTGAACTCTGGTTGGTATGCCATTGTTATCGGGCCTTATTTACGCAACGATGCGGAACAGGTTCTAAGCGTTTACCGCGCCGAGGGGCAAATCCCTGCGGACAGCTACATCGCTTTTTCCAGCGCATTGGGACAGCAATTCTGGCCGGTTGGAGAGAACATTCTGGACCGGGGCGTCGTGACGCCACCAGTTGAATCCCAGCCTGAACAGCCTGCTGTTGGCGTAACCCCGCAGGCCTCGGACGAGACACGCTCACAAGCGCTGCAAAGCGAACGTCTTCTAAGCACTCAGGAACGCATGAATTTGCAAACCGCTTTGCAGGCCGCGGGTTTTTACAATTCAACGATCGATGGCGCATTTGGCCAAGGCACGCGCCGCTCCATGGGCGACTGGCAGCGGTTCAATGGCTTTGAGGCTACCGGCGTTCTGACGACCGCACAGCGCAAGGCGTTGATTGACGACTTTAACGCCCCCCTTCTGAGCGTTGGAATGGAGCGTTATTCCGACCCGCAGGCCGGTATCGATGTGGATCTGCCGATGGGTGTCATCGCATTCGACCGTTATGAGGCCCCGTTTGTTCACTTCAAAAGCACAACCGATCTGAACGCCAAGGCCCTGTTGATCAGTCAGAAGGGCGACAAAGCTACGCTACGCGCCCTTTATGAAGTGCTGCAATCGCTGGAAATCGTTCCTCTCGACGGCCCACGACAACTGCGCGGCGACAGCTTTACGCTGGAAGGGCGTGGTAATGGGATCGTGACCTATAGCGAAGCACGACTGGACGATGGCCAGATCAAAGGCTTTACACTGGTTTGGCCAGAGGATGACGATGCCCGCCGCGCCAGAGTGCTGGCCGCAATGAAGACCGGCTTTACTGCAACTGGCGCGGTACTGGACGCAGCAGCAGGTGCCAATGCCGAGCAGCGGATTGATCTGGTGTCCGGGCTGCAGGTGCGCACACCGCGTCTGTCCCGTTCCGGTTTCTTCGCTGATGCAAGCGGCACGGTTCTGACCGTTTTTGAGGCCGCTGACAGCTGCACACGCATTACGTTGGATGACGATCAAGAGCTTCAGCTCGCCTCGTCTGATGCTGATCTGGGTGTGGCGGTTCTGCGCCCCAACCGCAATCTGGTTCCGGTCAACGTGGCAGAGTTCAGTTCCGATGCACCGCGCATTCAATCTGAGATCGCGGTGTCGGGATTCTCGTATGAGGGCGCTTTGGGCGCACCGACGCTTACCTTTGGCCAAATCGCTGATGTGCGCGGCCTGAACGGAGAAGACGGCGTGAAGCGCCTGGCGTTGGCAGCCCAGCCCGGCGATGCGGGCGGGCCAGTGTTTGACGGCAATGGCCAGGTTGTTGGCATGCTGCTGCCGACCCCGACCGAAGGACGCATCCTGCCCGCGTCCGTCAGCCTCGCTGCAACGGCCAACAGCCTGAGTGAGGTTCTGGCCAAGGCGGGTGTATCCGGTCAATCGGGTCAGCCGACGGCACAAATCTCGCCCAATGAACTCAGCCGCCGGGCGACCGGAATGACCGTGTTGGTTCATTGCTGGGATTGATCTCTGCGCCAAATCGCACAAAGCGCCGCTCGTCCGAGCGGCGCTTTTTTGTTGGCTAAAGGATATCCGGCGTGACACGGATCAGTGTCGGGACCGGGGCCGTAAAGGCGGCTCGGACCGCCTCTTGCATCTCGGTCAAACTGGAGGGCGCAGAGGACAACACGCCAAAGGCCTCGGCGAGTTTGCAGAAATCCGGGTTCCGCGCGACAACCGCATTCGGGGCGATCTGACCTCGGACCATGCTGTCCTCAATCTCTTTGAGCTTTCCATTGTCCCAAAGAATAATCGGCAGAGACAGGCCCAATTCGACTGCTGCACCAAGCTCTTGCATCGTATAGTGAAAACCGTAGTCCCCGGCGATCACCGCTGTAGGCTTACCTCGGCGCGCCACAGCCCCGCCAATTCCGGCCGGCAGCGCATAGCCAAGCGTGCCGAACCCGGTCGGATGGTGCCAGTGATAGGGATAGCCCATATCCCAAACCTCTTTGGCGACATAAGCGAACTGGGTCATGTCAGAATAGATCATGGTGTCGCCGGGCATCGCCGCGCGAAGGGCATCCAGCACCGGGACGATACCCGGTCGTTCCGCATCCACTTCGGCCCGCCAACGGCGGCGCGTGTCAGCGACTTCCTCCGCTGTCCAGCCCGTCGAAGGTTTAACATGGTCGATAGCCGCCCAAAATGCATGGGCAAAGCTTTCCCCGTCAGCCTGTAATTTCACTGCGGCGCGATGCTGATCGGACAGAACCTTCGGGTCCACATCTATACGCACCAGATTGCCCGTGTGGCCCAATGTGTTTCGCCACAGGTCGACCTCGCCCAATTCCGCGCCCACGACGACCACAAGGTCGGCGGAAGCGATAACATCGGCGCTGCCCGGTCGTGGCAACATGGCTCCATAGTCCAAGGCATAGCCCAACCCCGCCATTCCGCGCCCGGCATACGTGGTGAAACAGGCCGCACCCAACTGCGTCAGGATTTGCCGCCACAGATTCGACCGCGCACCACCACCCAGAATAAACAACGGGCGCCGTGCGATGTTCAGCATGGACATTACCGGAGCCAAGTCCGGCGGCAGAACTTTTGAGCGCAAACCAGGTTGGTTGGGAAACGGTGCGGGATCAGCATCGGCCTCAAGCTGTGCAATCGGCACTTGGATGTGTTTTGGACGTGGACGGCTGAGTTCAAACTCTTCAAACGCCCGCTCGACCAGACCATAAGCGGCCTGAGCGGTATTCGCCTGATGCGACCAGTCAGTCACGGTTTCAGCCGCAGCGCGTTGGTCTTTCATCTGGTGCAACTGCCCGTGCACGCCTTGCGTTTCATCAAGGCACGAGGACATCACCAGCATCGGGACAGAATCCGTATAGGCCTGCCCCATCGGTGTCATGATATTGCACAACCCCGGTCCCGTGATGACATATGCAACACCCGGCTTGCCGGTCGCACGGGCATAGCCGTCGGCCATGAACCCTGCCCCCTGCTCGTGCCGGGCCAGCACATGGGTGATTCCGGCCTCTTCGATCCCGCGATACATTTCCTGATTATGCACGCCGGGAATACCAAAGATCACATCCACTCCGCGATCCCGCAGCATATGCGAAATCTGCGCACCAAGGGGTCTTTTCATCAATTCCTCCAGAACTGGACAGTGAAGAGTGCATAAACGGCCAAAAGCTCAAGCCGCCCTACCAGCATACCGATTGACAGCAGCCATTTCGCGGTGTCGCTGAGCCCTGCAAAGTTGCCGGCCGGTCCGATTTGATCCCCCAGCCCCGGCCCTACATTGGCCAGCGCTGTGGCTGCACCGGAGACGGCAGTTATGAAATCCAATCCCGTCAGTGCCAGCGCCCAGGCCAGCACGCCCAACGAGAGCACAAAAAACATAAAGAAGCTCATGACTGAGGTCAGAACGTCCGGGCCAATCGAACGGCCATCATATTGCGGCGTGAAGACCCCGTGAGGTGAGCGGATACGGCGGATCTGGGTCTTGATCGAAGCAAACAGCAGCTGATATCGGAAAATCTTGATAGAACAGGCGGTTGAACCCGCGCAGCCGCCAATCAGACCGATCAGGAAGAACATCATGATTGGAAAACTGCCCCAGCCCATGTAATCGACGCTGGCATACCCGGTACCCGAAATGATCGAGGTGATGTTGAACAGGGATTCCCGAACAGCCTGTTCCCAATGATGCGGGAAAACGGAGGTCAGAAAGACCGCCATAATGACCACCAGCACCAGAATGGTCGCCAGAAAGGTCCGTATCTGGCTGTCACGGAAAATGGACCTCGTATTGCCATTGGCGAATTGGACGTAGCGCACAAACGGCAGTGCAGCGAGGATCATGAAGACAGCGGCCGCATATTCTGCTGGGCCGGAAAACGTGCCAAAGGACGCGTCATAATTTGAAAACCCGCCCGTTGAGATCGTCGTCAGGGCGTGCACCACGGCATCAAAAAAGCCCATCCCCAGACCTGCATAGACCAACGCGCAAACAATCGTCAGAAAGACATAGATCAGGGAAATCTGGCCCGCGATCTCTTGCGCACGCGGTAGAATTTTCCCCATGGTTTCAAATCCTTCCGAGCGGAAGATTTGCATCCCCCCGACGCGAAGCTCGGGCAAGAAGACCATCGCCACAACGATAATGCCGATGCCGCCCAGCCATTGCAGCAGGCCACGCCACAGCAGCAACCCCTGTGGCAGTTTATCGAGGCCGGAAATCACGGTCGAGCCTGTCGTCGTCAGGCCCGACATCGCCTCGAAATACGCATCGACAAAGCGCAGTTCGGTCTCGCCCAAAAGAAACGGAATGGCGCCAAAAAATGGCAATGCGACCCAGACCCCTGTGGTCAGCAAAAAAGTCTGACGGATCGTCAGACCTTCGCCTACTCCGTTCGAGCAACTCATTGCCAGAACGACGCCGGTCAGAATCGTGATGACGCCGCTTTCCAGAAAAACGTGCCACTCGCCCCGGCCTTCGATGAAGTCCGCAAGCATAGGCAGCAGCATGGTCGCCCCAAGAATGGCGACCAATAGGCCAATCACATATCCAACCGGGCGCATATCCGTCATGAGGCGCAGCGTTGGCGCGCCTGCACGACTGTGTCAAGCCGGTGTCGGGTTTTACCCGTCCGTTTTGCGTGCCGTTGTTGGCATCGCGGGTGGATTAGACGGGGCGCGCGGGCGACGCGCCGGAGCTGTCTGTGCCATCTCGGGCTTTGCGGCAACGGCTTTTGCTGGCGCAGGCTGCGCCGCGACCGGCTTGGCATGTGCAGGTTGAGCTGCGGCTGGCTTGGGTGCGGCTGGTTTGGCCGGGGTCTTTGGCGCAGTGGTGTTCGCTGCCGCAGGTTTCGGCTTGGCAACCGCTTCCGGTTTTGGCGCGGGAGTTTTTCTAGAAACGGCAGGCTTTGGTTTGGCTGCCGCAGTAGGTTTGACCGCTGGCTGCCCTTTGGCGACGACAGGCTTGGCGGCAGGCTTTTCTGCAACTTCGGCCGATTTGGCTGCCACCGGGGTGGGTTTGGTTACTGCAGCCACCGTTTTTGGCGCGGTCGGCTTGGGTGATTCGACTTTAGGTTTTGCGGCGACTTTCTTGCGGGCTACAGGCTTGGGCTTGGCCACCACCACAGGTTTTGCCTTGGCAACCGATTTGGCCTTGGGCGCGGGTTTTGCCGAGGGTGCAGCCGGGGCCGGAGCAGCAGCCGACGCGTGCAAGGCACTAACCGACACAAACGGCAGCTCCATCGCCGAACGAGTCAAAATCTGCATTATTTTCATTTGGTTGCTAACCGCATAGCCGGCCATTCGGATGGCCGCAGCCTGAAATTCCAGCGGTTGGGAAATTGGATTCATACTTTAGTTCTCCTCTGAAAGCGATGCAGCCTGCAAAAGAGTGAATTGAGCTGCCCGTCCCGATTTTTCGGGCGGATCAAGCAGTCACGAAGTCCTGAGCGTCGCACGTCTCAGCTTCCTTTCAGAGCGGCAGACGCACGAACAGAAATTCGCCTGCCACGGCTGCATTCCACACCAGTGTTACTTGAATGACTGTGCGAATGCAGCACGAATTGCCGCACTGCGGCAGAAAACCGCTCTTAGTCTAAAAGTGATACTTTATTGATCCACCCTGCCCCGTCACCCGACGTGGAACAGGGTGGTGAACAACCGCGGGTCCAGGCTGGGTGACACAAAGGTCGGACCTTCGGTCAGAACCGACACCGCATCGTGGCTGTGCAGGCTTTCCTGATGGCTTGCGACCACGCGGAAATCGCCGATATGGTGATCGGCCAGCAATTCGGCACAGAACAGCCGGGCAGCGTCTTCGACAAAGATCGGATTGGCCGCGTTAAGCTCGGCAAATGCCTGTTCATCCTCGCGTTTGACCATCACCTGCGTTTCGCTCGGAACGGCACGGCGGCAGATGGCAATAAGATCTTCGAACCACAGGCAATCTGTGTCGCAGTCGACCACAGCAGAAATCCGCGCCACTGAACGTTGCGAATGCGGTGTGGCCAGCTGTCCACGTGTTGCGCGCGCATGTTCGCTAAGTTCCAGCGAACAGGGACATGTTGAGGAATAGACATAGTCCAAATGCATGATCTTTTGGCGCACCCCGCCCTGTTCAACCAGCTCAAGTGCGATGTCGTAATACTGGTACCCTTCCAAACCGGACCGCAGGCTTTGAACACGGTCGGGATAGGAAAACCGCATCTGGATACGGGCGTCAAAGCTATCCAGATCAGTCATATAATCATTCAGCGCGGCCTCCATGACCTCAAAGCTGAACGTACGCTCGGCGTGTTTGTAAAACGAGCGCATGATCCGGGACATGTTGATGCCCTTCTTTTCGGCATCCAGACTGACAGTCCCGGTCACCGAGGTCTCTAGCGTCAGATCATCGCCGCGCTTGCGATGAAACCGGATCGGCAGGCGGAAATTCGAGATACCAACATGCTGGATTTGCTGTTTTGCACCCCGGATCAGACTGGACGGGCCATTCTGCAGATCCGGCAAGGTCGCGCGATACGCACTGTCGACCGCGAACCCCTCGGGGTATTCGCGCGACAGGGACGGATAGTTTATCGGCGCTAGATCAGGCACCAGACGCGCAATTGCCGGGTCGAGCTGGCTGATCTCGGCCTCGGTTGCTGACTCGGCCCATTTGCGGAGCGTCTTCAGAGCGGCTGCGGCTTCGTCATTGTCGGGCATATCCTCAATGTCGCGGGGGTGCACGTTCATCGATCGGGTTCCTCGGTTGGTCGCCGGACCATATTCGTGTTCGGCTTGCGTTCCAGTGTAGCTTTATACGCTGAAAAACACAGCCCGGATCGAAATTCGGCGAAAATCGCATGACTTACGTCATTTTCACGTAGTTTCGACCCGGTTGTCGGTAAAGCGCTGCCGTTAGTTAACGTTGCGACACATCCAGCGCGTGTTTGATGTCTGCAAGCAGGTCTCCCGCATCCTCCAAACCGACAGAAAAGCGGATCAGGCCGGGCGTGATGCCCAATTCGTCCCTCTGATCGTCGCTCAGACGCTGGTGCGTGGTCGTTGCGGGGTGTGTCGCGATTGATTTGGCATCGCCCAGATTGTTCGAAATGACAGGGATCGTCAGCGCGTTCAGGAATGCAAACGCTGCGTCCTTGCCGCCCTTGATGTCCAGCGACAGAACTGTTCCGCCTTTGCCACCCAATTGGGCTTGGACCAATGCGTTTTGCGCATGGGTTTTCAGACCCGGATAAAGCGTCCGTTCCAGCGCCGGATGCCCCTCAAGCGCTTCTGCAATGGTCTGCGCTGTCTCGGCCTGAGCGTTAACGCGCAGCGCCATCGTTTCCAGACCTTTCAGCATGACCCAGGCGTTGAACGGGCTCAGCGCTCCACCGGTGTGTTTCAGATAGGGCTCAACCGTACCCCGGATGAAATCCTTGGTTCCAATGATGACACCGCCCAAAGCACGCCCCTGCCCGTCGATATGTTTGGTCGCAGAATAGACCACAACATCCGCCCCCTGTTCGATTGCGCGCGAGAAGACGGGCGTGGAAAAGACGTTATCCACGATGACAAGCGCGCCAACCGCATGGGCCAGTTTGGCAACCGCCTCGATATCAATGACCTCAAGCGTCGGGTTTGACATGGATTCGAAGAAAACCGCCTTGGTCTCAGGGCGGATCGCCGCTTTCCAGGCGTCCAGATCGGTGCCGTCGACAAAGGTGACGTCCACACCATAACGGGAAAGGATGTTTTCGAGGATATACAGACAGGACCCGAACAATGCCTTGGCCGAAACCACATGGTCGCCCGCCTGCAACATCGACGTCAGCGCCGCATTTACCGCAGCCATGCCGGACGCGGTGGCAAACGCGTCCTCGCCACCTTCCAGCGCCGCGATGCGCTGTTCGAACATCGAAACGGTCGGGTTGCCATAGCGGGCATAAATAAACTCATCCGGGCCGGATTCGATAAACCGCGCCTCGGCTTGTTCGGCTGTCTCATAGACGAAGCCCTGTGTCAGAAAAATTGCTTCGCTGACTTCGTTGTATTGGCTGCGACGGATGCCGCCATGGACGGCTTGGGTGCGTTTGTTCCAGCTCTCGCTCATCTCATTCCTCTCGACCCTTGTCTGGCAAGGGCATCAAAAAAACCCCAGACGCGGTCAAGCGAAAGGGGCCTTTCATCCTGACCTTTTAGCGGTGTTGTTTAGCGTGGCCCGCAATCCGGTAACAAATCGCCACGTAGCTTCTGCGATGCAAATACGCCGCGCATTCTTGGCCGTCAAGCCCGGTTGCCCTGTGTCACGCTTTCGTAACCGCCTCTTGCCGATTGCGCAGAATACCGCATCATCGCTTCAACCTGAGGAGGCACCATGATCGATCTATATTTCTGGCCCACGCCGAATGGCTGGAAGGCGTCCATCGCTTTGGAAGAGATGGACCTTCCCTACACCACTCACCTGATCAATATCGGCAAGGGTGATCAGTTCGACCCCGAGTTCCTTAAAATCGCGCCTAACAACCGGATGCCTGCCATCGTTGACCCGGACGGCCCGGATGGCGCGCCGATCTCGGTTTTTGAGAGCGGCGCGATCCTGATGTACCTGGCCCGCAAGACAGGTCGCTTTTACGGCAACACCGAGCGTGACCGGATCGCCGTCGAGGAATGGCTGATGTGGCAAATGGGCGGCGTCGGCCCAATGGCCGGTCAGGCGCATCACTTCTTGAAATACGCGCCAAACCTCGAGCCGCCGCAGGACCTGCCCTATGCCAAAGACCGCTACCGCACCGAGGTCGGGCGGCTGTACGGAGTATTGGACCGGCGGTTGGCCGAAAATGAATACGTCGCGGGCGATTTCTACTCGATCGCGGACATGTCGGTCTGGGGCTGGGCCAGCCTGTGGGAAGGTCAGCAGCAGGTATTGGATGACAAACCCCATTTCGCCCGCTGGCTTGAAACGGTAAGTGCCCGCCCCGGTGTTCAGGCCGGACGCGCGCTACATGCGGAGTTGCGCGGGGATCATCGGGACAAGCGAGCTCAGAGCAACCTTTTTAAACGGTGAAGCTCAATTCACTCTTGAAACACAACAAAACACTGTGCCATCGCTGGCATTGCAATGGCGCGACACATATTTGATTTAAAACACATTTTCAGGCGAGAAGTTTAAATGGCATATGTTTGTTACTACCCTGCAACCGGTCGTTACCTAAAAGGGTTCAAGTTGCCCGGTTGGAGCGAAAAGTACCACTCCGGCGAAATTGCGGATGATGTTGCGAGCGTCTTTCATACTGGTCAACGGCGCTTAGAACCTGGTGAGGCACCGAAAAAAGTGCTACTCAAGAAACAGGCGGCAAAGCTCCCAGACATATTCTCTGCGTCGGGTGGCGCTCGGATTATCACTGATCGCGTGCGTCAAATTTTGGAAGCATTCGATCCGGGTGTACACCAAATCCTTCCGATCGAAGCCTTTTACAGAGATGGGTCAAAGCCCGATACAGCATATTTTTTCATGAACGTGACCAAGCGCCTAGACACAGTCATCGATGAGGCATCCAGTGTTGAGATGTCTTGGCAATTTTCAGGTATCAAAACGACTGAGCGAATGGAGTTGTCCCCTCCATCCTCAAAAGACTTAGTTTTGCGAAAGGAGAAAACTGCTGGGAACAATCTTTGGCGTGAGAAAAGATACCTACATCTGCCACTGTTAATGTCCGACGAAATGCATGCCGAGTTCAAAGCCCAAAAGATCAAGGCCTACCATTTTTGGCGCGCTGAAGAGCGATAGTCTTATTCTGGGGTCAGCCCGACCCCTCTCCCCGCACCAGCATGTCCAGCATGCCCGAGATATCCTCGACCTCTTCCGCGATCACATCGGTCATCGAATGCGCCCGCTGAATGTTGATTTGAGCTCGGGCAACCGGGACAAGCAAGCGCAGAGCAGTTTGTTCAAGCGATAAGGTTTTTCTGCTATACTCTGGCTTTGTATAGGAAAAGGATTGTACAAAGCCCCGCCCTATCCGCACTTCGCGCAGACGTACCAAGGCCGGTCATGATACAATCGGTCCGAGCTGACAAGGGAACGAGTTATTTTATGCGAGTATTGGCCCCTCTGTTTGTATTATGCGCAGGCATGGCGAGTGCTACGCCGGATTGCGAAGAACCTGCGCAGGCTCAAGCGCATGAGCTTGTTGCGTATGAACCGTCCACTGAACTGGACGTTCTCTTGGAGGAAGGCACCGCACCTGTTCCCCCTAAGCAAGAGCTGACTGTTTCCCCCAGACCGCGGCTGCGGCCCTGCAAGTTTCGTCTGATCGAAGTCGGCCGCGAAAGGATGCGCGAACGTGGTGCAGTGTGTGGCGACTGGACTATTCTCGGCGAAAAGCGAAAACCCTTTAGAGGGAAGTACCAGGGATGCGGCATTGCTGATCCGGTGCGCATTCGCATGGTATCTGACGTCCTTCTCAGCCAATTGGCGTTGATGGATTGCGGAACCGCCATCACACTCAAAACATGGTTGGAGAACACAGCCAAACCGGCCTTTGCGAATCTGGGCGGCGGCCTGAAAGGATTGCGTCTGGCTGGTCATTATGCGTGCAAGACGCAGAACAATCAGCCACGCGCCCGGATTTCGGAACATGCCCGTGGCCGCGCAATCGACATCTCATCCTTCATACTTTTGGATGGCACCGTGATCACTGTGCGCGACGGATGGGCAGCCGAAGATACAAGCGATGTTATGCACGAACTGCACGCAGGCGCCTGCGGTCTGTTTGGCACCGTGCTGGGTCCTGACGCCGACCGCTATCACAAAGGGCACTTCCATTTTGACACAGCGCGCCGCCGTAGTGGACCCGTTTGCCGCTGACGGACTACCCCTCCCCCCGCACCAGCACATCCAGCATGCCCGAGATATCCTCGACCTCTTCCGCGATCACATGGGTCACCGAATGCGCCCGCTGCATCCGGCCCGTGACCCGCAGCAGCCGCCCCGAGATCACCGCCCGGCGGAAACGTTCATAGATCTTGCGCCAGACCACCACGTTCACGATGCCGGTCTCATCCTCGAGCGTGACAAAGATCACCCCCTTGGCCGTCCCGGGCCGCTGCCGCAAGATCACCAGCCCCGCGACCGCCACCAGCGCGCCCTCGGGCGGGTCGTTCAACCGATTGGCGGGCAGACACGCGGGCGGCCGCGGCCAGTTCCGGTTCGTAGATATAGGGCGGGTAGGCAACACAATCATGAGAACAAAAATAGAACATACGCAGGGAAAGTCCATAGACGGCGTGACGAGTCGCAAATGAGGCTGGAAAGACCTAAATGCCTTCACTAAGGAAGAATTCGACAAGCGAAAGAGGAAGACGCAAGCAATGGCAAAGATCACCTATGTCGAGCACGGCGGTACCGAACATACAGTCGAAGTCGCCAACGGCCTGACCGTCATGGAAGGGGCCCGTGACAACAATATCCCAGGCATCGAGGCCGATTGCGGCGGCGCCTGCGCCTGTTCGACCTGCCATGTCTACATCCACCCGGACTGGGTCGAGAAGGTTCCGGCCAAGGACGACATGGAAGAGGACATGTTGGACTTCGCCTTTGAACCCGACCCCGCCCGCTCGCGTCTGACTTGCCAGATCAAGGTCACTGACGAATTGGACGGGCTGGTTGTTCAAATGCCCGAAAAGCAGATCTGATGCTTTTCAAAGCGATCGCGGCTGCCGCGATCGCAATTGGAATCTTTCCGAGCCAGACAAGATCTCAGCAGCCATGGCAGTATGAGCCGCTGGGTTCGGCAGAGTACTCCGAACCCACTGCGCGATACCCGCACGGGGTACTCGGTGATCAGATTGAATACGGCGCCCTGATCCTGCAATATGCGCCGGAATGGGCGAAATACACAATCCGGCTGCCAAAAGAGCGCGTTTTCGAAGATATCCGACCGCGCCTGATTGATATTGACAACGATGGCCGTCGCGAAGCTCTGGTGGTTGAAAGCCATCGTGACAAAGGTGCACGGCTTGCAATCTACAATGGCGGCGGTCTGATCGCCGCTACGCCCTACATCGGCACCCGCTTTCGCTGGCTCGCTCCGGTCGGTGCCGCCGACCTGGATGGCGACGGCAACGTCGAGATCGCCTATGTTGATCGCCCTCACTTGGCCAAAACCCTGCGCATATGGCGATTTACAGACGGCGAATTGATCGAAATCGCATCGCTGCCCAATCTCACCAATCACCGCATTGGAGAAGATTTCATCTCCGGCGGTCTGCGCGATTGCGGCGGCACTCCGGAACTGATCCTTGCCAACGGCAACTGGACCCGCGTCATCAGCGTCACTTACGAAAACGACTGGACCACCCACGACCTCGGCGCGTTTACCCGCCACAAAAGCCTGAACAACGCACTCAAGTGCTGATCCGCCTCTTCATCTGGCTAAAAATTTCCTGTGAGTGAGGCGATAGGCCGAAGGGGCAAAGCCCCCTGACCTACCGACTGTTCAAAGAGCCCGCCAGCCGATATCGCGGCGGTAAAAGCCTTCGGGCCAATCCACACCTTCAACCATCGCATATGCCCGGTCGCGAGCCTCTTGCAGTGTATTCCCGCGCGAGGTCACATTCAGCACGCGCCCGCCTGCGGCTTGAACCTGCCCATCAACGGCCTTAGTGCCAGCGTGAAAGACCATATTGCCGCTGTCCTCAGGAAGCGCATCCAAGCCCTTGATCGCAGATCCTTTTAGGTAGGAGCCCGGATACCCCTGTGCCGCCATCACAACGGTGATCGCATGATCGTCGGCCCAGTTTACCTGTGTCTCGCTCAAACGGCCCTCGGCCGCGGCATGAAGCAGGTCCAGAACCTGGGCACCAAGCCGCATCATCAGAACCTGGCATTCCGGGTCACCAAAGCGGACGTTGTATTCGACCAACCTCGGTTGGCCATCCTTGATCATCAACCCCGCATACAAAACGCCTTGAAATGGCATGCCCCGGCGCTTCATTTCGGCCATGGTCGGGCGCACGATCTCTTCCATCGCGCGCGCCTCGATCTCGGCGCTCAGGACCGGGGCTGGGGAATACGCCCCCATACCGCCTGTGTTTGGGCCCGTGTCGCCTTCTCCCACGCGCTTGTGATCCTGCGCGGTGCCGATGGACAGAATGTCCTCGCCATCACACAAAACGAAGAGAGATGCCTCTTCGCCCTCCATGAACTCCTCAATCACCACCTCGGCCCCTGCGCCACCAAAAGCGCCGCCGAACATGTCGTCGATGCCCTCCAGCGCGGTCTGTTCGTCCATGGCGACGATCACACCCTTACCTGCCGCCAAACCATCGGCTTTGACTACGATCGGCGTGCCCTGTTCGCGGACGTAAGCCTTGGCAGGCTCGGCCTCGGTAAACCGCGCATAAGCCGCAGTCGGTGCGTTAGAGGCGTCACAGATTTCCTTGGTGAAACTCTTCGATGCTTCCAACTGCGCCGCATCGGCGGACGGGCCAAAGACCAGCACACCCGCTTCACGCAGACGATCCGCGACGCCAGCGGCCAGGGGCGCTTCGGGGCCGACAATCACGAAATCAATAGCGTTCTCTTCGGCAAAGCTGACAACCGCACCGCCGTTTTCGAAATCCAACGCAGCACAATCGGCGATCTGCGCAATCCCGGCATTTCCCGGCGCCACGATCAGACGGTCACATTTGGGATTTTGCATCACCGCCCAGGCGAGGCTGTGTTCCCGCCCGCCGCTGCCGAGAATAAGGATGTTCATGAAGGTCTCCGATCTGCTTGGCCTCGCCTTCCGGGCGTTCTAAGCTGGCCGGGCATTTGACACAAGGCGCTGAAATGTCCGACCTGCTTGATGACCCGATCCCGGGCCAAAACACCCCAGAATACTCCGTTTCGGACATCTCGGGCGAAGTGAAACGCACGCTGGAAGGCACGTTCGGGCGAATCCGTGTGCGTGGTGAGGTCGGACGCGTGTTCACAGCGCGCTCGGGGCATCTGTACTATGACATCAAGGATGATCGGAACGTTTTGGCCTGCACCACCTGGAAAGGTCAGGTTTCGGGCCTCTCGGTGGTGCCGGAAGAAGGTCTTGAGGTCGTGGTCACCGGTCGCCTGACGGCCTTTGGCGCGCAATCGAAATACAACCTGAACGTCGATGAGGTCGCGGTCGCCGGGCAAGGCGCTTTGATGGCGCTGCTGGAAAAGCGCAAGAAACAGCTTGAGGCTGAAGGTTTGTTCGCACCCGAACGTAAAATGCCTCTGCCCTACCTGCCCCAGATTATTGGCGTGGTGACATCACCATCTGGCGCTGTGATCCGGGACATCCTGCACCGCCTGCGGGATCGCTTCCCGCGCAAGGTGCTGATCTGGCCTGTCGCTGTACAGGGCTCCAACTGCGCAACAGAAGTTGCGCGGGCCATCGACGGTTTCAACAAACTGACGCCGGGCGGCTCACTGCCTCGACCCGACCTGATTATCGTCGCCCGTGGCGGCGGTTCGATTGAAGACCTTTGGGGGTTCAACGAAGAAATTGTCGCGCGTGCGACGGCCGCTTCGGACATTCCGCTGATTTCGGCCGTTGGTCACGAAACAGATACGACGCTGATCGACTTTGTATCAGACCGCCGCGCGCCAACGCCGACCGCCGCGGCCGAGCTTGCCGTGCCGGTTCGAATGGAACTACTGGCCTGGACGGGTGAGCAAGGCGCTCGTCTGTCTCGTGCCGCGACGGATGCGGTTCAAAGGCGGTCTCAACGGCTTCGCGACCTGTCCCGCGCGTTGCCGCGCCCGGAAAGCCTGTTGAACACCCCACGCCAACGACTTGATTTGATTGCAGATCGACTGGCGCCCGCACTGAATCGCGGCGTCCAGAACCGGCGTTTGCAGGTGGTCGAACTGTCTGCACATCTGCGCCCGTCGACTTTGCGCAACCTCGTGTCGACCAGAAACGAATCTTTGCGCAACCTGTCATCCCGTCTGTCCTTGCGCCCAATCCGGCGCGAAGTCGAACAGCAACGACATAATATCAACAGGTTGGAAGAACGAATGAACACGGCGCAGGCCACGCGACTGGATCGGATGCGGCAACAGCTGGACGCCGCCGACCGCCTGCGTGAAACACTAAGCTACAAAGCTACACTGCAACGTGGTTATGCTGTGGTCCGGGCCGAGGGAGAGGTTCTTACGACCAAGAAACAGGCCTCAAAACACAGCACGTTCGAGATCGAATTCGCGGATGGCCTCCTAAATACTGGTCAGCCCACGGCTTCGCGGGCGGCACCAAAAAAACCGGCCAAGAAAGATGCACCTGATCAGGGCTCTCTGTTCTAGCGACCTTCAGACGCCAATCTCGGGGCCGAGACAGACCATCTCTTCATTGATATCTTCGGCCTCGTACAGCTCGGTGGCTTCCGAGTTGCCTTCGAACAAGGCGGTCAACCCCCTGTCGGTCTTGGAAAAGACCCAGCATTGCGGATCAATCCTGTCTTCATAGATGAAGCAGATCTGCCCTCCTTGTTCGTACCAAACGCCCTCTTTGCAATTGCCATCCAGAAACGACCAGATCACGCGTTTATTGGGCAAATAGCGTTCCACCCCGTACACCGTACCCTGAAACCCGTAGAACAGTGTTTTCCCACGCGTGTAGCTGTCAAACTCAGACCCGGACAAGGCAGGCTGAGCAACAGCCGCCTGCGCAGTGAGTGTCATAAGAATCGCAAGACGCGTCAGCATGAGGTCATTTTGGCAGATGCAGTTCGGCATCGCCAATAAACAATTCCCACGACCGACTGCCTTCACGTCACGGCTTGAGTTGCACTGGCGATCCCGGCGATGCTGCTAAAAAACTTAACGGGGGACAACTATGACAACCGCTCTTTTCTGGATCGCCGCCGCATGCGCTCTGGCCTATTTGCCGCTGTCACCGCGACCCGCCAGCCCTCTGCGATCCCTCTTCAAGACGGCATCTGTCGCACTATTAGCGGTGACAGCGGTTCTAAGCGGCACTGCGATGTTACTGACCCTTGCCTTGGCTCTATGTGCTTTGGGCGATGCGCTGCTTTCGCGTGAGACGGATTCGACTTTCATGGCGGGGATCGGTGCATTTGCAGCCGGCCACCTGGCCTATATCGCTCTGTTCCTCAGCCACCCAGCCAGCGACACTGCCCTGATCTTTGACAAGCCCGGTATCTTCTGGTCCCTAATCATCCTCGGCATCGTGGCCGCAACCTTGCTCGCCCCCCGCGCCGGTGAGCTCAAGATACCGGTGCTGGGCTATATCCCGATCATCCTTGGTATGGGCATCGCGGTTCTCACATTGCCCGAAACAGGCGCGCTGCGTTGGGCCCTGCCTGCCGCACTGGCCTTCATAGCCTCAGACCTGATCCTTGCGACCGAGAAGTTTCTGCTCCCCTCCAATCATCCGGCGCTGCGCTTAACGCCCTATATGATCTGGATCCTGTACTGGGGCGCTCAGGCGGGGCTTTTGATTGCGTTTTTGTGACCCTTTGCAACTGCCGCAAATCCGCATTAGGTGAGAGGAACACCTTCGGAGACCAAAAATGGCGTTTTTCTCAAAGCTCAAGGACAAGCTGTTCAAATCCTCGTCCCGCCTCGAACAGGGGCTGGATGCGATCGTCGAAGACGGTGGTGAGGAAACAACAGCCCCCGATCCGATAATACCCGAGCCCGAGCCGCAGCCAGAACCAGTTCCCGAAGTTCCACAGCCGGTGCCAGAGACACCTGAACCCGCCCCTGTGCCACAGCCGGTCGAAACTCCTGAACCCGCACCGGTCGATCCAACCCCTGCTCCGCCACCGCCCGAGGCCGCGCCATCCAAAGGGGTGTTGGGACGGCTGTTTGGCCGCAACGAAGCCAAGGCAGTTGTCCGTCGCACGTTGGACGACGACATGCTTGAGCAGCTAGAGGAATTGCTGATCGCCTCGGATATGGGCGTCGACACCGCTTTGCGGGTCACATCCAACATGGCCGAGGGGCGGTTGGGTCGAAAGCTCTCCACGCAAGAGATCAAGCAATTGCTGGCCCACGAAGTCGCCCGTGTGATGGAACCGGTTGCCAAGCCTCTGCCCATCTACCCCAAGCGCCCGCAAGTCGTGCTGGTCGTTGGCGTCAACGGGTCCGGCAAAACCACGACCATCGGCAAGCTCGCCAGCCAGTTCAAAGCCGCGGGCAAAAAAGTCGTCATCGCCGCCGGGGACACCTTCCGCGCCGCCGCCGTCGAACAGCTCCAGGTCTGGGGCGACCGCGCCGGTGTGCCGGTGCTGACCGCACCCGAGGGGTCAGACCCGGCCTCATTGGCTTTCGACGCCCTGACCCGCGCGCAGCAAGACGGCGCAGACCTGCTGATGATCGACACGGCCGGGCGCCTGCAAAACCGATCGGACCTGATGGAGGAACTGGCCAAGATCGTCCGCGTGATCCGCAAAATCGACGAGACCGCCCCGCACAACACGCTGCTGGTGCTGGACGCCACCACGGGCCAGAACGCGCTAAGCCAGGTTCGAACATTCCGCGACCTCGCTGACGTGTCAGGGCTGGTCATGACCAAACTCGATGGCACCGCCAAAGGTGGCGTATTGGTTGCACTGGCCGACAAGTTCGGCCTGCCAATCCATGCCATCGGCGTTGGAGAACAGATCGACGACCTCGCCCCCTTCGACCCTGAAGAGTTCGCCGCCGCCCTCACCGGTCTGGACCAAACCTGATCCCCCCTTCATCTGGCCCCAAATATCTTCCGGGGGTCTGGGGGTGGAAAACCCCCAGCCTCTCCACCCAGCGAAAAGACTGACATTTGAGCGACTGGCTGATTTCTCTCGAAGGCACCGAAGCGGGCCATCAGCTGGCTCTTGGCCTCGCTCTGATGGCCGCCTTCCTGCATGCGGTTTTTGGCGCGCTGCAGAAGGGTCGCCACGATCCCTGGCTGTCCCGTGGGGCAATCGACGCCTGCTATTGCCTGATGGCGGCCCCTTTTGCCTTTTTCGTGGTGCCGTGGCCCGAACCCTACATGTGGTCTATCTTCGCCGTGGTCTGGCTGATCCACATCGCCTACAAGGTCCTTCAGGCGATGGCCTATACAAAGGGTTCATACACCGTCGTCTACCCGGTCGTACGCGGCACTGGCCCCCTATTCACGGTCATCGGCGCCTATCTTCTCTTCGGCGAGACCTTTACCGGAATTCAGTGGTTTGGCGTTTTGGTCCTGCTGGCCGGTATCTTCGGCCTGGCCGCCTATAATTTGCGTTTTCTGGAAACCAACCGGGAAACGCTGGGCATCGCGCTGGTACTGGCCATCGCAACCGGCCTGTTTGTCGCGCTCTACACCACTTATGACACCTATGGTATCCGTGCCACCGCCGACCCGTTCACCTTTCTGGCGTGGTTTTTCATGATCGACGGTTTTGCGATGCCGATTTACGCATTCCTCAGATGGCGCGCCATGATCAACCGCCCTGCCGTTGGACCATTGATGTTGCGGGGCTTGGCCGGAGGCATCATCGCCCCTATGTCCTTCGGAGCAATCATGCTGGCCACCCGCCTGGACAAGGTCGGCGAAGCCGCCGTCCTACGTGAAACCTCGACGGTCTTTGCGGCCCTAATCGGGTGGCTGGTGCTAAAAGAAACCGTGGGCCCAAGACGGGTCGCGCTGATGGCATTGATTGCATTGGGCGCCGTAATAGTTGAAATGGGCGGGTAAAAATCAGGAAACCGACATGTCAGGCAAAAAAGAAATCAATCCATTTCTGAAACAGGCGTTAGAGCTTGGGCCCCCACTGGCCTTTTTCTTCATCTACCTACGTCTGCGTGACGACAGTTTCCTGATCGGAGGCATTGAATATTCAGGCTTTATCATTGCGACGATCATCTTCGTCCCTCTGATGCTGGCCGCCATGGGCATCCTCTGGGTCCTGACCGGCAAACTTAGCCGGATGCAGATATTCACCGCCTTCATGGTCATCTTCTTTGGGGGCCTGACCGCTTGGTTCAATGATGAGCGGTTCTTCAAGATGAAAACCACGCTGGTTTACGGTTTTTTCTCGGTCATCCTTGGAATTGGCCTTCTGCAGGGGAAATCCTATCTGGCCTATGTCCTCGAAGATATGCTGCCGATGCGCCATGAGGGCTGGATGATCCTGACCCGCCGGTTGTGCGGCTGCTTTGCGGTTCTGGCCGTTGCCAATGAATTTGTCTGGCGAACCATGTCGACGGACCTGTGGGTCAAAATTGAAACTTTCGCCTTTCCGATCGCGCTAATGGCGTTCCTGATGCTTCAGTTCAGTCTGTTGCAACGCTACATGGATGATCCAGACCACCAATAGGCGAACACTGATAATCGGCGCGCAGCTTAAGCGTTTGCTTTCATATTGAGCCATCGCACAGCGCGCAATCAGACAAACCAATAAAAACCTTGGAATAATAGCCCGGCTGTGGGACATTGGGGCACCACTCAACACCAGCAGCCGGAGACCCCTCAACCACATGAAGGCACTCCCAAACAGCGGATTTCTGTCCGAGGCATCAGACCGACTCAGGGCTATGCTTTCGGCACTCGCAACCGAGATTTCCTTGGATCAGGGCCAGGTGCTGTTTGAGCAGGGGGACGAAGGCGATGCGCTGTATGTGATTTCTGAAGGTACGCTCGAGGTTTCATTCCTTGCGATGAGCGGGCGCAAGCTGTCTTTGACCCTTATGAAGCCGGGCGAAGTGTTTGGCGAAATTGCGTTGTTCGACAGCGGGCCGCGGACCGCCACGATAGCAGCGGCCGAGCCATCTAGCGTGCTGCGCGTGCGCCGCAGCGACGTGATGGACCAGATCCGCCAGCACCCCGATCTTGCCGTCGACATGATCCGTCTGGCGGGCCTGCGCATGCGCTGGATGGGGTCACAGCTAAACGAACAAGTGTTCTTGCCGATGCCCATTCGTCTGGCGCGCAAATTGCTGCATCTGTCTGCCCTTCAGGACGACCCCGCCATGCGCATCACCCTGTCCCAAAGCGAATTGGCCGAGTTCGTTGGTGCCACGCGCGAAGCTGTATCCAAGACGATTTCCACTTGGAAACGCGACAATGTTGTCGAGGCATCCCGCGGCGGGTTGATGATCCAGGACTTTAACGCCCTAAAAGAACTGGCCGAATCCGACTTAATCTGACCTTGTGACCTCCTTCACATACGGCGCATGCCAAAATAGCTAATGTCTTAGTTGTTACCGTAGGGGGCCAGAGAATCATCCCCGATATCTGTCCACTGGCCTCTCCCTGTACCAGAGCCATGCGCCTCCCCGGCGTGTGGCTCACCTACTTTCAGCGCCACGTGGAACGGAAAAGGCCGAGGCATTGCCCCGGCCTTGTCACAACGTTTGATGTGGTGCGTTACTCGCCCAGGCTCAGCGCCACAAAGCGGGGGTCGCCACCGCGACGTACAAGCAACAACAGCGATTTACGCCCGGCCTCACGCGCCTCTTCCATGCGTGCTTCCAGATCTCCAATCGACGTTACCTTTTGCTGTCCAGCCTCGGTGATCAGATCACCGGCGCGCAACCCTTTGGAAAACGCCTCAGAGGCCTCATCCACTTCGGTTACAACCAGTCCCTCGGCGTCCTCTTCAAGACCAAGGTCCGTACGTAGCGTGTCCGTCAGTGGCGAAATGGTCAGGCCCAGAATAGCAGCGTTCTCTTCCGTTGGAGCCTCAGACGTTTCCTCATCGCCCTGCTCGGCCCGTTCGGCATCCTCACGACGTCCCAGAGTAACCAGGACGGTCTGTGTGCCGCCATCGCGATGCACGACAACACGCACGGCTTTGCCTACGGTCGTCTCACCGACCTGACGCACAAGACCGCGTGTATCTTCGACCTCGACCCCATCAAAGCTGAGGATCACGTCACCAGCCAGCAGTCCGGCATCCTTGGCCGGCCCATCCGGAACATCGCTGATCAGCGCACCGCCCGGCTTGGCTAACCCCATTGCCTCGGCCATGTCCTCGGTAACATCCTGAATGCGAACGCCTAGCCAACCGCGGCGGGTTTCACCGAATTCGCGCAGTTGATCGACCACCTTGACGACGACGTTGGACGCCATCGAAAAGCCGATCCCGATCGAACCGCCATTGGGCGACAAAATCGCTGTATTCACACCAATTACTTCGCCATTCATGTTGAACAGCGGACCGCCCGAGTTGCCCCGGTTGATGGCCGCGTCGGTCTGGATGTAGTCGTCATACGAACCGCTCAGCGCCCTGTTGCGGGCCGAAACTATCCCGGCCGAAACCGAGAAGCCCTGCCCCAACGGGTTGCCCATGGCAATAACCCAATCACCGACGCGGGCGACGTCACTGTCGCCAAACTGCACGTATTGCAGCGGGCCCGGGGCCTCGACCTTCAGCAGCGCAATATCGGTTTTCTCGTCCGTGCCGATCACCTTGGCAGGCAGCTCCTCCGGCGGCTGTCCATCACCGGGGAAGAACTCCACCAGGATTTCATCGGCCTCGGCGATCACGTGATTGTTGGTGACGATGTAGCCGTCCTCGGAAATCACGAACCCCGAACCCAGCGCGTTGCTGCGGCGCGGGCGATTTTCATCATCACCGTTCCGGTCCTGAAAATCGCGGAAGAAATCCTCGAAGGGCGACCCTTCGGGCACAATGCCCTGCGGTCCGGTCTGGCCTTCAATCAACGTCGAGGTGGTAATGTTGACCACGGCCGGGCTGATCTTTTCTGCCAGCGGCGCCAGGCTTTCGCTCCGCGCCTGTGCTGCGACGGTTTGGGCCAGAACAAGAATCATCCCTGCAATGGCCAGCCACATCAGCCGCATGAAACCAACACCCTCGTCCTGCCGGACTGAAATACTGCGTGCGTGTGCCTGCACTTGGGAACTCCTTGTCAACAAGTCTTGTAAAACTGCCCTCGGGCAGATCTTCTCAGGAACCAATGTAGTCGGTTTGTCCTTGCCCGCAACTCGGGATCGCGGGGAAATCACCTGCAAGTGAGGTCACCGCATCAAAACCCAACCTGATAAGCCCCCCATAGCAGGATAAAGCCACTGACCACGCTCAGCAAACCGGCCAGCCGCCGCGCCTGCTCGGGCAGTGACCGCAATGCCTCTAACATGCGCTCAATAAGCGAAGGGGCCAGCGCATAGGCCAGCCCCTCTACAATCAATACCAGCCCGAAAGCCAGAAGGATCAGCCCCATTATTCGGAGGCCGCAGCAGCCGGAGCTTGCCGTCCGGTTGGCGAACCGAGGTAGTTGAAGAACTCGGAATCCGGGCTCAGAACCAACGAGCTATTGCCGCCCTGCAACGCATTCTCATACGCGGTCAGCGAACGGTAGAATTCAAAGAACTCCGGGTCCGCGCCATAGGCTTCCGCAAAGATCGCGTTACGTTCGGCGTCCGCTACACCACGGGTGATTTCGGCCTCACGACGTGCATCTGAAACTAGTTCGACCACCGTCCGGTCAGCTTGCGCACGCACACGCTGCGCCGCCTCGTTACCACGGGCACGTTCGTCTGTTGCTTCACGCTCCCGCTCGGCCTTCATGCGATCGAAGGTCGCCTCAAGGTTGGCCTGTGGCAAGTCGGTCGCCTTCAATCGCACGTCGATTACAGTCACGCCCAGCGCCTGAGCTTCGGCAATCGCGCTGTTTCGGATGCGCAGCATCAGCGCCGCACGGTCCGAGCTCAGGATGTCACGGGACGAAACCGAGCCCAGCACTTCGCGGGTTTCAGCCCGCAAAATACGATCCAGACGATCCTCGGCAACCGGGATACCGCCGACACCAACGGCCTGACGGAACTGATTCAAATCTGAAATCCGGTAACGTGCGAATGCATCGACAACCAGACGCCGATCGTCCAGAGGGGTCACCTCAAGGGGCTGTACATCAATAGACAGGATACGGTCGTCATAGCGGACAACTTCTTGAATCACCGGGATTTTGAACGCCAGACCGGGGTCTTCCTTGACCGCGACGACACGACCAAATTGCAAGACCAGCGCGCGTTCACGTTCATCCACGATGAAGATCGAAGACAGGCCAACGACGCCAAGGATCACGACAAGAATGAGGATAATGGGTGATTTACGCATCAGTTGCTCTCCCCGGCAGGGCTACGACGCAGCTCGTTCAGCGGCAGATAGGGCACAACACCCTGCCCTTGCCCGGATGAGTTCTGGTCCAGAATTATTTTGTCAACGTCACCCAGAATCTGCTCCATACGCTCCAGATACAGACGCTTACGCGTCACATCGGGTGCTTTGGAGTATTCTTCCAGAACTGCGCTAAAGCGGCTGGCTTCACCCCGCGCACTGTTGATCTGTTGGGCACGATAACCTTCCGCCTCTTCCAGAACCTGCGCAGCTTCGCCGCGCGCTTCTGCCAACACCTTGTTCGCATAGGCATCGGCTACGTTCTGCAACCGGTCCCGTTCCTGCGCAGCAGCTTGAACGTCGCGGAAGGCGGCGATCACATCCTGAGGCGGGTCGGCTTTGTCAAAGTTCACGCGGACAATGTTGATCCCTGAATCATAGCTGTCCATTGTGGACTGGATCAGTTCCTGCAAGCGATCCGCGATAACACCACGATCCCGGTTCAGGATCGGTGCAAGCTCGCTTTGAGCGATAATCTCGCGCATCGCTGATTCCGACACCGCACGGATCGTTTGGCGCGGATCACGCAGGTTGAACAGGAACTTCGCAGGGTCGTTGATGTTCCAGACGACTTGATAGTCGATATCGACCACGTTTTCGTCGCCGGTCAGCATCAAGCCATCATCGCTGCCGCGCGCGCCGCCCATATCTTCGTTCTGTTCACGGGTGACCGGGATGACTTCGGCGGTAACGAAAGGCCAGGGCGCAAAGTTTAGACCCGGATTTCCGACGGCCGAGAATTCGCCGAGGAACAACTCAACCGACTGTTCTTCGGGCTTGACCGTGTAAAAACTGGCCGCCCCCCACAATACCGCCGCGACGACGACACCAATAAGAACCGTACCTTTTGTGAAGATGGGGCCACCGCCGCCAGAGCCCTGACCGTTGCCACCTCGGCCTGAACCGCCGCGGCCGCCCATAAGGACGCGCAGCTGTTCCTGGCCTTTCTTCATCAGCTCATCAATCTCGGGGATCTGCGGACCATCGCCTTCGGGGGGCTTGCGCCCATCACCGTTGTCACCCCGATTTCCTCCGCCGCCCGAGGAGCCTCCGCCCCCCCAGGGGCCGCCGCTATTGCCCGCCATATGTATCTATTCCCTTGTGTTGGACCGTGTGATCACGGGTTCCCTTGTAACTTGTGTGCGCGCGGTTGCAAATCAAGCAGTGCGCACAGGTTGCCGCATTGTTACCAATTCCTCTGCCATCACCGGATGAACGGCAACCGTGCGGTCGAAATCTTCCTTGGTTGCGCCCATTTTGACGGCAATGCCAGCCAGCTGGATCATCTCACCCGCGCCCGGCGCGACGATGTGGCAGCCCAAAACTTTACGAGTCGCCTGGCTGACGATCAGCTTCATCAACACGCGCTGCGTTCCACCGGCAAAGGCTTTTTGCATTGGCTTGAACGATGTCGCGTAAACCTCAATCGGTTCCTGTGCCGCGCCTTCTTCTTCGCTCAGGCCCACGGTGCCGAATTCTGGTTGGGTGAAGATCGCGGTCGGGATCAGTTCATGATCCACAGGCGTCGGGTTGCCTTTGAACACGGTTTCGACAAAGTCCATCCCCTCGCGGATCGCGACGGGTGTCAGGTTCACGCGGTCGGTCACGTCGCCGATGGCATAGATCGAGGGTACGCCAGTCTGGCTGTACTCATCCACCACGATCTCACCTTTGCGGCCACTTTCCACGCCCAGCGCCTCGAGGCCCAGATTATCCGCATTCGGGGCACGCCCGGTGGCGTACATGACCACGTCGAACTGATCCTCGGTGCCATCGGTGGCCTTAACGCGGATCTTGTCGCCTTCTTTGGTCATTTCCAGCACATTGGTGCCCAAACGAACATCGATGCCGTTCTGGCGCATCTCTTCGCAGATCAGGCCACGTGCTTCTTCGTCGAAGCCACGCAGGATTTGCGCACCGCGATAGAACTGAGTGGTCTGGACTCCCAACCCGTTCATGATTCCGGCAAACTCGCTGGCAATGTAGCCGCCACCGACGATCAGAATGCTTTCTGGCAGCTTCTCAAGGTGGAAGATCTCGTTCGACGTAATCGCTAAGTCCGATCCCGGGAACTCGGGCACGACCGGACGACCGCCTGTGGCGATCAGGATGTGCTTGGCTGTCTTGCGTGTCCCATCTGCCAATTCGACCGTATGTGGATCGACTATGGTTGCACGTTGATCAAAGCTTTCGACGCCGTTGTTTTTCAGGATATTGCGGTAGATGCCTTCAAGCCGGTCCAGTTCAGTCACCAGCTTGCCGTGAAAAGTATCCCAGTTCAAAGCACCGGCCTGAATGTCCCAGCCATAGGCTTGCGCATCACCGACCATACCAGAAAACTCGCTGGCGAAGACCATCAGTTTCTTGGGCACACAGCCCCGGATGACACATGTGCCGCCGTAACGGTCTTCTTCGGCCAGCCCCACCTTGGCACCGTTCTCACCAGCTGCCACACGTGCGGCCCGGACCCCGCCTGAGCCTCCGCCGATTACGAACAGATCATAGTCAAAGCTCATTTGTCCTGCCTCTTCCAAATTTCCGCAAGTGCCCGCAGGCCTTGCATGGGGTGTACTCTATCTCGCGCTGCTGTCCAGAGTGATCGCCGGGGCGCCGGCCTCTTCGATTTCTCGAACTTGCGCAGGGAACCGCTGCAGCGTTGTGAACAAACGCCCAGATATGGTTGCTTTTGTTTTATTCAACGACGGCCTCCGCGTCTCGGATTGGTCAAACCAAGTGCCAACTTGTACGTGTCCCAAATCGTTCGCGGTCACGACTTCACTCAAAACAATGTAGCGTCCGAATAAAACGAGTGAAGAAAAGCGATTTGTGTCTGCTCCGCTTAATCCGCCAGATCCGAGAACAAGTTCTCGCCTGCCTCCACCGCCTGATCAAGTTCGATCGTTCCATCGTTGATATCGCGCAGCTCGACCCGACCATCGCCGTGGCCGATCACAACTTTGTCACAGATGTCGATGAACAAACCATTCTCGACCACACCCGGGACCTGATTAAGCACCAGCGCCAGTTGCCTGGCATTTCCGATGCGCTGAAGGTGGAGGTCCAGAATGTGATTGCCCTCATCCGTGACAAACGGCGCCTTTCCGTTCATGCGCAGCGCGGCAGAAGTGCCCAGAACGTCCATCGTATCCAACGCCTCTTGGATCAGCGTTCGCGTAGTCTGCCAGCCAAAAGGGATAACCTCGACTGGCAACGGGAATGCGCCCAGCGTTTCGACCTCTTTACCGGCATCTGCAATAACGATCATCTGATCGCTTGCCGTGGCAACGATCTTTTCCTGCAGATGCGCGCCGCCCCCACCTTTGATCAGGTTCAGATCGCCGTCAAATTCATCCGCGCCGTCAATGGTCAGGTCTAGCCAACCCGCCTGATCCAGCGAGACAACCTCGATCCCTAACTCACGGGCCAGTTGCGCGGTACGGGTTGAGGTCGGAACAGCCTTGATCCGCAAACCTTCCTGCTGCACCCGCTCTCCCAGACGGCGGACCATCCAGGCGGCCGTTGATCCGGTGCCCAGCCCAACGCGCATCCCGTCCTGAACTATATCGGCGGCCCGTCGCGCCGCGACAAATTTGGCTTTGTCTATGGGTGACAAATCTCCGGTCATTGTTGCATTCCCCCTTGGTATTGCGGAATTTATACGGAATGTCCGATCCAACTGCGAGCGCCAATTCGCCGATCCAGCGGGCCAACTTGTCGCGAAACTACGCGTTTCCTATTGGAAACGTCGCAATCGAGACGTTCGACATCCCTGCTGGTGTATAAATACAGCCCATGAACGCGCCCTACAGATTGCACTTTGCCCCCGACAATGCCTCTCTGGTGATCAGACTGGTGCTGGAAGAGATGGGCCTGCCTTATGAGACGGCTTTGGTGGATCGTCGGCAAAACGCACAGGATGGCGCGGCTTACAGGGGGTTGAATCCGAACGGCCTGATCCCGGTTCTTGAAACGCCACTAGGTCCGATCTTTGAAACAGCCGCCATCCTTTTGTGGCTGGCAGATACACATGCGCAACTGGCTCCCGCCTCTGACAACCCGGATCGGTCTGCGTTCCTGAAATGGCTCTTTTTCGCATCGAACACTTTACATGCCGATCTGCGCATCCTGTTCTATGCCGAAAAATACATCGACACGGCACAGGCCGAAACCTTGCGCAACGGTATTCGCCCGCGCCTGCGCCAACATCTTCGGGTTCTGGATGACGTTGCTAAAACTGCGCCCAGCTGGTTGCACGCCGATCAGCCCTCGGTCCTTACATACTACCTTGCCTGCCAGATGCGGTGGATGTCCCTTTACCCGGAGCGCGCTGATCGCAGTTGGTATCAATTGGCGGATACGCCTTACCTGCAATCCATTCTGATGCGCCTGGAAAACCGTCCCGCAACCCGGGCGGCCATCGCGGCCGAGGGGTTGGGGGTTACCCCCTTCACCAGTCCATCTTATGCTCACCCTCCAGAAGGCTCTGCTACCTGATATGTTCTTGTCTGTTTTTGATATGTTCAAAGTGGGCATCGGCCCGTCCTCGTCACACACAATGGGGCCGATGGTTGCCGCCGCACGGTTTCTGGACCTGATGCGCGCCTCGCCGTTTGAATTCGCCGGTCTTCGCGGATCGCTGCACGGATCGCTGGCTTTTACTGGCGTAGGTCATGCAACAGACCGGGCTACGATCCTTGGACTGGCCGGGTTTGTTCCTGACACCTATGACAACGACAAGGCCGAGGCCGCGTTGGCCGCTATTGCTGAAACGCACTCAGTCACGCCCGAGGGGTTGCCGACCCTGCAATTCGATCCAAAGGCCGATCTGATCTTTGACTACGACCACAACCTGCCCGGCCATGCCAATGGGATGATCCTGATGGCCACCGATGCGCAGGGCGACGTGATCCTGCGGCAGGTCTATTATTCCGTAGGCGGCGGTTTTGTCCTGACCGAGGAAGAACTGGCCGAAGGCAAAGCCACCAATGACGGCCCAGCAGTACCCTTCCCGTTCCACTCGGCGGCCGAAATGCTGGAGATGGCAAACGTCAGCGGCAAAAGCATCGCCCAGATGAAGCGCGAAAACGAAATCGCGCGGGGCTGTGCGGACAGTTTCGCCAAAGGCACCGCCCGGCTTTGGGAAGTCATGAACAACTGTATCGAACGTGGACTGAAGACGGATGGCATTCTGCCCGGCGGCCTGAAAGTGCGCCGCCGCGCCAAGGGCATCCACGACGCGTTGTTGGCCGAACGGGGTATGAACTTGAACGCGCCGCACACCATCAACGACTGGATGAGCGTCTATGCGATGGCGATAAACGAGGAAAACGCGGCTGGCGGGCAAGTCGTCACTGCGCCCACAAACGGGGCAGCTGGTACGATGCCTGCCGTACTGCGCTATTACCTCGACCACGTTCCGGGTGCCTCGGAAAGCCATATCGAGGACTTCCTCCTTACGGCAGCGGCCATTGGCGGGCTGGTCAAATACAACGCCTCGATCTCGGGTGCAGAAGCCGGTTGTCAGGCCGAAGTTGGCAGCGCCTCGGCAATGGCTGCAGCGGGCCTCTGCGCTGTGATGGGTGGTACGCCCGAGCAGGTCGAAAACGCCGCCGAAATTGCATTGGAGCATCATCTGGGCATGACCTGCGACCCGGTCGCTGGTCTGGTGCAAGTTCCTTGCATCGAACGCAACGGTTTGGCGGCGATCAAAGCCGTCTCGGCTGCTTCACTTGCGCTGCGTGGCGATGGGAAACACTTTGTACCGCTGGATTCAGTGATCGAAACCATGCGCCAGACCGGCCATGATATGCATGAGAAGTACAAGGAAACGTCTCTGGGCGGGTTGGCCGTAAACGTGCCAAACTGCTGACAGTGACAGCAATGGAGGTCAACGATGCAAGGACATTGCCTGTGCGGCACCATCCGCTACGAGGTTGATCCTCCGGTCCTGTCCTGCGTGAGCTGCCATTGCGATAGTTGCCGCAGGCAATGTGCGGCCCCGATGACGACCTATTTTGGCGTGCGCGACGGGCAATGGCGCTGGACTGGCGAGCCGCCGAAAACCTTTAATTCCTCGCCCGGTGTCGAGCGCAGCTTTTGTCCCAATTGCGGCACGCCGATCTCGTTTCGATCCCAAGCCATGTCGGACGTGCTGCATCTGTATGTCGCCACATTAGAGGATCCCAATCAATTGCAGCCCACGCTGCACGTGGCCCACGAAGAACGGCTGGATTGGCTGAAACTGGACGACGACCTGCCCGTCTGCATCGGACCCGACTACACGAAGGTGCAGCCGATTTCATAGACGCTTTCAACCGGGTGCCAAAACCCGTAGCGTCGCCGCATGACCCAGGATCGTCCCGTCTTTGGCATCTTCTTGATGCTGTGTTTTTGCGTGCTTGCACCGATGGGCGATTCCATCGCCAAGCTGCTGGGCGAGACGACACCGGTCGGCGTTCTGGTGTTTATTCGCTTTGCCGTTCAGGCGTTGATCCTGATACCTTTGGTGGCCCTGACCAGGCGGCACTGGCGCATGCGTGGACGTCTTGTGTGGCTGGCGTTCATCCGAACGGTTCTGCACATCGTCGCTATCGCGGCAATGTTCAGCGCACTGCAATACTTGCCGCTGGCGGACGCAGTCGCCATCGCCTTTGTCATGCCCTTCATCATGTTGTTGCTGGGCAAGTGCGTGCTGGGTGAAGAGGTTGGTATGCGCCGCCTGATCGCCTGTGTTGTCGGGTTCGTGGGCACTCTGCTGGTCATCCAGCCCAGCTTTGTTCAAGTTGGCGCCGCCGCTCTGTTACCCTTGGTCGTTGCAATTGTCTTTTCCCTTTTCATGTTGGTGACACGACAGATTTCCAAGGAAACCGACCCGATCGCCTTGCAGGCCGTGTCCGGAGTGATGGCGACGGTTCTGCTGCTGCCGGTTCTGGCGCTTGGAACACTCGGCAATATTTGGGAGCTGTCCTTCATCGTTCCCGAGCGTGAAAGTCACCTGCTGCTGATCGGGATCGGTGTCCTGGGCACTGTCGCGCATTTGTTCATGACGTGGTCGTTGCGCTATGCGCCGTCCGCCACGCTGGCCCCCATGCAGTATCTTGAGATCCCAGTGGCGACGTTCTTTGGCTGGTTGATCTTCCATGACCTTCCGGATGGCATGGCCGCTGTCGGCATTGGCATCACCGTCGCCGCAGGCCTGTATGTCATTCTGCGCGAGCGGGCCAGCGCCCGGTCTGCCCCGACAGAAACGCCTGCATAACCTGATCCAGGGCGTATCGCGGCACCATCACCAGCAATCCCGGCCCATCCACCGTCAGTTCAACATCCGCCAGCGCGCGGTTGGATGTGCCTACCTGCCCGCCTGGTTCCATCACCAAATCGTCGATGGGCCACTCCAGCCCTCTGCTGGTACCGGTTACCCGTTGGAACGGAAACAGTGAAACGACATCGCCGGGTTTGATACTAAGGGAAACCCGCGGCGGCGCGTGAAAGACGACCTCAGTCTCACCCAATAAGACGCAGGGGCGATCCTGCCTCTGGACCAATGTGTTAAGAACAGCAAGCTGATGATCCAGCCTCCCGCCCAGGAACCCGGCCCCCAACACGACAGGCGCTTCGATGCTGCGCAGAGCCTTATCAAAATCCGTGCTGTTTTGTTCCCGTATGGGATACAACCGGTCCACCGGAATTTGGTCTTTGTGCAGGCTTTTCAGCGAATCAAAATCGCCAATCACGGCATCCGGAATGCGACCCGATTCTACCAAAGGGGTGGCCCCACCATCGGCCGCCACAACCGTCTTGGCGCGAATCAGCATCACATTTAGGTCGTCAGGGCCGATTTCCCCGCCTCCGACCAGTGCAATTGGCTCAAATGACCGCACAATTGGGCGATTTTTACTTAGATTGATCATTTTTCCCGGATTTGGACACATTGAGACCACAAAATGATAGGTTCATGCAGAGAGTTCAGAGCCAATGGGTGTGCCTGCATAAGGTGGTTGGCTCTCGTAGTTTGTAGAGGACGTGCGTCTGATGGTACAGAACAACAAGGTATTGACCGTTTCTTATGGAACCTTCTCCTGCACTTTGGAAGGATTCGACGATTCATTCGAAACGATGAAGGCAATCGCTGAATACTTCCGTGATCTTTCTGCCGATGATCGGTATTTTGGTTCTGAACCCCCGCAACCTGACGCAGAAATGCTGACCCGGATCGCACGGCGCGACGCCGCAAAACATGTAGAAGCCAGCCAGAGCGATTCCGGCCTGTTGCTGCGTGCAACCCAGCAGGCTGCAAAGCCAGCCCCTGCTGCGGCTCCAACCGCTGCGCAAGCAGACACCCATGTGATGAGCCACAGTGCCACCCCCCCTGCACAACGGGCCGACTCGTTTTTCGCTGACGCCGTGCCGGTCGAAAGCGCGCCTGCCCCGGCTGCGGACAGCATTGCCGCCAAACTGCAGCGCATCCGCGCCGTCGTTTCGCATTCCGAAGAAAACTCGGTGATTTATACAGAAGACGAGGACGCAAGCCTGGGTAGTCAGCCAGCTGCACCGATGGATGCGATCGCCGCCGCGTTTGAGGCAGGCTCGCTCGACGCATCGGACCTTTCGGAAACGGACAAGCCCGACGCAGCTGTTGAACCGATGGCGCCGGCTTTTGAAGCAGAAGAAATCGCGGATACCCCCGCCGTGGCAGCGCCAGCGGCAGAGGCCGAAGCAACGGAAGAACCGGTAGAATCCGTGCAGCCATTCTCGATGCAGCAGGACGCAGATTATGAAGACGAGGAAGAGGCGCCCACGCCATCGGCACTGTTCACCGATCTTGAAGAAACGGCCGAAACCGATGAGCCCGGCAATATCCTGAGTGAAGAGACCGAAGAGGATCAGATCGAAGAGGTCGCAGAGACCCAAGAGGGTTATCTGACCGCCGAGGATGAGGCCAATGTTCTAAGCGAGATTTCGAAGGTCGAGGCCGCAATGGACGGTCAATCATCGAACGAAAATGCCCTGGATCAGGATTTGTCCCGCCTGATGGACAAGGCCGACAGCCAGATGGATGACCCGGCGACCAGCACGCAGCGCGAAACCTATTCGCATCTGCGCACGGCCGTCGCCGCAACGGAAGCTGAGCGCGAGGACCGGCCCCAGCAAGAAGAGTCCGAGGAAAGCGGATATCGCGGCGATCTGACCTCGGTCGTCAGCCCGCGCCGCCCCGAGATTCAAGTCACCAGCATGCGCCCTCAGTCGGACACCTCGTCGCCGCTGAAACTGGTTGCGGAACAGCGTGTCGACGCAAGGGAACAGGACTCCGGACCAGTGACCCCGCGCCGCGTCACGTCCAAGTCAGAAGACGAAGCAGGCGACTCCAACGAAGAAGGTGGTTTTGCCCTGTTTGCACAGGAACAAGGCGCACAATCGCTGCCCGACCTGTTGGAAGCTGCAGCCGCCTACTTGTCGTTCATCGAAGGTCAGGAACAATTCTCGCGCCCGCAGTTGATGAACAAGATCCGCTCGCTCAAGCAGGATGACTTCAACCGTGAAGAAAGCCTGCGCTCGTTCGGTCAATTGCTTCGGGACGGCAAGATCGAAAAAGCCGGTGGAGGTCGCTTCGCTGCATCAACGCAGATCGGGTTCCGTCCTGACGATGAGCGCGCCGCAGGCTGAATTTAAGAATCAAAAGAAAAAGGGGCCGATGCAATCATCGGCCCCTTTTTCTGTACAGGAAAAGAAGCGCCCTCTCAATCTTGCGACTGATCCGGGTCTGCTTGCCCAACGCCTTTGAACACGAACTTGAAGGGCAAGGCCCACACGATGCCCAGACCGACATAGACCAGCAGCTCAAGCCAGATCGGCGGGCGATCAAGCCAGTTCACAACCGTCACCACAGCCACGATATAAAGCGGCAATCCAATCAGCAAAAGCGCCAGAGACCAGCGGCGGCGCGCCTTATAGCTGAGGCCTTGTTTCTGTTCCTCTGCCATCAGTCTGCAAACGGGTCTGTCACCAGTATGGTGTCATCCCGCTCCGGGCTGGTGGACAAAAGGGCGACGGGACAATCGATCAGCTCTTCGACCCGGCGCACATATTTGATGGCATTGGCCGGCAGATCCGCCCAGCTGCGCGCCCCTTCGGTGGATTCGCTCCAACCCGGCATCTCTTCATAAATCGGCTTGCAGCGCGCCTGTTGGTCGGCGGCGGTCGGAAGATAATCCAGACGTTCTCCGTCCAGCTCATAGCCAACGCAGATCTTCAGGGTTTCAAATCCGTCCAGAACGTCCAGCTTGGTCAGTGAGATACCGTTCACACCGCTGGTCGCGCAGGTCTGGCGCACCAGGCAGGCATCGAACCAACCACAACGACGTTTGCGGCCTGTGGTCGTCCCGAACTCGTGCCCGCGCTCACCAAGCCGCTGACCATCGTCGTCGTCCAGCTCGGTTGGGAACGGCCCCTCGCCTACACGGGTTGTGTAGGCTTTGACGATACCCAGAACGAAGTCAATCGAACCGGGACCGATTCCAACGCCTGTTGATGCCTGACCGGCAATGACGTTGGACGAGGTTACAAACGGATATGTACCGAAGTCGATATCCAACAGCGCCCCCTGTGCGCCCTCGAACAGGATTCGTTTGCCAGCCTTGCGCTTTTCGTTCAGCACTTTCCAGACCGGCGCGGCAAAGGGTAGGATTTTTGGCGCGATCTCTTTCAGCTGGGCAATCAGTGCATTTCGGTCAATTGGCTCCAGTCCAAGCCCGTTTCGCAGCGCATTGTGGTGAACCAGAGCGCGATCAACTCGCAATGCCAGCGTTGCATCGTCAGCCAGATCAGCCACTCGGATCACGCGGCGGCCAACCTTGTCTTCGTAACAAGGACCAATTCCGCGACCGGTCGTCCCGATTTTCGCAACCGAGTTTTGACTTTCACGTGCCCGATCCAGTTCCCCGTGGAAGGGCAGGATCAACGGTGTGTTTTCCGCAATCATCAGGTTTTCAGGGGTGATTTCAACGCCCTGCGCCTGGATGGTTCCGATCTCTTTGATCAGGTGCCATGGGTCCAGAACGACACCGTTGCCGATAACACTCAACTTACCGCCACGCACAACACCCGACGGCAGCGCGTGCAGCTTGTATACTTCTCCGTCGATGACCAGCGTGTGCCCGGCGTTATGTCCGCCCTGAAAGCGCGCAATCACGTCTGCACGCTCGCTGAGCCAGTCGACGATCTTGCCTTTTCCTTCGTCACCCCACTGGGCGCCGACAACAACCACATTGGCCATATCCGGTCCTTTTGCGCTGAGTTATCAAACTCGGCTCGTATAACGGGGGGAAAGCGACAGGGAAACCGGTAATTCGACGCATGCAGAGATCGTGCTGCGCACGATGCCTCCGGCGGGGATATTTTTGGCCAGGTGAAGAAACGGATCCCCCGCTTCATCTGGCGGAAGATACCCCCGGGGGAAGTGCCCGGCACGGGCAACGAGTGCAGAGCCCCCTACCCCTTGGCCAACCGCACCGGCTGTCCATGGGAGGTGGTCAAATAAGCCTCTTCCCACTTGTCGCGAAATTGGACCACTTCATCTGGAGCTGCGACACCTTGCTCGGCCAAAAGCGCCTCGAGCGTTTCCAGCCAGGCAAAAAAGTAGTCATCCCCACCATTAAGTTCACGATCCAAACCGTTCCGCTTCAAGGTGGCCGAAAAGCGCGCCGCCCAATCCGGCCAGTCGAACCGTCCGGCCTCGTTTAGAGCAACCGTCACAGCAAAGACCTGAGCGTGCCAAGGCTCTGCGAAGGCTGGCTCGGGGGCAGTATGAGTTATGCAGTCGCTCATGCGGGTTCCAGATAGCTTTGCCAAAGATCCAAAACAACTTCATCCTGCGGGTGTTCGGGATTGGCCCAAAGCTCGGATGCCGGAAAGACCACGGCATAAAGCGGCTCGGGGGCGTCCCCCAACCTATGAGCACTAGAGTCCGGTAGCACGTGCGTTCCATGGACCATCAAAATCCGCCCAGTCGCTCCGGCAGCGTAAGCGGGCAGCCGGGTATGTCCGCCGTCGACAAGGCGGTTCGCGGCTTGACGGGCGGTCACAACTTTTTGCCCCGGTTCAAATTTCACCCGCTCATATGAAGGGCGATCCGCAGGCCCGCCGCTGGCCAACACTTTCGCAACCGCGTCAGACTTCAGCACGCGGCTTGCCAGGGGGTGATTGTCGCCGTCTGTCTCGCCGCGCAGATCCTCATCTGTCAGCACGCCTGTTTCGACGAGAAGGTCCGCAAGCCCCGAAATCCATTTCTCGTAATAAGAAAAACGGGCGTAGTCCTTAGGCGACAATCTCTCGCGCGCATGCCGGGATACGTCGATGTTCCACTGCCCAAGCGATCCCGCTGCCAGTGTTACGGCCAATGCCCTTGCATGCCAGTCTTCGGCAAAGACCGGGGCATCTTCGGGTTCAGGGAGCACAGGCCCATCGCCAAAGCGCCCGCCCATATCGTGAACTCGGGTCATGATGGCACCTTTGGCAGGCCGGTTCCGATCATGCTGTCGCGCGTGACCAGCGCCGCCAACTCGTCTTCTGTTAAGCCATCTGTGTCTTCTGGCCGCATCGGAAGCACAAGGTATCGCACCTCGGCCGTCGAATCCCAAACGCGAACTGAGGAAGTTTCGGGCAGGGTCACACCAAATTCCGCCAGAACCTTGCGCGGCTCACGCACAGCCCGCGCCCGATAGGCATCGGATTTGTACCAACCCGGCGGAATACCAAGCAGCGGCCACGGGTAACAGCTGCACAGGGTGCATACGACCATGTTGTGCTGTTCAGGGGTATTTGCGACGACAACCATGTGTTCGCCCTGACGCCCGTAATAACCCAGATCGGCGACAACCGATGTGGCATCTTTCAGTAATGCGGCTTTGAAGTCCAGGTCGGTCCAGGCTTTGGCAACGACCCGCGCGCCATTCTGAGGACCGATCTTGTTCTGATAGGTATCAATAATTTCATCCAGCGCCGCCGGATCGATCAGACCTTTGCGAGTCAGAATCGTTTCCAGCGCCTTTACCCGCAGCGCAGGATCAGGTGGCAAAAGAGTGTGCGGGTGGTCGTGATCATCATGTGGCATGGCCGCAGCCTGCGCGAGGTGCGGCCATGCTGTCCAGTCCCTTTGCCGTGATCCGGAACATCACCGTTCTTGATGCCAACTCCTCACTTGCCCCCGCTGGCAAACTTGCATAAGTACCACGCGATACACGCCACGCTGTACAGGAACACCATGGAAAACGTCGTTCTCATCATCCACCTCCTCCTGGCCCTTGGCCTGATTGCCGTTGTTCTGATGCAGCGGTCCGAAGGCGGTGGCCTTGGCATGGGCGGCGGGGGTGGCGGCGCCATGACCGGACGCGCCGCAGCGACTGCTTTGGGCAAGGTGACGTGGATCCTGGCCGCTTGCTTTATCGTGACATCAATCACGCTGACAATTTTGGCTGCACAAAAATCCTCGGGCAGTTCGGTGATCGACCGTTTGGGCGTTCCGGCCCCGGCACCGACCGAGGAAAGCACACCTGCGGTTCCGTCGGCTGACGATCTGCTGCCTCCGGCAGATGGCGACAACGCGCCGCTGATCCCACAAGCCAACTGATCCACAAAACCTAGAAACCTGAAAGAGAACTGCAACAGCATCTTGCGGTTCTCTTGCGCTATTGGCGCGAATCCTTTATATGTGAAGTCCCGTGGTGCAGCGGTTTTTCGGAACCGTCGGGCAGCTGATTTTGACGTCTCACGGGAGCAGCCGAAAACATGGCGCGTTTTATTTTCATCACTGGTGGTGTGGTTTCGTCTTTGGGCAAAGGACTGGCTTCGGCGGCTTTGGGCGCGCTGTTGCAGGCCCGAGGGTATTCGGTACGTCTGCGCAAGCTGGACCCCTATCTCAACGTTGACCCCGGCACGATGTCGCCGTTCGAGCATGGCGAAGTGTTCGTGACCGATGACGGGGCCGAAACCGACCTGGATCTTGGTCACTACGAACGTTTCACCGGTGTGGCAGCGCGCAAGACCGACTCGGTCAGTTCAGGTCGGATTTATTCCAACGTACTCGAGAAGGAGCGCCGCGGCGACTATCTGGGCAAGACCATTCAGGTGATTCCGCACGTCACCAACGAGATCAAAGACTTTATTTCGATCGGTGAGGATGAGGTCGATTTCATGCTGTGCGAGATTGGCGGCACAGTCGGCGATATCGAAGGCCTACCCTTCTTTGAGGCCATCCGTCAGTTCAGCCAGGATAAGCCACGCGGCCAATGCCTGTTCATGCACTTAACCTTGCTGCCTTACATCAAGGCCTCGGGCGAATTGAAAACCAAGCCGACGCAGCACTCGGTGAAAGAGCTGCGCTCAATCGGTCTGGCCCCTGACATTCTGGTCTGTCGCTCCGAGGGTCCCATCCCGGTCAAAGAACGCGAAAAGTTGGCGTTGTTCTGTAACGTGCGCCCCGACAGCGTGATCGCGGCACAGGATCTGTCGACCATTTATGACGCCCCGCTGGCCTATCACCGCGAAGGATTGGATCAGGCGGTTCTGGATGCGTTCCAGATCAGCCCTGCCCCCAAGCCCGATCTGGCCAAATGGGAAGACGTCAGCGACCGCATCCACAATGCCGAAGGCGAAGTCAAAGTCGCCATCGTTGGAAAATACACTCAGCTTGAAGATGCCTATAAGTCGATTGCCGAGGCCCTGACCCATGGCGGTATGGCCAACCGGGTTCGCGTCAAGGTCGAGTGGGTCGATGCCGAGGTATTTGATACCGAAGACGCAGCCCCGCATCTGGAAGGCTTCCACGCGATCCTCGTTCCCGGTGGATTTGGCGAACGCGGCACTGAAGGCAAGATCAAAGCCGCGCAATACGCGCGCGAACACAAAGTGCCCTACCTGGGAATCTGCCTTGGTATGCAGATGGCTGTAATCGAAGCAGCCCGCAACGCCGCTGGCATCACAGAGGCGGGCTCGGAAGAGTTCGACCACGAAGCGGGCAAGAAACGTTTTGAACCTGTTGTTTACCACCTGAAAGAATGGGTGCAGGGCAACCACAAGGTCGAACGCAAAGTTGGTGACGATAAAGGCGGCACCATGCGTTTGGGCGCCTATGACGCGGTACTGGCCGATGGCTCGAAAGTGGCAGAGGTGTACGGCGGAACCAATATCGAAGAACGCCACCGGCACCGTTATGAGGTGGACATCAAGTACCGCGACAAGCTGGAAAAAGCTGGCTTGAACTTCTCGGGGATGTCTCCCGATGGCCGTCTGCCGGAAATCGTAGAATGGTCGGACCATCCGTGGTTCATCGGCGTACAGTACCATCCGGAACTGAAGTCCAAGCCATTTGATCCACACCCCCTGTTCCGCGACTTTGTGCGCGCAGCGAAAGACACCTCACGCCTCGTTTAAGAGCTATCTGTGTCGGACTGTCACCCCGCATTGTTTTGTGGGGTGTAACCTCCTAACTATTTGAACAAGCAGGTCCACCTGCCGTGCACCATGGATGCAGTTCAACGATTTAGGAGTTTTCAGATGAGCAACGCGACAACGATCACAAACCTCCAACAAGCGCTTCACATGGAAATGACCGCAGCGCATCAATACCAGCTGCATTCGCATGTACTGAACGATTGGGGTTTGGACATCCTGGCCGAGAAGATGCGCGGCGAGATGCAGGAAGAGTTGGGGCACTCGGATGCCTATATCGAACGCATCCTGTTCCTGGGGGCCAAACCGGAGCTTGAGCTTCAGAAAAGCCCCAAGGCGGCCGACAGTCTGGAAGAGATGTTTACCGCGGACCTGAAGGATGAAATGGAAGCCATCGATTTCTACACCCAAGCTGCGGCACAGGCGGCTGAGGCCGGTGACGTGGGAACCCGAACCCTGTTTGAGCGAATTCTGCTGGAAGAAGAAGGTCACAAGGCGTGGCTGGAGACCGAATTGTCGCTGCTCAAACGATTGGGTGAGCCGGCGTTCAGCGCTCGATACGTGTCGAGCACAGCCGGCGAAGACTGACTCCTCAGCAACTGATCTCACCATGTCGAAGGATTCGGGCCAACAAATGTTGGCCCATTTTCGTTCGTCACCGCAAAGTGACGGTGTGCGGCCAAAAAACACTACTCGGGCACAGTTCCAAGTGGTTACTGTTAAGTAAATGATGACAGGAGAGGCCCAAATGACCGATCAAATCCAAAACGCAGAAACCTTTGCGGCCCTGCACAAAAAGGGCGATCCGGTCATCCTTTTTAACATCTGGGACGCTGGCAGCGCCGGTGCCGTGCGGGATGCAGGCGCCATGGCATTGGCGACCGGCAGCGCGCCAGTGGCAATGGCGCAGGGGTTTGGCGACGGCCAGAATATCCCCTTGGATGTCGCCCTGGACAACGCCCGCCGAATCGTCAGTGCCGTTGATCTTCCTGTCTCATTGGATTTCGAAGGGGCCTATGCCGAGGACGCGGTGGGGGTTATCGCCAATGTCCAGAACGCGCTTGAAACAGGTGTCGTTGGCTTCAACTTCGAAGACCAGATTGTCGGCACCAAGGACCTATACGACATCGAAACCCAAGCCGCCCGCGTTGGTGCGATGCGCGAAGGGTGTGACGTCGCTGGCGTCCCTGCTTTTATCAACGCCAGAACGGACATCTTCCTGAAGGCTGCGCCGGAAACGCATGACGAGGCGATGCTCGACGATGCGATGGCCCGCGCCAAAGCCTATGCCGACGCGGGTGCCAACGGATTCTTTGCACCCGGCCTCAAGGATGAGGACATGATCGCCCGGCTTTGCGAATCGACTGATCTACCTGTGAATATCATTGCCCTGCCCGGGACGCCGGATACCGCGACGCTTGCGTCGCTGGGCGTCGCCCGGATCAGTTATGGGCCTGTGCCGTATCGGAAGATGCTCGGCTGGCTGCAGGAACAAGCGAAACAGGCGCTGCAGTCAGGCGCCTAGCCAGCGGGTAGATACCGATACAAGCGGATACCGGCAAAGTTGTGACCATTCAGGGCTATGACGGGTAGTCAGCGCTTGGCGGGCCACAAAATATGGAATAACCTCGCGGCATGTTGAAAAAATTCCTTCAGGCGTTTCGCCCGCCACAGCACGACCATTTGCCCGATCCTGACGCCGAACTGGCTTTGGGTGCTTTGATGGTGCGCGTGGCGCAGGCGGATCGGGATTACAAACTGGAAGAAATCAGCCTGATCGACCGCATTCTTGCGCGGCTCTATCAGCACAACGCGATCGAGGCCGCCAAGGTCCGCGCCACCTGCGAAAAATTGCACGCCGCCGCGCCAGACACCGATACATTCGGCAAGTTGATCCGCGAAACAACCGACCTGCAGGAACGTCTGGCCGCGCTGGACGCTTTGTGGGAGGTCGTTCTGGCCGATGGCAATTCGGACGAAGGCGAAATGAAGATCGTCGAAGAAGCCCGCATCGCCATGGGCCTGAGCTTTAAAGACAGCCAAGAAGCGCATGAACGGGTACAAACGCGCTTGGAACAGAAGTAGTCCGCTTCTATAACCAATTCATGTTCAGCGATTTTCTGTCCCGGCTCACGCAGCCGCAGCCCGACCCACTTGCCGATAACGACGCCCGTTTGGCCCTTACGGCCCTTCTGGTTCGCATCGCCAGATCCGACAACGACTATGCCGACACGGAAATGGCCCGAATCGACCGGATTTCGACGGAACGCTATGGCCTGTCCCCTTTTGAGGCCGCAGCCCTTCGCGCTAGCGCCGAGGATCTAGAAGCCGAAGCCCCCGATACTGTCCGCTTTACCCGCGCGATCAAAGAGGCTGTCGCTTACGATGACCGATTGGCCGTGGTTCAGGCGATGTGGTCGGTCGCACTGGCCGATGGGCATCGGACCGGCGAAGAAGACTCGCTGCTGCGCCTGGTGGTCAGCCTGCTGGGTGTCAGCGATGTCGATTCTGCCCTGGCCCGGCAAAAGGCAGCCAAATCGTGATTGCAATGCTGGGCATGTATGACATGCCCGCGCTGCAACCAGCCAATGATCGGTTCTGGTCGTTGATTCGGGCGCATCTTGGTTTTGGCCCCACGCACCTGACACGTGGCGCCGACGTTTGGGATATCTGGCATAGCCCCGACCTTGTTTTCTCCCAAACCTGCGGCATGCCTTACCGCACCCTATTGCACGGTAAAGTTCAGCTTGTTGGTACGCCGGACTACGGTTTGGCAGGCGGTCCGCCAGGATACTACCGGTCTGTTATCGTGGCCCGAAAAGACGATACCCGCGATCTGGATCAGCTTGCCAACGGCACCTTTGCATACAATGAGGCGCTTTCTCAGTCCGGTTGGGCTGCGCCCATGGTTCATCTGTCACGTCACAGCCGCCTTCCAAGTTCCGTGTTGGAAACTGGCGGTCATGCCTTTTCTGCAGCCGCTGTTGCGGAAGGCCGCGCGGATTATGCCGCGCTGGATGCGCTTACGTGGGAATTGCTCAAGGAACACTCGAATTTGGGCGCTGAGCTTCGCGAGGTCGCAGCAACGGAACCTTCGCCTGCCCTGCCCTACATCACGGCCAACGGTCAAGATGCGCCCCAGATTGCAAAGGCGGTTCGTGCAGCCATCAACGATCTTTCCCCCGCTGACCAAAAGATGTTGCACTTGCGCGGTCTGATCGACATTCCGGCCGAGCATTACCTTGCCGTTCCCGACCCGTCCCCTGAGGCTGCCAAATTGATCGATCCGTGACCACTTTGGTCAGAACGTCTGATCAATTTGACAGTTTGTGGCCCGTTCCGTGTCATTTGCGCATTGCATTGCACTGAATTTTCAGCCCTAGTACCGCACCAACACCAATAACAACTGGACCACCCGTGACAGATTCCACTCCGGTCATCGAGATCAAGAACCTACACAAGAGCTTTGGCAATCTTGAGGTATTGAAAGGGGTGGATATCACCGCCAGACGCGGCGACGTCGTTTCTCTGATCGGCTCATCAGGGTCCGGAAAATCGACACTTCTGCGTTGTTGCAACCTGTTGGAAGACAGCCAAGAGGGCGAGATTCTGTTCAAGGGCGAACCTGTCCGCTGGACTGGCAATGCACATAACCGCCGTCCGGCCGATCCGAAACAGGTCCTGCGCATTCGCACAAATCTGTCGATGGTGTTTCAGCAGTTCAATCTTTGGGCTCACATGACCATCCTTCAAAACGTGATGGAGGCCCCGGTGACTGTAATGGGCCGCGACAAGGCCGAGGTTGAGGACAGTGCCCGCAAGTACCTGGAAAAGGTCGGTATCGGTGACAAGTGTGACGTATACCCGGCGCAGCTGTCGGGCGGTCAGCAGCAACGTGCCGCGATTGCGCGCGGCCTGTGCATGGAGCCTCAGGCCCTGCTGTTCGACGAACCGACTTCGGCGCTGGACCCCGAACTGGAACAGGAAGTGATCAAAGTGATCAAGGATCTTGCCGCCGAAGGCCGCACCATGATCATCGTGACACACGATATGAAAATGGCTGCCGATATCTCAAGCCATGTGGTGTTCCTGCATCAAGGCCTCATCGAAGAAGAAGGCCTGCCGGAAGACATCTTTACGACCCCTGAGTCCACGCGACTTCAGGGTTTTCTCTCCGCCACCATGGCGGCATAAATTCAGGACAGAACCAAAAAGGGGAGTAACAATGAAAAACCTGATTCTGACCACAGCAGCACTGGCGCTGAGCGCCGGTATGGCCATGGCCGATACGGTCCGCATGGGCACCGAGGGTGCCTACCCTCCGTGGAACTTCATCAATGACGCCGGCGAGATCGACGGTTTTGAGCGTGAGCTGGGTGACGAGCTGTGCAAGCGCGCAAACCTGGAATGCGAATGGGTCAAGAACGACTGGGATTCGATCATTCCGAACTTAGTGTCGGGTAACTATGACGTCATCATCGCGGGCATGTCGATCACTGACGAGCGCGACGAAGTGATTGATTTCACTCAGAACTACACGCCGCCAGATCCGTCGGCTTATGTTGCAACCTCCGACGACGTAGATGTCGCGAACGGCGTTGTTGCGGCACAGACCGGCACCATTCAGGCCGGTTATATCGCCGAATCCGGTGCAACTCTGGTCGAGTTCGCCAGCCCCGAGGAAACCATCGCAGCCGTGCGCAATGGCGAAGCTGACGCCGTTCTAGCCGATAAGTCTTTCCTTGCGCCGATTGCAGATGAAGACGCGGACCTGCGCTTTGTCGCCGAAGATGTCCCGCTGGGCGGTGGTGTCGGCATCGGTGTGCGCGAGTCGGACGGTGATCTGAAAGAGAAGCTCAATACTGCCATCCAGTCCATGAAGGATGACGGCAGCCTAAACGAGCTGATCACCAAATGGGAAGTGTCCTCGACCTTCTGAATTGAATCAGGTTGCGCGCCCCAATACCGGGGCGCGCCGCCCCTGCGCCTTAGCACCTCAAGAGGCCCGCCATTTTCTCGTTTTGCACTGATCCCGATACGCTGGGCACGTTCCGCTGGTTTTCCTGCTATCTGACCAACGGCGTACACTGGTCGTTCTACCTGTCGTTCCTGAAGGTCCTGCTGTTGCTGGCCGTCACAGCGCCCGTGGCGTTGAGTTTCGGGTTCGTCGGTGCCATGGCCGCCCGCTCGCATATCCCCCCGGTCAGCTGGCTGGGTAAAGGCTATATCGCGATTGTACGGGGTGTGCCGGACATCGCCTTCTTCATGTTCTTTGTGATCGCTCTGGATCAGGCTTTTGAATGGACGCGCCATAAGATCCTTTGCCCCGATTGGCCGGACCCGATCCGCCAGGGCAACGACTTCATCGTTTGCCAGTCGGCAAAACTACCGCTCAGCACCGCGCCGGAATTTGTGCATGAGACCTATGGTTTCTTCCTCGCAGTCATCACATTCTCGATCGTTTTCGGCGCTTTTGCGGCCAACGTGCTGTTCGGTGGCATGCGGGCGGTTCCCCATGCGCAGCTGGAAACAGCAGCTGCATATGGTCTGTCCCCCAGCCAGACATTCTGGCGCATCCTCGTGCCGCAAATGTGGGTTTACGCCCTGCCCGGTCTGTCGAACCTGTGGATGGTGCTGATCAAAGCCACGCCACTGCTGTTCCTGCTTGGTATCGAAGACATCGTCTATTGGGCCCGCGAATTGGGCGGCACGAAAACCACAAAATTCACGCAATACCCCCACGGCGATTGGCGCATGTGGTACTTCCTGGCTCTGCTGATCTTCTACCTCGGCATGACCCGCGTCTCGGAAATCGGGCTTGAAAAGCTGATGCGCCGCCTGTCCCACGGACAGGCCACATCAGGCGGAGAGCTTCTGCGCAAGGAGACCACCGCATGAGCTGCATCCAGACCATCCAGGATTACGGCCTGCGTTCCCTGGGCCTTGGTGAGCGGCTACTGCCGCGCAACGATTTTACCCTGTGCGAGCAATTCACCCTGATCGGTTCAGGCATGATCTGGAATATCTATTTCGGCATCATGGCACTGGTCACCGGGTTCTTTCTGGCAACCGCCGTGGCAATGGGCAAAGCATCAACCAACAAGTGGCTGCGCAAACCGTCCGAGTGGTTCATCTTTATCTTCCGCGGTTCCCCGCTGTTCATCCAGTTCTTCTTTGCCTACTTCTTCTTCCTGTCGCTGAAGAAGTCCTATCCCATGTTCGACGCCCTGACATCAGCATGGCTGGGGGCGTTGATCGTTCTGTTCCTGAACACCGCCGCCTATACCGGTGAGATCTTCTATGGCGCGCTGCGCTCGATCCCCAAGGGCGATATCGAGGCCGCTGATGCCTATGGCATGTCGGGTTGGTCGCGGTTTCGCCGGATCGTTTGGCCCACCATGCTACGTCTGGCGTGGCCTGCGTACACGAACGAAGCAATCTTCTTGTTTCACGCCACAACGCTGGTCTTCTTCTCGGCCTTCCCCGCCTGGCAGCAACGTGGCGACGCGCTGTACTACGCCAGCTATTTCGCCGACAAGACGTTCAACCCGTTCATCCCCTACCCGATCCTGGCCTTCTACTTCATCCTGCTGACGCTAGTGGTGGTCGGAGTGTTCGGGCTGATCAACAAACGACTGAATCGCCACCTGCCGGCCGCCAGAAAGGCCAAGATGAGGTTCCGTTTGAATCTGGCGCGCTAATTCAAACAATCCAACACTGTAACAACCGGGCTTGTTTTAAGCCCGGTTTTTTTCTCGTCAAAACTTCCTAGGAACGTTCTGCGGAGGCTTGCGTATCAGGGGAAGATGGTACCGCCTCCCTGGCTTGAACAGGGGACCTCTGGATCCACAATCCAGCGCTCTAACCAACTGAGCTAAGGCGGCACTCGTGAGGGGCGATGTACCGAACGCGCACACGGATTGCAAGAGGATTAAAGACGAAATTCCCAGCTTTGTTCGACAAGATCGCGGCCAAAGGAATGAACCTTTTTGCTGCCGGTCAATTGCCACCCCGACGCCTTGTAAAGCGCGCAGGCCGCCCGATGGCTTTCATGGGTCCATAAGGCCATATCACGATAACCAGCGCTGCGCGCGAACCCCATGCATGTGTTGAGCATACGTTTGCCCAAGCCCTTCCCACGAGCCTCTGGCAGCAGCAAAAACAATCGCAATATTGCGGTGTGGTCGTCTAGTGCGACGCAAAAGATACTGCCCATGCGCGCGCCACCCAGCTCCGCGATCCAACCCCTCTCGCGCGCTGGATCGTGTGACGTGACGAAGTCGGCCAGAATGCTTTCGACAAGGGGCGCGAACGTGTCATCAAACCCGTTGTCCCGCTGATAGAGGCGGCCGTGCTGTTCGACCAACCAGGGCGCATCATCTGGGCGGAAAGCTCTGATCAGAATATCTTCCATGCTTTACCTGACCTCAAAGGCGGCTTGATTCTCAACCCTTTGCGCGCTAGCAGGAACGCTCAGTCCCGGAGGCGCAAATGGGCATTAACACCGAACGTGACATTCAGGCGAACCTTCAGATCGGCCCGACCGACCATGGCATGGTGCGCCTGTTCATCGAGGCCGACGGCGTCGAAATTCCAATGGACTTCGAACCTGAAGAAGCGGAAGAAATCGCTGACGAAATCCTCGCCGCTGTGCAAGCTGCCCGGATCGTAAAAGACTGACAGTTCAAATTCTTGGATCACGCAATGCCTGCAATCTGCGGGCTGTGTCTGTTGCAAACTTCTGAATCATCTTCTTGCGCCGCGCTGGCGCCAGCTTATCTTCCGGTGCCATTCGGATGATTTCGGCGTCATAAGCATCTGCGATGATCAGCCCGGTTTCCTCGGGCAACAGATCGGTTGGGAAGTCGGTATCCACGGCCCAGAAGAAGCGATCACACCAATCCAGATATCCCTGCCATTTGGAATCCGTCAGATAATCTGCGCGGCTGGATTTGCACTCGATCACCCACAACTCACCCTTGGGGCCCAATCCCATGACGTCGACACGCAGACCGCGGGTAGGGACAAATTCCTCAACAGATACAAAACCATGCGCCAACAAGTGGCGCGAAACCCCACGGGCCAGTTTTTGTCCGGGCTGTAAATCCAGTGTCATTCCTGAAATGTGAACAATTCGTGAACAAAAATCAAGCACCTGAAAGACCCTTGACATGATACTATTTGGTATCTCATAAACTACAATACCAAATGGTATCACTATTGAGGTGACGAATGCAGACGCAAATTCAAAACGCGTTCCGCGCCCTTGCGGACCCGACCCGACGGGAGATAGTCCAGATCCTTGCCTCTGGCGACATGACGATCGCGCAGTTGACCGATCAGTTCGATATGACCCGTGCAGCGGTCAAAAAGCACCTGACCGTTCTATCCGATGGCGGCCTCATCACCGTCGAGGCACGTGGACGCGAGCGCATTAACCGGCTGGAGCCGAACGGAATGGCCCCCATCCTCGACTGGTTCAGCTATTTTGACCAGTTCTGGGATGATCGCCTGAATAATCTGAAGGAAGCTATTGAAAGGAATAAAAAATGACGAATGCAGTTCTGCAAAAACAGATTTTCCTGAGGGCCACGCCGGAAACCGTATGGGCCTATTTGACCGAACCCGCCCGCTTGGCAGAGTGGTTTCACAAACCAGAGCGTCCGTTGGCCACCGGTCAGAAACTTGAGATGTTCGGGACTAGCAGTGGCGATCTTCTGATCTGGGGTGAGGTACGCTCTGCCCGTCCGCACGAATATCTGGAGTATACATTCACCATCAAACCCATGGGAGACGCTGTTAGTGTCGTAAAATGGACGCTGGACCCTGTACCGGGCGGTACCCGGCTGGGCTTGGTTCACGAAGGGCTGCCGCAAGGCGCAGAGGCATTTGGCCTGATCCTTGCACTCGATGACGGTTGGGACGAACATTTGGGCAAGATGCGCAATGCGCTGCACGAAACTGTTGACGCCTGACCCCTTGTGCAAACCCGCCGCAACCCCTACTTAGGCCCGTGGCGGGTTCTGCCCTTCTTGTGATTGGTAGCATTCTGGTGGCCTTAAGCAATTCCGAGGGGGCTGGCTCTGTTCAGGTCCTGGCCTGATTACCTGGCGCCCACCTGTACATACAGGTCCTCGGGAATCACACCGCACGGTTGACTGGCGGTCCCGCCACATTAACTTCTCCCTCGCCCGGTCTGGGAGAGTCTTCATTTTCCGGAATAGGTTGGCTCAGCCCTTGTCCACCGCAACGCGGGCGGGTTCGAACTTGGCCGCAACGGGTGTACCGCGCCTGGGGCCTGTTGGCTTTTCCGCCAAGCTCATGATCGCGTAGGCGAACTGAACACCGGCGAACACGATACCGTTCATGAACCAGATCATTGCCAGAGCGATCAACCCGATCTCGGATCCGAAAATCAGGCCGCGCAAGTTGGCCACGTTCAGGGCCAGCAGCACCCCGACAAACAGGGCCGAGATGACAAATCCCCATGCAACTTGCGTGATGTAAAGGCGGATCAGTTTGGGCACGACAAAGCTCCTTGTCTGATACCGTGATGATAGCGCATGGTCATGCTGAGTAAACTGCGGCCTCAACGGGTGCGACACTATATTCGGAGTCTCTATGAATGCCCTCAGCCTGTTCACACTGGATCTTCTCGAAGAGCTGTCATTGCGCCATGATGATCAGGAACGTTGGGAATTCACGTTAGACCGTCTGAATGAGATCGGGTTTAACGCCCTGAACATGCTTTGCTTTACACCCGAGACTGGCGCCATTCATTGGGTTCGAAGTTCAATGTCCAAAGGTTGGCTGAACCGCTATGACAGCCAAGGTTATGCCGAAGCGGATCCGATGCTGGCGCAAGTTCAAAATGGCAGGGAAAGCCTCTACGTGCAGGCCGCAAGCCTCCGGTCCGCGGACGGCCATTCCTCCAAGGCGCTGGGTCTGAACCACGATTTGGAAAAAGCCGGATATATTCACCTTTACTCTCTGGTGGTTCCCTGCCCTAACAACGAGGCCAAGTTGGTGGTTCTGTCATCGGACCGACCGGACGCCCAGGTTCAGATGACCGAACGGCAGCGCGAGATGCGTGTCCTGGCAACCGTGCTGGCAACCAACCTGGGATCGGATATCCCCAGCAATCACGGTCGCGTGTACGACATCGCCAGCATTGCTCCAACCGCTCCGGACCTGACGCCACGAGAGCTGCAGGTCCTGAACCTTTTGGCTCTTGGGCACCGAAACGATAGAATCGCCGAACTATTGAACCTCTCGGAAGTTACGGTACGAACCCATTTGAAGAATGCGCGCGAAAAATTGAGAGCCCCGACCCGAGAATCCGCACTGGTCCGTGCGATGCAACTTGGCCTGATCAATCCGCCGGGCTATCGGAATCGATAGGTGGCACGCCGGCTACGTTCCGGTAAAATGTTGGTGTCTTTGGAAAAAACTGTGAGTGGTGGAGGCCGAAGACTTGTTTGAACAAGTGTATTTTTAGATTTCAGGCGCAGCGCTTTGTGTGGCTGCGCCTTATTCAACTGGACTAAGGCTTAACTCAAAACGCCTCTGGCTGTGCTTCGCGGGCCATGTGATCCAAAACTGCGTTGACGAATTTCGGTTCTTTACCTTCCGGGAAGAACGCGCGCGCCACATCAACGAACTCGGTGATGACGACCTTTGGTGGCGTATCGCCTTGGGTCAGTTCGGCCCCGGCTGCACGGAAGGTGGCGCGCAGGGTCGGGTCGATGCGCGCGATCGGCCATTTGGCGACCAAAGCGCGGTCGGTCATCTGGTCAATCGGCGCCTGATAATTCACCGCGTCTTCAACCAACTTGCGGAACACGCGGATATCGCCGTCCAGCATTTCCTCACCCTCATAGACAGCGCCAAACCGATGATCCAAAAACTCATTCACGACTGCTTCCGTCGTTTGGCCCGATTGCTCCATCTGGAACAGCGCCTGCACGGCATAAAGCCGGGCGGCGGATTTCATCAGGCGTTTCTGGTTGGCCGGTTTCGGCGCATCTGTCTGGGTCATGCTGTTGTGGGTCCGTTGTTGTCGCCCGCCACAAGGATGGACTCGGACGGCGGTTTGAACCCGACGCCCTTTTTGGAAGAGCCCCACTTACGGCTGAGTGCGATCAGATGCAAGGCCGCAGCGGCAGCGCCGCCACCTTTATTCATCTTTCCCGGATTTGCGCGGACTTCGGCCTGATCGTCATTTTCGACCGTAAGGATGCCGTTGCCGATGCACAGGCCTTGCAGGCCCATCAACTGGATCGCTCGGCTGGAATCGTTGCACACCGTTTCATAATGCGTGGTTTCACCCCGGATGACACAGCCTAGCGCCACGTAGCCATCATAGTTGCACTGGCGATCCGCCATGGCGATGGCGGTCGGGATTTCCAGCGCGCCCGGAACCTCAACAACTTCGCAGGTACCGCCAGCGGCTTCGATCTCGGCCTTTGCACCAGAAACCAGATTGTCGGCAATGGCGCGATAGAACGGCGCCACCACAATCAAAAGTTTCACAGGCTTGTCGAATGTCGGCGTTGGCAGTACGCCGTGTTTGTCTTGTTCAGCCACGATCAATCATCCTTGAGAATGGAACGGGTTCCGACGATGGAGATTCCAAACGCGTCGAGACCCAGATATTTCGTTTCCGGTGTATCGGTCAGCAGCACCAGTTCCTGGATGCCCAGTTTGGACAAGATCTGCGCCCCAAGACCTGTTTGTTTGATGGTGCGCGGGCCTTCGTCATCAGTTGCGTAAAGCGCATTGCGCGGTTCACGAAACAGGCAAACTACGCCACGTCCTTCGGCCGCGATCTTTTCCATAGCACGCGGCAGTTCCTGTGGCGATTTCGGCCCCAGGCCCAGAACATCAGGCGCTTCATGCAGTGCATGGGTTCGGGTCAAAACCGGCTCGGGCGTGGTGATGTCACCCTTGATCATGACGACGTGTTCGATGCCATGTGTCTGATCCGTGAACAGGCGCATTTCCCATTCGCCGCCATATTCTGACGCCACCGTCCTGCGCGAGGTTTCGACAACCAGATTGTCGTTGCGCGAGCGATATGTGATCAGGTCGCTGATCGTGCCGATCTTCATGTCATGTTCTTTGGCGAACGTGACCAGATCAGGCAGGCGCGCCATGGTGCCGTCGGGCTTCATGATCTCGCAGATCACCCCTGAGGGGTTCAACCCGGCCAGCCGAGAGATATCGACCGCCGCCTCTGTATGACCGGCGCGCACCAGCACCCCGCCCCGCTTGGCGCGCAGCGGAAAGATATGGCCCGGTGTCGCGATGTGCGCCATCGTATTTTGCTCGTTGATCGCCGTTTCAACGGTCAGAGCGCGATCTGCTGCCGAGATGCCGGTCGACACGCCTTCGCGCGCCTCGATGGACACGGTGAATGCGGTTTCGTGACGGGATGAGTTGTTCACGGCCATCATCGGCAGGCCAAGGGCTTCGACGCGCTCCGCCGTCATCGGCAGGCAGATCAGCCCGCGCCCATGGGTGGCCATAAAGTTGATCGCCTCGGCATCCGCAAACTCGGCCGCAATGACCAGATCACCCTCGTTCTCGCGATCTTCATGATCGACCAGAATATACATCCGGCCCTTGCGCGCCTCTTCGATGATATCTTCGATCGGACTGATCGCGTCGCGCAGCAGGGCCTCGACGGGACCGGGGGTTTCAAAGCTCATGGGGCAGCCTTTCACAAGAGCGTGTCTGGACGGCTGGATAGACCACCAAGCACTCAAATACCAGAGCGCTTGCTGCTACACTCCGCCGAAACGCGACGTCTCAACCTGTGGTTCAGGACATCTCAGCCAAGCGGGCGACGTAGCGGGCCAGGGTGTCGATCTCAAGGTTTACCTGATCTCCGACCGAGACATCGCCCCAGGTCGTCACTTCTTTGGTGTGGGGGATGAAATTGATCCCGAAATCGCAGCCGTCCACATCATTGACCGTCAACGATGTGCCATTCAGCGCAACCGATCCCTTTGGCGCTATAAAGCGGGCCAATTCCTTGGGCGCACGCAACGTTACACGGGTGCTGTCGCCTTCGTCCTGCAGGGCAACAACTTCGGCCACGCCGTCGATATGGCCGGAAACGATGTGCCCCCCCAGTTCGTCCCCAACCTTGAGGGCGCGTTCAAGGTTCACGCGTTTGCCAACTTGCCATGTGTTGAGATTGGTTTTCGACACCGTCTCGGCGCTGATCTGCACGTCGTACCAATCATCCCCAAGGGCGATCACGGTCAGACAGACGCCGTCACTGGCGATGGATGCGCCAATATCGATACCCGCAGTGTCATAGCCGGTTTTGATCCGGGCGCGCAGATCCCCTTGCTGGTCCAACTCGGTAACAATTCCGATATCGGTGACGATCCCTGTGAACATTGCTTTCACCCTTAGCTTATAACCTGTGCGTATGTGTAACCGCCGAGGTAAGCCCAAGAAACGCTGCGGGCAAGCCCTGCCTTGCCCGGATTGATGTATACAGGCATAATTTTGGTACCAAACGATAAAGAGCAGACCAGGATGCATCCACTCGCCTCGCGCTCGCATCGCCGTGTATTCCTGTTTTTGCAGGGACCGCATGGCCCTTTCTTTAGCGCACTGGCACGCGCTTTGCGCGCCGCCGGGGCTGATGTTTTGCGCGTGGGGTTTAATGCGGGCGATCAGGCGTTCTGGTTTGACCGCAGCACCTACATCCCGTTTTTGGACAATTCCGAGCAATGGCCCGAAACCCTTAGGGAACTGATCCGGTCACAGTCGGTCACAGATATCGTCCTATACGGCGACACCCGTCCGGTTCATGCCAATGCTGTGGATATTGCGCGCGAAATGGGAGTGACTGTCCATGTTTTCGAAGAGGGGTATCTGCGCCCGTGGTGGGTCACTTACGAACGGAACGGATCAAATGGACACTCACGACTGATGTCTTTGGACGTCGCGCAGATGCAGGATGCGCTTGACCAGTCCGAGGCGCCGGTTCCACCGCCACCATCCCATTGGGGCGATATGCGGCAACACATATTCTACGGCGCGCTTTATCACTGGTTTGTCCTGTTCCTGAACCGGAGGTACTCCAACTTCAAGACGCACCGGGAATTGCCCGTTTCAAAAGAGTTTCGCCTGTACTTCAAACGACTTGCACTGATGCCTTTCCACAGGATTAGGCGTCGCTGGGCCACCATGCGCGTTCGGCAAAACGGTGCACCCTATCACTTGGCGCTGTTGCAACTGGGTCATGACAGTTCGGTGCAGGCCCATTCAGACTATACCTGCATGTCGGGTTTTCTGGAGCATGTCATATCAGGTTTCGCCAAAGGCGCTCCGGCCCATCACCTTCTGGTTCTGAAGGAACATCCGCTCGAAAACCACCGCGAGCCGCTGCGCCGCAGGGCGCGCGAAATAGCCCGCGCGCACCAAGTGGCGGATCGCGTGCACTACGTTCCCGGCGGCAAACTGGCCGGATTGCTGGATGACGCGAACACAGCCGTGACGATCAATTCCACAGCCGGTCAACAAGTTCTGTGGCGCGGAATCCCGTTGCGCAGTTTTGGAAAGTCCGTCTACGACAAACCCGAGTTTGTCTCGCAACAACCCATTGCCCAGTTCTTTGCCGACCCGGACGTACCAGACCACGAATCCTACCAAGCTTACCGGAAATTTCTATTGAAAACCAGTCAATTACCCGGAGGCTTTTATTCACTGCGTGGGCGACGGCAACTGCTGCGCCGCGCCGCCGACATGCTGCTGCAGGCGCATGACCCCTATCAGTCCGTTCTGTCCGACAACGAGGCGTCGACGCCACAGTTGAAACTCGTCGATTAAGCCGGGTTGGTTGGTGCTGGATGTTGGACCCCGAACAAGCTAACTTGACGCAAACAAAAGACGACTGAGGATAATCGGCAGTGCAGTGCTTTCCAATTCGCTGGGTGCGAGGGGCCGCCCTTGTGGCTGTATGTGGCGTACTGGCCGCGTGCCAGCTCCCTAAATCTGGCCCCAACAAATCCGAGATTCTGGCCGGTTCAGTGGAAAATGGTGGCAATGCCTTCGTCGTTGAGGTGGATGACAGAATCGCGCGAGCGACATCAAAAATCCCCCAATTCGGTTTTTCGTCCTCCTTCACCAGCGCGCAGAGCCTGACGGCGGATACCGTTCGCCCTGGCGACGTGTTGGGATTGACGATCTGGGAAAACGTCGATGATGGCCTGCTGTCACGTGACGCCAGCTCTGCCACATCACTCAGTGAGGTTCAGGTTGACGCCGATGGCTTCATCTTTGTGCCCTATGCAGGACGTGTGCGTGCCTCTGGAAACACGCCCGAGCAGCTGCGTCAAATAATTACTGAAAAATTGCAGGATCAGACGCCTGACCCTCAAGTCGAAGTCCGCCGGGCTGCGGGAGATGGTGCGACCGTTTCACTAACAGGGAGCATTGGGTCAGCGGGAATCTATCCAATTGAACTTCCTACCCGTACCCTCTCAGGCATGCTGTCACGTGCGGGTGGCGTATCCGTTGGTTCCGACATAGCGCTTGTGACGCTACTCAGGGGCAACCAAAAAGGGACAGTCTGGTACGACGATCTGTTCAGCAACCCAAAGCTGGATGTCGCTCTGCGTGGCGGCGATCGCATTCTGGTTGAAGCCGACAGCCGGTCGTACATTGCACTTGGCGCAACCGGTGGTCAGTCTCGGGTTGCATTTGACACCCAGGACCTTTCGGCGCTCGAAGCATTGGCCCAGGTTGGCGGACTGCTGCCCCTATCCTCGGACCCGACTGGCATATTCGTGTTGCGAAAGGAACGCCAGGACATTGCTCGTTCAGTGATGGGGCGTTCGGATTTGCAGGGCGATCAGCGCATGATTTACCTGCTGAACCTGACGGCCCCCAACGGGCTTTTCATTGCACGGGATTTCGTGATCCGTGACGATGACACAATCTATGTGACCGAAGCACCATATGCGCAGTGGACAAAGTCTATTTCCCTGATCTCCGGCGGCCTTACTCCGCTGGCCAATGTCGCCACGCTGACAGGCAACTGATGTCGCCTGAAACAACAGCCGGGTCTGAACGTACCCGGCTGCTTGTCTACAATGGTGGTTTCCTGACATCCCGCCGAATTCGCCGAATATTGTCCCTGTCCGGTTACGACATCCGGATTGGCCTGCCAAAAGGCGGTGATGCCGTCGGGGTTTGGGGCAATAGCCCGACGGCCCATCGCGGCCTTGCTGTCGCGGATCGGCACAATGCCCCGGTGCTGCGCGTTGAAGACGCCTTTCTTCGGTCTTTGCATCCAGGCCGCAGCGGAGAGCCGCCTCTTGGCCTGTTGCTCGATCGATCCGGCTTACATTTCGATGCGGCCCAGACGTCCGATCTGGAAACATTATTGGCCACTCATCCGTTGGATGACACCGCCCTGCTGAACCGCGCACGAGGCGGAATCGAACGGATGCGCGAGCTGCATCTTAGCAAATACTCGGCCCTTGATCTGACCGCTCCGCCCCCTGACCCCGGCTATGTACTGGTGGTCGATCAGGTCCGCGACGACGCGGCTGTGACGGCTAGCGCCGGGGATGAGGCCCGGTTTCGCGAAATGCTGGTGATGGCGCAAGAAGAGAATCCCGGCGCCAAAGTTCTGATCAAGACACATCCCGACACCATCGCCGGACATCGTTCAGGCTATTTCTCCACCGCTGACCAAACCGATCGCGTCTCGGTCATCAGCACACCGGTCAGTCCGTGGGCTTTGTTGGAAGGTGCGGTTGGCGTTTACACCCTGTCCTCACAGATGGGGTTCGAGGCGATTTTGGCCGGACATAAGCCGCGTGTTTTTGGCCAGCCCTTCTATGCAGGTTGGGGACTGACGCAGGATGAAGCACACCTGCCACGCCGCCAACGCAACCTGACGCGCGCGCAATTGTTCGCTGCAGCGATGATCCTCTATCCGACCTGGTACGATCCATACCGGGACCAGCTGTGCGAGTTGGAAACCGTTCTGGACACGCTGGAGGCGAGAACCCGCGCCTGGCGTCAGGATCACAAGGGATGGACTGCCTCGGGTATGCGCCTGTGGAAACGCAAACATCTGCAACGGATGTTCGGGCGTGAGAAAACGGTCCGCTTCACCGACGATCGACCAGCGCAATCAGATCGCCCTCACATGGTCTGGGCAAATAAAGCCACGGGCACGGAAAGTGCCGTCCGGGTCGAAGATGGATTTCTGCGCTCGCGCGGGCTGGGCGCAGATCTTGTTCCGCCCCTGTCATTGGCAACGGACAATCAGGGGATTTACTACGACCCGACGCATCCCAGCCAACTGGAAGGGTTTATTGCCGCCCGGGAAACTCTGCGGCTAGATCAGGAATTGCGTGTCGAAAGGTTGATCGCGCAAATCGTCTCCGCCCAAATCACCAAGTACAACACAGGGGTCGGCACCCCGGATTTGCCAGTTGGGCATCGCATACTGGTGCCCGGTCAGGTCGAAGACGATGCTTCAATCCAGTTGGGCACCAGCACTGTTCGCACAAATGCCGATCTGTTGCGCGCCGTGCGCGAGGCAAACCCAAACGCCATTCTGGTCTACAAACCGCACCCCGATGTCGAAGCAGGCTTGCGCGATGGGGCAATCGAGGCCGCAGACCTCGCCGATGTCATCGCCACCCATTGCGACCCGGCAGCTCTGCTGCCGCAGGTCCAAGAAGTCTGGACCATGACCTCATTGCTGGGGTTTGAGGCTTTGATGCGCGGTGTCAGTGTTACCACACTGGGCGCGCCTTTCTATGCGGGTTGGGGGCTGACAAACGATTTGGGAACCGTCCCAGTCCGCAGGGGCGCTCGACCACCGGTTTTAGGTTTGGTCCACGCGGCGCTGATCGACTATCCCCGGTACTTGGACCCTGTGACAGGTGAGCCCTGTCCCGTAGAAGTTGCGGTTGAACGGCTGTCACAAGGTGCCGCACCCGCAGGCGGTCCACTGCTTCGAGTTCTATCAAAACTACAAGGCGCATTCGCGACCCATGCACATATCTGGCGTCGTTAACGCAGCGCCCGCGCCCAACGGTGCATGATGTCCGGCCCGATGACCTGGGTCTCGATCAACTCAAAACGCGGGGCATTGTCCAACTTGTCCAGCCCCAGCGTGCCGATGGCTGACAACCCTTCGGCACCGATCGCAAGCCCGGCGGTGAACCCGACCAATTCATCGACCATATCCGCGGCAAGCAGCGACGCGGCCAAAGCCGCTCCGCCCTCGCAGAACACGCGGGTCAGACCTGCTTTACCCAACTGCTGCAACAAGTCCGCTGCATCGATCTGGTGATCGTCAAGCGCGCAGGGCAGCAAGCGCGCGCCCAGCCCTTCCCACGCGCGGGCACGCTCGGCATCCGGGGATGGGCCATGGCACAGCCAAACGGGAACCTCTGCGGCAGTGCGTGCTAGCTGCCCCAATAAGGGAATGTCCAAATGGCGCGAGACCACAATTCGCACAGGCTGAGCGTCGACCCCAATATCCCGAACGGTCAGGGATGGGTCATCGGCGCGCGCGGTTCCCGCCCCGACCATCACCGCATCATGACGCGCTCGCATGGCATGCACCGCACGCCGCGCCTTTGGGCCGGTGATCCATTGGCTATGCCCCGTCGCGGTGGCAATGCGCCCGTCAAAACTGCTGGCCAGTTTCAGGGTGACGAAAGGGCGCCCCTGTTCGGTTTTCAGGAAGAACCCCGCAAGATCCTGGGCTGCTTGGTCGGCCAGAACACCGGTGACAACTTCGATCCCCGCCTCGCGCAGCATGGCAAAGCCCTGCCCCGCAACACGCGGATCGCTGTCTTCGATGGCCGCGACAACACGGGCCACATCGGCAGCAATCAGGGCCTCGGCGCATGGGGGTGTTTTGCCGTGGTGGGCGCAGGGTTCAAGCGTGACATAGGCCGTTGCACCCCGCGCCGTGTCTCCGGCTTGAGCCAGCGCTTGGGGTTCGGCGTGTGGGCGGCCACCCGGCTGGGTCCAGCCGCGTCCCACAATGCGCTCATCACGCACGATCACGCAACCGACGGCTGGGTTTGGCCAGCACGTTCCTTGACCGCGCCGCCCCAAAGACAGGGCAAGCGCCATATATCGCTTATCTGTTTCGCTCACTCGTCCGTCGAAGGCTGCGGCGGGCGCAGTTCGTGGACAAACTCCTCGAAGTCATCGGCCGCCTGGAAATTCTTGTATACGCTCGCAAAGCGAACATAGGCGACGGTGTCGATCCGCGCCAGAGCTTCCATGACGATCTCGCCAATTTTGCTGGACGGGATGTCGGTCTCACCCATGCTTTCCAGACGACGCACAATTCCAGAAATCATCTGGTCAATACGTTCCGGATCAATCGGGCGTTTCTGCATCGAAATGCGGATCGAACGCTCCAATTTGTCCCGATCAAAGTCTTCGCGTTTGCCGTTGGTTTTGATAACCACCAGGTCGCGCAACTGGACACGTTCGTAAGTCGTAAAACGTCCGCCGCAAGCAGGGCAGAACCGGCGTCTGCGGATCGCAACGTGATCCTCTGCCGGGCGTGAATCTTTGACTTGAGTATCGATATTTCCGCAAAACGGGCAGCGCATCCACCGTCTCCTCGTCCCTGGTTCCGCCTCTTTTTGTAAGCACTACGACTTACTTATCCAAAACTATAGGGTAGCCGCTAGGATTTGGGTAGTCGGAAATTTCCACCGCAACATAAAGGGGTCAGGCGAAGTGCGCAGCGACCTTTCGCACATGCGCTGCGGTGCGGTGTTCAAACAGGTAAATGCCCTGCCATGTTCCCAGCATCGGTTGCCCAATGGACACGGGAATAGACAGCGATACAGGTAAAAGTGCCGCCTTGATATGCGCAGGCATGTCGTCGGGGCCCTCGTAAGTATGGCGCAGATAGGCCATCGCGGGGTCGTCGGACGGCGGCACTAATCTGTCAAAAAAGGCGCGCAGGTCCGATTGCACCTCGGGATCGGCGTTTTCCTGAATGGTCAGCGAACACGACGTATGCCGCACGAACAACGTCAGCAAACCATCGCCTGAGACCGAGTTTAGCCAGTTGCGCACGTCCGAGGTGAACTCATACAACCCCGGCCCGTTCGTCGAAATAATAAACTCGGTCTGCATATGGCGATCAGTCCTCGATCAGTTGCGGAACGGACGGATGTTGCAACGTCCGTTTGCCCCCTGAACCGACATGCTTTCGCCAGCCTTAAAGCCGACCGAGATCGAACTGCTTTGCTGGGCAACATTTGTAGGTTGCTGCAGCGAGAATTGAACCGCGGTGCGGCGACCCGTTGCTTCGCTGGGGCCATAGCCGCGCACCACATAAATACGTTGCTGCCAACCTGCACCCAAAGTCCGGCGCGCAAAGTCTGCAGCCGCGCACCAATACCCGTCCACGTCCTGACGGGCCCGCGGGATCACTTCGAACATATTGCTGTTGACGGCAACCGTCTGATATCCGTTTCGCGCGGCCGAGGCCGACGATAGGGGCACAGACAGCAAGATCGCGGCAGAAACCGCCAATGTCATAACCTGTTTCATAATCATACTCTCATTCATTTCGAGGTAATTTCTCAAATAGTGTACATTCTTACCGGGCAAAGCTGGTTCACAATCAATTCAGTCAACGCGGGTCCCCGCGTGATCGAACGTTAGCCAGCCCTGATACCGGATCAAAGCCCCAACAAGTGGCATCCGGGCCGACACGTCAAACCGGAACCGTCCTTCATCATCCTGCCATTCCTCGGTCTTTGATTGCGGCAGAAGCACCTTCGGGAAAGGAACTCGCAACAGGCTGAGGCGCAGGATTTCGATCTCTAACCTCTCGGGTACAAATACCGGCTTCAGCCAAACGCAAACCTGCCCAAACTGCTCGCAGACGCATCCCTGGTCTTGGTCCAACGTCAGCCGCGATCGGGTGATGTCGCCGTCGAAATCGCGCGTCCAGATCCAATCGTTCCCCTCTTGCTCGACCCTGAGACGCACCGGGATATCGTCACCCCCGGACGGCATGCCGGCAAAGCGCAACGCGAGTTTGGCCAGCCACCCCCTGCCCGGCGTGACCGAGCATCGACCGGAATAAATACCGCCCGTGCTGTGTAAGGCCTGCAACGCCTTGGGCAGGTTCGTGCCCGCGGGCAAGGCTTGCAAAAAAGGATCGGGGTGCACTCAGAACCCCTCGGGCAGAAAGCGAGCTTGCAGCGTTTCGTCCGGGATCATGCAGGTCGGCGAACGTCCGAAGATGGCATGCCGGTTTCTGGCGATCACGAGATACAGCGGATCTTTGATGATACGAGGAAGGAATCTGCAGATCGAAAGAACCCACCAAAACCCCGGCAACTTGCGCATCGCAGCCGCGAAGGCATCCAACCGTTGATGAACCACCCCGTCAGTCACAACGAGATTGGTTTCAAAATCCTGCATCGGTAATCCGAGGTGAGAATACAGCCTTTGCCCCAATGGCGACTGCGCGGTGGCAAATTTGAACCGCTGCGCCTTGTCCCGGGCAACCATGAAACGAAAAAACCCCGAGCACAGAACGCATTCCCCGTCAAAGACGATGAAATCCTGACCATCCGCCGCATCTGTTGCCAGTTTGGTCATGCCAGTTACGCTCGTTAACCCGTTTTGACGCACATTCGCATCACTGCGCATTTCGGGCAATGCGACACTGGGCCATCTTTGCGAATTGATATGTGTCGGGGAGCCTCGGGTCATCTGCGCGACAAGTTTCCTGGGCTCTGACCTCATCCCCACAAGGCTTAACCCGACAGCACGCGGAAAATATGTAAGACACCCACTGTAGTCTTGCGAAATTCTGCCATTGTTATTTGAATAGGTGACAGCGGTCGGAACAAAAGCCGCGAAATGAAACACGCTGCTAACTCGGGTTTGAACATGGACGTCGATATTGCGCGCATTCAAGTGTTGTCCAAAACGTTGGATCAACGGGCAAAAGATCCTTCAATTGGTGATCGTGTGCTAGCTAAATCCGGTCTGAGCCGCAGCGATATCGCACCGCCTTCTACATCGTACAGCGCGCATAAAGAGGCGTTGTTTGTCCGCTACGCCTGCGACGCGCTGAATGACATCACCTTTTCGGCCAGTGCTGGGCTTGGCTTCAGGTCATCCTCCAGCCTGACGGCGTATATCAGTAAATACTCGCGTGATCTGAAGCAGGTGATCGAAAACTCGTCGCGATTTCACGGGATGATAGACCCGGCGCTATACTTCAGTCTGCGCGTTTCTGGAAATTTTGCTTCAATCGAAGCCGACTGGAAGGATGCCAGTTTTGCCCGATATCACCGTCGTACCGAATTCTTGATTTTCGCGGCCCTCGCCCGCATTCGCTCGTTAACGCAGACAAGTTTCTTTCCTATCGAAATCCGCTTTCAGCACGAGGTCGGCGAAGCCAGAAAAGAGTTTCAGAAACTAGCGGGCTTTCCTGTGTCCTTTGGTGCAGAACGGTTGGAATTAATACTGACGCTGTCTTCATTGGATCTGCCGGTGCCGACATATGACCCCTCTCTGCGCGAGCATCTTCTGTCATATGGCGACAGGGTTCAGGCCGAAAGTGACCAGCCTGCGCAAAAACTTAGGGCGCAAGTCGAGGGGCTTATCACCCGGTCGATGCCCGGCGCGATTATTCAGGCGGACGACGCAGCCTCGAACCTTGGGATGAGCCCGCGCACGTTTGCCAGACGGTTGAATGATGAAGGCACAAGCTATCGTGAGATTGTCGAAGACCTGAGATGCGATCTGGCGCAGACCTTTATCACCAACGGGATGCCCCTGTCGGAAATCGCGTATTCGCTGGGCTATGCGGATCAACCTGCGTTTTCCACGGCTTTCAAACGCTGGACTGGTCAGGCACCCAGCACGTTCCGCACCCGTTTGGAGCCGTGACACAAATCGGGTGGCCGGGGGTCATCAGCGGCACAGCCTCGCCCCGGCCTGTCCCATGAGTGGACAAGGCAGAAATAGGGGCCGCAACAACGCATGCCTTGTGAGTTCTCGCCAATTTGAGGTTTGAACCGGTCACTGTGATCACCGTGTGATCGGATAAGAAAAAGGCGCCTCGGTTGAGGCGCCTTTCTAATTACTGATCCAGGAACGACCGCAGTTTGCGCGACCGGCTGGGATGTTTCAGTTTCCGCAGTGCTTTCGCCTCGATCTGGCGAATACGTTCGCGGGTCACGCTGAATTGCTGGCCAACTTCTTCCAGCGTATGGTCGGTATTCATACCGATGCCAAAACGCATCCGCAGAACACGTTCCTCACGCGGTGTGAGCGACGCCAGAACCCGTGTAGTCGTTTCCTTGAGGTTTTCCTGAATGGCGCTGTCCAAAGGCAGCACGGCATTCTTATCCTCGATGAAATCGCCCAGCTGGCTGTCTTCCTCGTCGCCGATCGGCGTCTCAAGGCTGATCGGTTCCTTGGCGATCTTCATCACCTTGCGAACCTTCTCCAGCGGCATCTGCAGCTTTTCGGCCAGTTCTTCCGGCGTCGGCTCACGTCCGATCTCGTGCAGCATCTGGCGACCAGTCCGGACCAGCTTGTTGATCGTTTCGATCATGTGAACCGGGATACGGATCGTGCGGGCCTGATCCGCGATGGAACGCGTGATCGCTTGACGAATCCACCAAGTCGCATAGGTCGAGAACTTGTACCCGCGGCGGTATTCAAACTTGTCCACCGCCTTCATCAGGCCAATGTTGCCTTCCTGAATGAGATCAAGGAATTGCAGGCCGCGGTTCGTGTACTTTTTGGCAATCGAGATCACCAGACGCAGGTTGGCTTCGACCATTTCCTTCTTAGCTTGACGCGCCTCTTTTTCACCCTTCTGAACTTGCTGCACGATGCGGCGGAATTCAGGGATGTCCAAGCCGACATATTGACCGACCTGAGCCATATCGTTGCGCAGTTCCTCGACCTTGGCGGTCGAGCGTTCGATGAACATCTGCCAACCCCGGCCCGGCTTTTCTGCCATCTCGGTTAGCCAGTTCGGGTCCAGTTCGCGCCCACGATAGGCGTCGATAAACTCACGACGGTTGATGCGCGCCTGATCCGCCAGTTTCACCATCGAGCTGTCCAGAGACATGATGCGACGGTTAATGCCGTACAGCTGGTCGATCAGCGCTTCGATACGGTTGTTATGCAAATGCAGACCGTTCACCAATTCGACGATCTCAGATCGCAGCTGTTGATAGGTCGCCTCTTGTTTTTCCGAGAAGGTGTCGTCTTCGTTCAGGGTCGCCGAGATCCGGCTATCCTGCATTTCCGACAGCATCGAGAAGTCGGTCGAGATCCGTTCCAGCGTGGTCAGAACCTGATCTTTCAGCGCGGCTTCCATCGCAGCCAACGACATGTTGGCCTGCTCGTCGTCGTCATCGTCGTCGTCATTGTTCAGCGGGTTGCCATCGGCGTCCAGCTCGGGGCCGGTATCCTTGGCGGGTTTCGCCGCCTGAACCGCAGACGTGTCGACAACCGGCTCTTCGACATCCCCGTCTTCGTCCAACTGGTTGCCAAACGTGGCCTCCAGATCGATGACGTCGCGCAACAGAATGTCTTCGGACAACAATTCGTCGTGCCAGATGGTGATCGCCTGGAAGGTCAGCGGGCTTTCGCACAGACCGGCAATCATGGTGTTGCGACCGGCTTCGATCCGCTTGGCGATGGCAATCTCGCCTTCGCGGCTCAGCAGTTCGACGCTGCCCATCTCGCGCAAATACATGCGGACCGGATCATCCGTGCGATCCAGCTTTTCAGCACCAGCACCCGCCAGCGCAACCTCTCGGTTGCTTTCTGCGGCAACCAGTTCGGTCGAGCCTTTGTTCTCTTCTTCCTCGGCCTCTTCATCTTCGATGATGTTGATGCCCATCTCGGACAGCATCGACATAACGTCTTCGATCTGTTCCGAGCTGACCTGATCAGGCGGCAGAACCTGATTGAGCTGGTCGTAGGTGATGTAACCTTTCTCGCGGGCCTCGGCGATCATTTTCTTGACGTTGGCCTGGCTCATGTCCAGCGAGATTTCCTGTTCCTGCTCGTCGGATTTGCGGTCTTCGTTTGTATCCTTGGCGGCCATTCAATGCTCCTGCAGGGATGGGTGATTCGTTTGTACCGAATCATTAGCGCGTAGAAGTGATTCGGCCACCCGTTTACCCGTTTTTCTTTTCCAGTGCCTTACGAAAACACCACTTTAGCGACGTTTCCGTTCAAAATTGATGCCAGACATGATCGCCTGAAACGCGTCTTTCTCGTCGCGGTTGATTCGTGCGCCGTTATCGGCGATGTCAAAAACCGCCCTATCCTCGTTCTGACTGCGGCTTGTGCGGTTACGCTCTTCGGCGGCCTGGGCCAGCCGGTATGTCAGCGCTTCATCAGCCAGATCAGACAGTTCCTCTGCAGCTTCGGCAATCTCGGCATCCAATCCCCGGAGCGCTTTGATTTTCGCGAGTTCCTCGGCCAGAGTCATCTCGGCCTTTTCGACGTCGCCTGGTTTGAACACACAAGGGATTACTGCGACATGGCGAAGGGCCAGCAGGTTTTCAAGGATTTCGCCGCCCAAAGTTTCAAAAATGTGGTCTTTCAGATGCTCTGGGTCGTCGATCGCATGCCGAAGGATGGCGGCGCGCAAGGCGGCATGATCGGGATCATGGCACTCCATTTCTTCAAGCTGATGTTCGAATTGAACCACAACGGTGGGATTCAGGATGGCGATTGCCAGAATTGCAGCCTCGCGCATCTGGATATCCGCGGTTTCTGAAGACGCCAGAAAAGATGAACGCGCACCTGGGGTTGCTGGTTGTTTCGGAGGTTGCCATTTGCCGCGTGGCTGCCATTGGCGATTTTGCGGCTGACGTTGCGGGCGGAACAGTTGCCAGCGCAGGTCTTTGATCTCTTGCCCGTAATGCGCCCGGATCGAGGGGTCGCGGATCAGTTTGATCTTGTCCCTCAGTGACTTATCCAACGCAGCTTTGCGTTCAGGGCTGTCGAACACCTTGCCCTCTGTCTCACGCCGCCACAGCAGTTTGACCATCGGGATCGCGCCTTCAAGCACTGATTTCACAGCTGCCGGACCCTCAGCCCGCAGCAGATCATCGGGATCCTTGCCCTCGGGCATCAGAGCAAAGCGTAGGGATTTCCCGGCCTCTAACAGTGGCAACGCCAGATCAACGGCCCGCATCGCGGCACGCAGGCCGGCCGTGTCGCCATCCAACGCGATGATCGGCTCATCCGAGATGCGCCACAGGAGCTGCAACTGATGTTCGGTGATCGCCGTGCCCAATGGGGCGACCGACGCCCCAAATCCAGCTTCGACCAGGGCGATCACATCCATGTACCCTTCGGCCACGATCAGAGGTTGCCCTTTGCCTGCGGCCTGACGCGCAGGGCCGTGGTTATAAAGACTGCGCCCCTTGTCGAACAATTCCGTTTCGGGCGAGTTCAGGTATTTCGCATTGTCATTGGGGTCCATTGCCCGACCGCCAAACGCGATGCACCGCCCGCGCGGATCGCGGATAGGGTACATGATCCGATTGCGGAACGTATCATAAGGCTTTTTGCCCTTGTTCGAAGGTTTGGCCAGCCCGGCCCCAAGGATCAGGTCCTCGGCCACGTTCTTTCCGCGCAGGTGATCCCACAACCCTTGCCAGCCATCCGGCGCAAACCCGATCTCCCACCGGTCCAACGCCTGCGCATCCAATCCTCGACGCGTCAGGTAGTCTCGCGCCGCGCCCCCTGCCCCGGTCTTGAGTTGCAATCGGAAGAATTGCGCGGCCTGCTCCATGACGTCGGCCAGTTGCGACCGGCGGTCCTGTTTTTCCTGCGCCTTTGGATCACGTGCGGGCATCGGCATGCCCGCCTCACGCGCCAAAATCTCAACAGCTTCGATGAATGAGACATTCTCGGTCTCTTTCACAAAGCTGATCGCATCGCCTTTGGCGTGACAACCAAAGCAGTAATAAAACCCCTTTTGGTCATCTACGTGGAAGGACGCGGTCTTTTCGTGATGAAACGGGCATGGCGCCCACATGTCCCCCTTGCCTTGATTGGACTTGCGCTGATCCCACATGACTTTGCGCCCGACGACCTGAGACAGGCTTAGGCGGGTGCGCAGTTCATCCAGAAATCCGGGGGGCAGTGACATGGGTCAAACCTGACAGAAACAAGAACGCGCGCCAAGGGTATGACGCGCGTTTGTCCACAGGGAATTGATGGGGCTGTGGATTATTGCTGCAAACACAGCTCAAGCCAGGCGGCGCCCAGATCCTTTTTGCGCACGTCGCGCATCTTTTGTTCGTAGACCCAAGGTGCGATCAACGGGATGGCAGCATTGTAATTTTCGGGCCAAGTCGGGCTGGTTTCGGCAACTGCCTGCGGCACGTTGCGCTCTTTTACACGGTCCAGCCGTGCCTTCTGGATCGCCGCAACAACGTCTGCCTGATATTGGCAGCTTTGCTCTTTGGTCTCTTCCGCAGCTAATGGGGTGGCCAGCAAAGCGGCTGCAATGGCGATACGCAACATAGAAAACTCCGGTAATCGATTCTGTCGCTGCAGCTTACCTGTCGCAGGCACGGCCCGCCATTACCGTTTTCGGCGTATCTGCCGGGGTTGAGGCCGCCAGCCCTTATCGTAGGGGCAGCCTGACAAAGCCAGGCTACCCATGATTTCAAACCATCATAGCCCTTTAGCGCGATAGCTTTTGGACACACGGTCGATGGCCACAATATAGGCCGCCGTCCGCAGATCCTCGACATCATCACGGCTGTGCCAGACTTCGCGCATGGATTGATAGGCAATGCGCATCGTGTCATCGAGGCCCGAGCGCACCAGTTCCAACTCGTCCGCACCGCGAAGGTACTTGGCCTTAAAGTCCGGCGACATCGACCAGGCATCGCCTAGGTAACGGTCCAGCCGCTCCAACTCGCTGACGATCAGCTCATGCCGCGCCTCTTCTTGACGGCGCTGCATACGGCCAAAGCGAATATGGCTGAGGTTCTTGACCCATTCAAAATAGGAGACCGTCACACCACCCGCGTTTGCGTACATGTCCGGAATGATCACCGTGCCCTTCTTGCGCAGAATCTCATCCGCACCGGCAGTAACCGGGCCATTCGCAGCCTCAATGATCAAAGGCGCTTTGATCCGGTCTGCATTGGACAGGTTGATAACCGCTTCCAGAGCAGCAGGGATGAGGATATCGCATTCTTCTTCAAGAACTGCCCCACCCTCGGCCGAGTGTGTCGCATCGGGATAATCACTAACGCCGCCATGCTTGACGATCCACTGGCGTACGGATTCCACGTCGATCCCGTCGGGATTATACAGCGCACCATCCCATTCGATGATGCCGACAATTCTGGATCCGTCCTCCTCGCTCAGGAACTTTGCGGCATGATAGCCCACATTGCCCAGTCCCTGAACAATGATACGTTTCCCATCCAGCTTGCCGGACAACCCTGCCTTTTGCATGTCTTCCGGGTGGCGGAAGAACTCCCGCAGAGCGTATTGGATGCCACGGCCCGTTGCTTCGACCCGGCCGGCGATGCCGCCCGCATTCAGCGGTTTACCGGTCACACAGGCGCGCGCATTGATGTCCGTCGTGTTCATCCGGGCATATTGGTCCGCCATCCACGCCATCTCACGCTCACCCGTTCCCATGTCGGGAGCGGGTACGTTTTGCGAGGGGTTGATCAGATCGCGCTTGGCCAACTCATAGGCAAAGCGGCGGGTGATCTGCTCCAACTCGTGCTCTTCGTATTTACGGGGATCGATGCACAATCCCCCTTTTGATCCGCCAAAGGGCGTTTCGACCAGAGCACATTTGTAAGTCATCAGAGCGGCAAGCGCCTCGACCTCGTCCTGGTTCACAGCAAGGGCGTAACGAATACCGCCCTTTACAGGCTCCATATGCTCGGAATGAACCGAGCGGTAGCCGGTGAAAGTATGAATATCGCCGCGCAGGCGGACGCCGAACCGAACGGTGTAGGTGGCGTTGCAGACACGGATCTTTTCCTCCAACCCCGGTGGCAGGTCCATAAGGGACGCTGCCCTGTTAAACATCAAATCTACACTTTCGCGAAAGCTGGGTTCATTAATGGCCGTCATTTAATCCTCCGTGCCGACGAACGACGAGCGTTCTGTCGTTTTGTCGCACCCATTGCCTAAACGATCAATAATTAAGCAACAATAAAACCCGAAATCGTCATTAAGGCGCTCAGACCGGGCTGAGTCGCGCGTTGGGCTCAACACCTGAGAAATTGTCGCTCGCCCGAAAACAGAGGCGATAAAGTCGTTCAATTATCTACGGTTCCAGCCCAAAGTTGCCACAACTCTGGCGCTTCCGCCCAATTCACGCCACGATTCGCCGTTAGTTTTCATACGTTAACTTTTCCTTAGCAGCGTCGGATATCTGCTCAGCGAGGTCGGCTAGATGAAAATGCGCGTATTTAAGTGCAACGCCAAGAATTATAGGAACGCAGCCGCTGCTGCTCGTCGTTTTTCACGCGACGAGGACGGTGGCGTATTCACGATCTTTGTGGTTGTTGGGTTTTTGCTCATATTTGCGACAGCAGGTATCGGCGTTGACATTATGAATTTTGAGCGTGACCGAGCGAGCCTTCAAGGAACTCTGGACCGTGCGGTTCTTGCGGCGGCCAACGTCAAACAAAAACTTGCCCCAAAAGATGTAGTCATTTCTTACATTGAGAAATCCGACGTCCGCGGCGATCTTACCGAAGAACCTATCGTTTTTGATGATCCGACCATCGGATCGAGAAAAGTTACCGCAAATGCTAAAGTCGACGTCCCTACACATTTCATGTGGTTTTTTGGGTATCCCACACTGACAGCTTCGGTAACAAGCGTTGCTGAAGAGGCCATTGGGTCGCTCGAAATCGCGTTGGTTCTGGATATTTCCGGCTCTATGGGCGATCCATCCGCAACGGCGGGTAAAACAAAAATACAGGCGCTTCGAGAGGCCGCCTCACAATTCGTGGATACGATCTATCTTGGCGAAGACCCGGACAAGATTTCTATCTCGATCATACCCTACAACAACCAGGTGAACGCTGGCGCGAACCTTCTGGACAACATGCCGGGTGTTACGACGGAACACAGTTATTCCCATTGCGTGGATTTCAAGGACACTTCAATCGAAGACCAATTCAAAGAATCTTGGATTGATCCGAACAAAACACTCAATCGGACGGCCCATTTCGACCCCTTTGGCAAAAGTGACCGATATAATCGAGAAGCCCCCACCTCTTCAGTCTGCACTACCCGAGCCGGCAGTTCCATCACGCCGGTAACCAATATCGTCACTGACCTGCACAAACAGATAAACGCCATGACTGCGGGCGGAAACACGTCGATTGATATCGGAGTCAAATGGGGTGCCGCGCTGCTGGATCCCCAATTCCAGCCGGTCATCAGCAGACTGTCAACGCAGAACGCCGACCCGAATGTCGTAGTTGATCCGGAAACGGGAAAAGACGCGGATGGAAACATTCCCCCCAAAGTCGTTCCACCGACTTTTAGCAACCGCCCACTGGCATATGAATCTAATGTCAAAAAGATCATGATTGTCATGACAGACGGACAGAACACCAGCAATTGGATTTTGGACGAGGACTTGCGCGATGGATTGTCGGATGTTTGGTACAATCCCAGCACAAGTTATGAAAGGGAATATAGGAACTGTCGCGAGTATTACGACTGGGACGCCGGATTATGGATTAAATACGACTGCACCAGAACGCTTACCCGCTCCGGTGAGTACAGTGTTCAAATCTCGGAAAACCCACCTGAGTATTTATATACCCGGAGGGGAACAAGAGGACACACGGAACCCTTCAATGAAGAGGGTGAATCCGTCCGCCTGACCTACCCGGAACTGTGGAATCGTGTGAACTTGGACTGGAACGCCGAGTATAACTATGCATTCGAATACCAGCGCACTCGAGACTGGTACAACAATGCCTTCACAACGATTGGTAGCGGAACCAAAAACACTAGGGTGAGTGATATTTGCGGTGCGATCAAGGCTAAGAACGTTGATGTCTATGGCATTGCATTCGAAGCACCGGAAGCAGGTGCCACGGTCATCGATAACTGTTCTAGCGGCGACGGCTTCTTTTTCAAAGTCAACGACGGCGGCGGCCTGGGCGACGATAACCTCTCGCTTTCACAAGTTTTTGACTCCATTGCCGTTTCAATCAAACAACTGAGACTGACGCAATGATCCGCAAAGCTCTGGGAAAAGTGATCAGGTTCAAACGAACTGAGGACGGTTCGTTGACCGTCGAGTTCGCCATACTGTTCCCTTTATACATATTCTTCATTCTAGGCGTCATCGAATACTCGTTGGTCACGATTCAGAAAGCGATGCTGGATCGCTCTATGGATCTGGTCGTGCGCGACATTCGACTTGGGATCAATTTGCCGGATACTGAGCACGATACAATCAAGAATGCCATCTGCGACCATATGGTTGTTATGCACGCATGCTCTGACAACCTGCTATTGGAGATGATTGTTCAGAATCCGCGTGGCGTTTTGGATTTTCCGGTCGAGCCCACCTGCGTTGACAGAGCGGAAGAGGTTCAACCTGTTACCGTGTTCCAAAACGGCGGATCCAACGCACTGATGATCATGCGCGCCTGTGCAAAGGTCGATCCAGTATTTCCCACTACGGCAATGGGGCGAGCTCTGTCAGGCGAAGATGGTCTGGTCACTCTTACGTCGACGACGACCTTTGTTCAGGAGCCTTAAAATGACGCGTATTGCTACACGTATCCGTCAATCGCTTGGCACTTTTGCGAGCAACGAAAACGGCAACCTGTCCGTGGAGACGGCTATTATTTTACCTCTCCTCGTATGGACTGTTACACTTACATATACGTACTTTGATGGTTTTCGCGAAAACACCGCCAACCTAAAAGCTGCGTACACAGTAAGTGACTTGATTTCACGTGAAGGTGAGGATGCAATTACCGATAACTATGCGGAATCCATGTATTTGGTATACAACCGTATGGTGACCGACAATTCACCGCTAAAAATGCGTTTGTCGGTAATCCAGTACATCGCTGCAGATGTAGATGCGGGTACAGAAGAGCGCTATAGAATTGAGTGGTCGACAACTTGCGGGTTCGAGGGCAATTGGACCAATGACAACCTCGACCCTTTGGTTGAATTGCTTCCGGAAATGGCGGATTTGGACACTTTGATCATTGTCGAAACGTCGAAAGACTACGTTCCATTGCTGAACACCACTTGGCTGGACAGAGATCACACATTCAATAACTTTGTTTTCACGCGACCGCGTTTTGTTCCAATCGTCAAGGGGAACGTTTCTGATCACTTCTGTCAGCAGGATGTAGAGCCAGTGGGTGTAGCACCTGTATCATGAATTTTGTTTCGGCGGCCGTGGTCAGGCCGCCGATGCCAACACGGCGCCCCAATCGCCACCAGAGTCCCGGTGCCCAGCTGTTTCCTGCGCTTTCCTTTGTCCTCAACAAAAATCCATTTGACGGTTTGAACGCAAACACCCCCTGATCGATGGTCTCGATATCTTCGATACGCGTAATCACCTGCCCCGATCCGGTCCGCAATTCAGTCTCTGTCAGCTCGATCCAATCGCTGGTGGCTTGCCACATGCGATAGGCCAGCCAGAACGCCGCCACACCAACGACAAGCAAAAAAACAAGCCAGGCCGGTTCTGGTGGCGTGGTCAAAGCGACATAGATGACCAGCACACCCACGGTCGACAGCATCCCCACCCCTATCCAACGTCTGGATGATGAAGGTCGGACCGTGGCCAGAATTTCTTGTTGCATTGACGTCCCCTGCTCTGCTCGGTCCGGGTTTATCCGCTTTGTCTGCCGAAAAACAGAGGGAAGCCGACTATGGAATTGCGCACAGCACCCGTGTTTGCACGCAAATTGACGCATATCGCCAACAGCATACATGATGCCCACAAATTCAGGAGGCCATCATGTCCCTTAGACCAACATTGGAAACCCGCAAAGCCATGCCGACCATGGAAGGCGCAGGCGTCAAATTGCACCGGGCCTTCGGATTTCAGGACCCGTCCGAGCTTGACCCGTTCCTGTTGTTCGACGACTTCCGCAATGATCACCCCAAGGATTATCAGGCAGGCTTCCCTTGGCATCCGCATCGCGGCATCGAAACCATAACTTATGTCCTGTCCGGCTCGGTCGAGCATTCGGATTCGCTGGGCAACACCGGCACTTTGGGCGCAGGCGACGTTCAGTGGATGACCGCTGGGTCCGGAATCCTGCATCAGGAAATGCCCAAGGGAAACGGTGCGGGCCAAATGCACGGTTTCCAGCTGTGGGGCAATCTGCCGTCAGATCAAAAGATGACAGCCCCCCGCTATCAGGATGTCCAAAGCAAAGAGATCCCCGAGGTCATTGATGATGACGGCACCACTGCGCGCGTTATTGTTGGTGAGTTCTGGGGCAAAACCGGCCCGGTAGACGGTATTGCCGCCGACCCGCAGTACTTGGACATTCAGGTTCCGGCTGGCGTGAAAAAGACCTTTCGCATCGACACCTACCGCCGAGCGTTTGCCTATATCTTCCAAGGTCAGGCGGCCTTTGCCGATGCATCACAACCCACCGGCGTGCTTTTGGAGAAAGAAGTCGCGGGACAAGAGGTCAACATTCGCGATCTGTCCGGTGACCGCACTCTGGTTCGGTTCGGAACCGGTGATGAGGTCACAGTCCAGGCCGGTCCAGAAGGGGTTCGGTTTCTGTTAATCTCGGGCGCGCCGATTGATGAGCCTGTTGCTTGGCACGGACCGATTGTCATGAACACGCGGGCCGAACTGGAACAAGCGTTCAAAGAATTGCGCAACGGCACATTCATTCGCGCGGCGCACTGAAAAAGAAATTCTGGTCAGGCAGTTACGGCGCGCCTGACCATATCCCAATAGACCTGCTCGACCTCGTCCAGCGACAAACGACCGCCAGCGCGGTACCATGTCATCACACCGTTCAGCATGGCGATCACGGCCAGGGTCGCGATCTTGGTATCGGCAACCGAGAACAGCCCAGCCTGCAGACCGTCCCGCAAAATAGCTTCAAGCGAATCCTCATAGGCCCGGCGCAGGCCTTCGATTTCCGAGAAGTTTTCGGGCGTGAGGTTGCGCAGCTCCATATAGGCGATAAAGACTTCATCCGGTCGCTCCATATGAAACCGAATGTGAAAGCCGACAAAGCGGCGCAGCGCGGTCTCGGCATCAGCGGGTTTTTCAAGTTCACCATAAGCGGCCAACAGATCCTGCATGTGATCCTGCATCAGGCGAAACAGCAGGCTTTGCTTGTCGGGCGTGTAGTTGTACAACGCCCCCGCCTGCACACCCACATCTTTTGCGATCTGGCGCATGGATACAGCGGCATAGCCATGTCGGGCAAACAGCCCCAGCGCTGCTTTTCGAATGCGCGGGCCGGTGATATCGGAGTGTGAGCCTTGGGTACGTGCCATACTGCCACCGTATATGAACAAGCGTTCATATAGAACCCCGCTTGAACGACCGCCGCAAAAGGTGCATCACGGGGTCAGTCTCCATTGAAAGGGTTCGGTATGAAGCCCCTGCCACTTTTGGTTCTGCTCCTGACTTGCGCAGCCTGCACGGACTTCCCGGAATTGGAAGGACGCGAACAGCCGAATGTGCGCTCGGCCGCGTATCCGAAGCTGGTCCCACTTCAGGACATTCTTGGCCCGCCCATAGATCCCGTGAACGAAGCGGCCGAGGTTGAAGAAGACCTAACCGCGCGCCGCGAAGCGCTGGCCAAAAGGGCCGAAGCGCTGCAGAACGCGCAAACCAACTGACCTTTCGCGTTTCAACCGACTGTTACCGCTGTCTCGGATTGCGCCTCGACGCCGAACCCGTTAAGGCACCTTTGAACGGGCAAACAGCCCGAAACCAAGGACATTCGAGCGGAAAGGAACCCACGGGATGACACAGGCGCTGCGGCTGGGAATTGCCGGCTTGGGAACAGTTGGCGTGGGTGTCGTGCGGATCGTGCGCCGCCATGCCGACCTGCTGCAGGCGCGTACAGGTCGCGCGATCGAAATCACCGCTGTTTCTGCGCGCGACGCAAACAAAGACCGTGGCGTGAACCTGTCGGAGTATGCATGGGAGACTGATCCCGTCTCATTGGCGCAGCGCGACGATGTCGATATCTTTGTCGAACTTATGGGCGGCGAAAACGGCCCCGCCAAAGCATCTGTCGAGGCCGCGTTGGCCGCTGGCAAGGATGTGGTGACCGCGAACAAGGCTTTGTTGGCCATTCACGGTCAGGAGCTGGCTGAAAAAGCCGAGGCCGCAGGCCGTGTGATCCGTTTTGAGGCCGCCGTTGCGGGCGGTATCCCCGTGATCAAATCCCTGACCGAGGGGCTGGCCGGGAACGAGATCACCCGCGTCATGGGCGTGATGAACGGCACCTGCAACTATATCCTGACGCGGATGCAATCACAGGAACTAGGGTATAACGCGCTGTTCGAAGAATGCGCCGAACTGGGCTATCTCGAGGCTGACCCGAACCTGGACGTGGGCGGCATCGACGCGGCGCATAAGTTGGCGCTGTTGTCCTCGATCGCGTTTGGCACCAAACCGAATTTTGACGGCATCCAGATCGAAGGCATTCAGCATATCAGTCTGGATGACATTCATCAGGCAGCCGACATGGGCTATCGTATCAAGCTGCTGGGTGTCGCTCAGCGCTCGGCACGCGGTCTGGAACAGCGGATGCAGCCGTGCCTTGTACCCAGCGGCTCACCTTTGGGTCAGCTGGAAGGCGGCACCAATATGGTGGTTATCGAAGGCGACGCAGTCGATCAGGTCGTCCTGCGCGGCCCCGGTGCGGGCGAAGGTCCAACGGCAAGCGCCGTGATGGGCGACGTCTGCGATCTGGCGCGCGGATTGCAAATTCCGACCTTTGGCCGCCCAGCAGCAACGTTGGAAGACGCAAAACCCGCCATTACCGGCCTGCCCGCCCCCTACTACCTGCGCCTCGCACTGTTCGACAAACCCGGTGCGCTGGCCAAAGTGGCCGCCATTCTGGGTGACGCGGGTGTCTCGATCGATCGAATGCGCCAGTACGGGCACACCGAAGCCACCGCGCCGGTTCTGATTGTGACCCACAAAACCACGCGAGCCACTTTGGATGTCGCTTTGGAAGGGCTTCGCGCGACCGATGTCGTGTCGGGGGAACCCGTCGCATTGCGGATTGAAGAGGTTTGACCCTTGCGGCCTGCATAAAACGCAGGCTATGCCCGATGAAACGCCTTTATTGACCTGAGGATACGTAAAATGAGCGCTGCCAAAATCGATTTCAACGACCGCCTGTTGTCTCTGGGCCTTGCACGGGTCGCAGAGCAGGCCGCACTGGCCTCGGCCTCGCTGGTCGGACGTGGTGACGAAAAGGCTGCGGATCAGGCGGCTGTAAACGCGATGCGCGAACAGCTGAACCTGCTGGACATTGCCGGCGTGGTTGTCATCGGCGAAGGCGAGCGTGACGAAGCACCGATGCTGTATATTGGCGAAGAGGTCGGCACCGGAAACGGCCCCGGTGTGGACATCGCGCTGGACCCGCTTGAGGGCACGACTCTGACCGCCAAGGACATGCCGAACGCGCTGACCGTGATCGCGATGGGGCCGCGCGGCTCGATGCTGCACGCACCCGATGTTTATATGGACAAGCTGGCCATTGGTCCGGGCTTTCCGGAAGGCGTCGTGAACCTCGACATGAGCCCACGCGAGCGTGTTGAAGCGCTGGCCAATGCCAAAGGCTGCAAGCCTGCCGACATCACCGTCTGCATTCTGGAGCGTCCCCGCCACGAAGCGATGATCGCTGAAGTGCGCGAAACCGGTGCCTCGATCCGCCTGATCACCGATGGTGACGTGGCCGGCGTCATGCACTGTGCCGAAAGTGAAGAGACCGGCATCGATATGTATATGGGCCAGGGGGGCGCCCCCGAGGGCGTTCTGGCCGCTGCCGCGCTGAAATGCATGGGTGGTCAGATCTTTGGCCGCCTGCTGTTCCGCAACGACGACGAGCGTGGCCGCGCCGCCAAGGCGGGTATCACCGATCTGGATCGCGTTTATTCTCGCGATGAGATGGTAACCGCAGACGTGATCTTTGCTGCAACTGGCGTGACGGGTGGCTCTTTGCTGCCGCGGATCAAACGCCAGCCGGGCTGGGTTGAAACCACCACCCTGCTGATGCGTTCCAAAACCGGTTCGGTGCGCCGCATGTCCTACCGCACGCCAACCTGGCCGCACGACAACGCGTGATGGCTTGCACCTTTGCCTTTGGCAGAGGTTTCGATAGATACAATGAGGCCGGATCCGAGAGGGTCCGGCCTTAGCATATGAGAGGCAGGCATGAGCTTTTTAGGGGTTGAGCAGTCACTGACCGGGCGGCGTTGGATCGGACCGGAGGCCGAGGTCGAACGGGCCACGGAAATGCTGGTGCAACAGTCCGGGCTGCCACGTGCGTTATGTCAGGTTCTGGCACGGCGCGGAGTGCCACCCATGGAAGCCGAAAGCTTTCTTGAACCAAAGCTGAAGGAATTGCTACCCGATCCCCGGTCCATGAAAGATATGGAGACCGCCGCAACGCGGTTTTTGGAAGCTGTCCGAAACAAGCAGCGGATCGCGGTTTTTGCCGATTACGACGTCGATGGGGGCAGTTCGGCGGCTTTGTTGCTTGTCTGGATGCGTCAGATGGGGCTGCAAGCCACGCTGTATGTGCCAGACCGAATTGATGAGGGTTATGGGCCGAACGTGCCTGCAATGCAGGAACTGGCGGCTGCGCATGACTTGATTATCTGCGTGGACTGCGGAACGCTCAGCCACGAACCTATCGCGGCGGCAAAAGGCGCGGATGTTATTGTGCTGGACCACCACCTTGGTGGTGAAACGCTGCCGGATTGCGTGGCTGTAGTGAACCCGAACCGGCAGGATGAAAGCGGAGATTTGGGGTATTTCTGCGCCGCTGGCGTGGTGTTTCTGATGCTGATTGAGGCCGGGCGGCAACTGCGAGAGGCTGAGGTTAAGGGTCCCGACCTGATCGGGCTGCTGGATCTTGTGGCATTGGCAACCGTTGCAGACGTGGCCCCGCTGATCGACGCGAACCGGGCGCTGGTGCGGCAAGGCCTTAAGGTCATGGCACAGCGGCAGCGGCCCGGATTAGTGGCGCTGTCGGATGTGGCGCGCATGGATTCAGCCCCTACCAGCTATCACCTGGGTTTTCTTCTGGGTCCGCGCGTCAATGCGGGCGGGCGGATCGGTCAGGCCGATCTGGGCGCGCGACTGCTGAGCACGGACTCGATGACCGAAGCTGAAGCGCTGTCTCAAAGGTTGGATGAGTTGAACACCGAGCGTCGTGATATCGAAAACGCAGTACGTGCGGCAGCACTGGAACAGGCCGAGAAACGCGGATTGGAGGCTCCTCTGGTTTGGGCGGCGGGCGAAGGGTGGCATCCCGGCGTTGTCGGCATCGTGGCATCCCGCCTCAAGGAAAACGCCAACAGACCCGCCATTGTCATCGGCTTTGATGGTGATGAAGGCAAGGGTTCAGGACGGTCGGTTTCTGGCGTTGATCTGGGGGCATCAATCCAACGATTGGCGGCTGAGGGACTTTTGGTCAAAGGCGGCGGGCACAAGATGGCCGCAGGGCTGACCGTTATGCGGGATCAGTTGGAACCGGCCATGGAACGCCTCAGCGAGTTGTTGGCCAAGCAAGGCGCGGGCAAAGGCGGTCCTGCAGACATGAAGCTAGACGGAGCGCTTATGCCGGGCGCAGCTTCGGTCGATCTGATCGAACAGATAGAAAAAGCCGGTCCTTTCGGGGCCAGCGCCCCTGCCCCACGCTATGCGTTGCCGGACCTGCAGGTGCGCTTTGCCAAGCGCGTCGGCGACTCCCATCTGAAACTGTCGCTGTCCGACGGGGTTGGTGGTGGCCTTGATGCCATTGCCTTTGGAGCTTTTGACGGACCGATGGGGGAAAAGCTGTCCAACCATGGCGGCGCGCGCTTTCATTTCGCCGGACGGCTTGAGGTGAACACATGGGGTGGACGGCAAAGCGTTCAGCTGAGACTGGAGGACGTGGCAGAGGCAAACTGAGCCCATATCCAGCCTTGCCAAAAAAGTTTCGCATCCCTGCATTTTTCGGCTTGCGGGGGTCAGAGGTAAACCGTAAAAGGCCCTCCACAAGCCAGCGTGGCCCGTTCGTCTATCGGTTAGGACGCCAGGTTTTCAACCTGGAAAGAGGGGTTCGATTCCCCTACGGGCTACCAC